>UQEO01000049.1 GCA_900540095.1 uncultured Collinsella sp.
CTACCTGATCAACGCCGCAGGCAACGGCGCCGCCGACATCTCGCATATGGCCGGTGCCGAAGAGTTTCAGATGGTCTGGCGCCAGGGCAACATCGTGGTGCTGGACAAGGAGCCGCGCACGCTCATGCCGCTCTACCCCGTGCCGACGCCGGTGTCGAAGGGTGTTATCGTGACGGGCACTGTGCACGGCAACACCGTGATCACCGCCACGGCTGCCGTGCGCGAGCCGGGCGACACGCAGACCTATGCGAGCGATGTAAACGCGCTGCTGACCGGTGCACGAAAGCTGGTGCCCGATCTGGACACGCGCCGCGTGGTGCGCGCATTTGCCGGCGGGCGTCCGGTCATTCAGGGAACGAACGACTTCTTAATTGGACAGTCGGCCATGGTGCCAGGGCTTTTCCAGGCGGCGGGCATTCAGTCGCCGGGCGTGGCGAGTGCGCCGGCCATTGCCGAGCGTGTGGAGCTTGTGATGCGTGAGGCGGGCGTGGAGCTGCGCGAGCGGGCGGACTGGAACCCAATTCGCCGCGCACCGGACGACTTTGACCGCGCACCGCTGACGCGCAAGGAGGAGCTCATTGAGTCCGATCCCGCGTGGGGGCAGATCGTTTGCCGCTGCGAGACGGTGCCCGAGGCCGAGATCGTTGCCGCGATTCGACGCCACCCGGGCGCGGTTTCGGTCGAGGGCGTCAAGCGCCGCTGCCGCGCCGGCATGGGTCGGTGCCAAAGTGGCTTTTGCCAGAGCCGCGTGGTGGCGATCCTGGCGCGCGAGCTGGGCTGCGACCCCAGCGAAGTGCTGTTGGAGGATGCCGGGTCTTGGCTGGTCGAGGGACCGCTGAAGGGGGTGCGCTAGGATGGCGGCGTTTAATATGCGCGATGGACACGCGGAAGCAGAAGCTACCGAGGCGATGCAGACGCGGGCCTTCGACGTGGTCCTTATCGGAGGCGGCCCCGCCGGCATGGCGGCCGCGCTTGCCGCGCACAAGGTCGGCGCGCACGTGGCCATCGTGGAGCGTGAGCAGCATCTGGGCGGAATCCTCCGCCAGTGCATCCACCCCGGCTTTGGCCTGTCGCACTTTAAACAGGAGCTCACCGGTCCCGAGTACGCGCAGCGCTTTATCGACCAGGTGCGCGCAACCGACATTGCGCTGTTCCTGAACAGCATGGTGATTGGGATTGATTCGGGCGAGCCTACGGAAAACACCGCGGTCCACACCGTCACGCTCATGAGTCGCAACGGCATGCTACAGCTCACCGGACGCGCGGTCGTCCTTGCCATGGGCTGCCGCGAGCGCACCCGCAGCGAGATCAAGATTCCCGGTAGCCGTCCCGCTGGCGTATTTACGGCCGGACTGGCGCAGCGATACATCAATATCGAAAACCTCAAGCCCGGCTCGCGCGCCGTCATTTTGGGCTCGGGCGACATCGGACTTATTATGGCGCGCCGGTGCACGCTCGAGGGGATTTCCGTCGAGGGCGTGTACGAGCTCATGCCGTACGCCAACGGCCTGCGCCGTAACGTCAAGAATTGCCTAGACGACTTTGGAATTCCGCTGCACCTGTCCACCACCGTCACACGCGTGATCGGGCACGACCGCGTGGAGGCCGTCGAGGTAAGCCAGGTCGACGAGCACCTGGCGCCCATTGCCGGGACGGAGCGCATCGTTCCGTGCGACACGCTGCTGCTTTCGGTGGGGCTAATTCCCGAGAACGAGCTTTCGCTTGCCGCGGGCGTTGAGCTTGACCCACATACGCGCGGCGCCGTGGTGGACCAGAGCCTGCAGACGGGCGTGCCGGGCATCTTTGCCTGCGGCAATGTGCTGCATGTGCACGACCTAGCCGACAACGTGACGACCGAGTCCGAGAGGGCTGGCGCAGCTGCAGCGGCGTACGCGCTAGGTGGCGGAGCCGAGACGGACGCGGTCGCGGACACTGGCTGCGGGATCACCGTCTCCCCCGCCGGCATTGCAGGATACGCGCTGCCGGGACGCATTACGGCCGTGGCGCTCACCAAGCTCAACTTCCGCGTGCGCCGGCCAGTCGATGCCGCCCGCGTGCGCATTCTGGCAGGCGACGAAGAACTGTTTGCAGGCAAGGTCCGCCAGTTTAAACCGAGCATCATGGAGAGCTTCCCGCTGCCGCCAAAGGTGATTCAGCGCGCACTCGACCTAGGTGCTAGCGAAATTGTCCTGTCCGTCGATCCCGTTGAAGAGGCATAGCTCATGAGCACGAATACGACCGAGACGCTGCAGCTCGACTGCACGACCTGCCCATCCGAATGCCTTCTGACCGTAGAGGTGGAGCGCGACGCCAATGACGCCGTGGTGGAAGTGCGATCCGTGGTCGGCAACAACTGCCCGCGCGGCGATACGTTCGCACATCAGGAGCTCACATGCCCCATGCGTGTGCTCACCACCACCGTAGCAGTATCTGGCGGCGACGAAGCCCTGCTCCCCGTCCGCACATCCGAAGCCATCCCGCTAGAACTCCACGCCCAAGCCATGGACCTCATCCGCGGTCTGGTCGTCGAGGCCCCCATCCGCATGGGCGACGTCGTGCTAGAGAACCTCCTAAACACCAATATCAACCTAATCGCCAGCATGGACATCGACCCAGCCTAAGCAGCGCATTTAGAACGGGACTTCATCCCCCTCTGCAGTTGCGGTGGAATAGTTCCTGTTTTAGGCCATTACCCCGGCAAACAGGAACTATTTCACCGCAACTTATGTGGGGGCGCTTGGGATACCATGGTGGCAGCCTAGCGAAAGGATGATTCATGGCACATGTCGATGACCAGCGTGTGGCGCGCGTGCTCGATGCGCTCGAGGCTCAGCACCCCGGCGCACAGCTGCTCGTAAACGACCCGTGGTCGATTTATTACCTGACCGGCTTTTATGCCGATATGTTCGAGCGTTTTTGCGGCGTGCTGCTCGCACGCGATAGCGAGCCCGTAATCTTGGTCAACGCGCTGCATCAGCTGCCCGAGTATGACAATGCCCGCGTCGCGTACCACACCGATACCGACGTCGTGGCCGACGCCATCGTTCGCGAGGTCGATCCGACCAAACCGCTCGGCATCGACACCGTTATGCGCTCCGGCTTTTTGATGCCGCTCATGGAGCGCCGCGCAGCCAGCGAGTTCTTCCTTGGCGACTTTGCCGTCACCGCCGCACGCACCTACAAAGACGCTACCGAGCAGGAGCTTATGCGCGCGTCCTCTGCCGCCAACGACGCCGTGATGGCCGACGCCATCAAGCTCGTCCATGAAGGCGTGACGGAGCGCGAAATTGCCGATCAGATGCTCGGTCTGTACCGCAAGCACGGCAGCGAGGGTTTTAGCTTTCCGCCCATCGTGAGCTTTGGCGCCAACGCCGGCGACCCGCACCACGAGCCCGACGATACGGTACTCAAGCGCGGCGACGTGGTACTGTTCGATATTGGCGGACGCCATCGCAACTACTGCTCGGACATGACGCGCACGTTCTTTTGGGGCGAGCCAGACGAGGAGACAGCACACATCTACGACATCGTGCGCCGTGCCAACGAGGCCGCCGAGGCACTCATAGCACCGGGCGTTCGCATGTGCGACCTGGACCGTGCAGCGCGCGACGTGATTGAGGACGCGGGCTATGGGCAGTATTTTACGCATCGCCTGGGTCACTCGATCGGCCTGCAGGACCACGAGCCAGGTGACGTTTCGCTTGTCAACGAGCAGGTTGTCGAGCCGGGCATGACCTTCTCCATCGAGCCGGGCATCTACCTCCCCGGTCACACCGGCGTCCGCATCGAGGACTTGGCCTTGGTGACCGAGTCCGGCGTCGAGATTCTCAACGCCTACCCCCACGATCCAGTCCGCCTAGACTAGGCAATGCGGCAAAGGGACAGCCCCTTTGCCGCATCACATGAATGTCGCCACAAAAACGGCCTATCTACTACGTTTAACCCGCATGGGTCGACCATAACCGACTTTTCGCAAAATCCGCAAGCCGTCTACCTGCGGTTTTAATTTCGCAATGTTCCGTGTGGTCGAGGGTAACCGGTCAAACGTAGTAGACAGGCCAATTTCATGGCAAGCGAGTCGACTCGGGGCACAGGGCAGCCAAAAAAGCCCCGTCCCAAATTGACTGCTTTTGAGTTGCGGTGATATACGGCCTGTTTGAGGCTTCTGGCTTGTAAAACAGTCCGTATTTCACCGCAACTGCTGAGGGGATGGGTTAGCGCAGCAGGCCGGCTACTTCGCCGGCTAGGGTGATAGTGCCGGCTGCTACGAAGGGCTCGCCTGCGGCATCGAAGGCAGCGAGGGCCTCGGACACGCTCGGGTATACGCCCGCAAGCTTATCGGCACCCACCAGGGCAGCAAGCTCCTCTGCCGGTAGGGCGCGATCGGAATCGGTCTGGGTTACGACCACGCGCGGGAAGGCTGGAATCAGCACGTCGACGATACCCGCCACATCCTTGTCGGCCAGCGCGGCACACAGCAGCGTGGGGCGATTCTCGACGCACGGATCTATCTCGTCCAGCGCGCTCACAAAGTTCTCGCAGCTCTGGGGGTTATGACAGGCATCGATCAGCTTGAGTGGATCGGTCCCCAGCACGTCAAAACGACCCGGCGTGGGGCAACCCATAAGCGATGCATCCAACGCATCGTGATCGAGCTCGCGACCCAGATACCCCTCGCAAAGCATAATCGCGCACGCTGCATTCTGCGGCTGATACGCCGGCTTAACCATGCTCGTCGTATAGATCGCACGCGGCGTGGTGCAGCTGAACTCCACCGTATCGCCAACATGCGCCGGCACCTTAGTCGTGGCGTGGCTCACCACGAGTGGCACCACACCGCACTCGCGGCAGCGGGTATCCATCACGCGCTGAACGCTCGCCTCGTGCGTGCCCTCGCCCAGCACAACCAGGCGCCCAGACTTAATTACCGCAGCCTTCTCCCCCGCAATGGCCTCGAGCGTATCTCCGAGAATGCGTGTATGGTCGAGCCCGATGCCTGTGATGGCAACGGCCACGGGGTCGGTCGCACTCGTAGCATCCCAGCGTCCGCCCATGCCAACCTCGAGCACGGCAACATCCACCGCGGCCTCGGCAAACACCACAAGTGCGGCGGCCGTCAGCAGGTCAAACGGCGTGATGGTATAGGCGCGCTCCCCCGCCGCCACACGGTGCGCATTCACGCGACGTCCCGCCTCAACAGCGGCAGAAACGCCACGGGCAAACGCCTCATCGCTCACGACGCGTCCATCGACTTCCATGCGCTCAGGATAGCGCACCAGCTGCGGCGACGTATACAGCGCGGTCTTGAGCCCCTCGCCGCGAAGGATAGCAGCCGAAAAACGCGTAGTCGAAGTCTTGCCATTGGTACCGGCAACCTGAATGCAATCGAAATACTCATCCGGACGCCCCAGCTCATCGAGCATATCGACAACCGTCTCAAGCAGAGGCCCAGCATCCCCAGAAATCCGCCCCGTATCAGCAGCCAGCCCCACAGTCTCACCAAACGAAAGCAAATCAAACGAAAAAGGAACGACATACGACCCAGAACGCTTAGCCATAACCCAAAGTCCCCCATAACAGAAAAAGAGGCCCATCAAAAAGAATGAGCCCCTCGCGTTGACAATATCAGCCTTTACCCGCTTGCAGCAAGATCAAGGCCACAACCCAGTGGCCCCAACCTACCAGTTGCAAACAACCACGTTACCGCACTAGGAGCGGCCCGATGCTTTGCTCGCCGCAAGTTCCGCACGCAAAGGACAGCACTTAATGTGCTGTCCGTCTTGCGCAGGACTGTCCGCAGCGGAGAGCAAAGCATCGGGACGCGCCCCCAAGTTAGACCTACGAGAAGTCAGCAACCTGCGAGTTCAGCGCCGCCAGGATCTCCTTGAGCTCAGCTGCACGGTCCCTCTTCTTCTGGACCACCGCGGGCGCGGCCTTGGCGACAAAGCCCTCGTTGGCAAGCGTCTTCTCGCAGCCGGCGAGCTCCTTCTGGGCCGCGGCGATCTCCTTCTCCAGGCGCGCCTTCTCAGCCGAAAGATCGACCTTGCCCTCAAGCACCACAAAGACCTCGACGCCGCTGTCGACCACGGCGATGCTCGCGGCAGGCTTCTCAACGTCGGTACCCATGACCAGCGAAGCGGTGTTCGCCAGCGGCTCAATGGTCGAGCGCAGGCTCTCGAGCTTCTCGATGTCATCGGCACCGGCGCGCACGACCACGTCGAGCTCGGCCTTGGGGCTCAAGCGATAACGCGAACGCGTGGCGCGGGCGGCGGAAACGACGGCGCGGCACAGCTCAAACGCGCGCTCGGCGGGCTCATCGACATACTTCGCGTAGTCGGCGGGCTCAGGCCACCTGGCGATCATGAGCGCATCGGCGCGATCAACGTTACCCTCGGCGTCCAGATCGAGCACGCTCGCCGGCATGTTGTCCCAAATCTCCTCGGTAACGAACGGCATGAGCGGGTGCATCAGGCGAATGGAGGTATCGAGCACAAAGATCAGGTTGCGCTGGGCCTGCAGACGGCCCTCGCCCTTCAGGCGGGCCTTGGTGACCTCGACGTACCAGTCGCAGACCTCGTTCCAGAAGAACTGCTGCACGCCGCGGGCCATATCGCCAAAGGTATAGTTCTCAATACCCTCGGTGACCATCTTCACGGCCTTTGCCAGGCGGCTGAACATCCAGGCGTCGGCCGGCGTCTCCACGACGGGCTCGCCGGGCGTGTAGCCCTCCATGTTCATAAGCAGGAAGCGGCTGGCGTTCCAGATCTTGGTCACAAACGACTTAGCCTGGTCGGTACGCGGGCTGTCGATGAGCTTCTTGGTCTTCTTATCGATGTTCGCGTCAAACTTGACGTCCTGGTTGTTGGTGCAGAGCGTCAGCAGGTTGTAACGCATGGCGTCGGCGCCGTACATGCCAATGAGGTCCATGGGGTCAACGCCGTTGCCCTTGGACTTGGACATACGGCTTCCGTCCTTGGCAAGAATCGTCGGGTAGATGACGACGTCCTTAAACGGCACCTCGTCCAGGAAGTACAGCGAGCTCATAACCATGCGGGCGACCCACAGCGCGATGATGTCGCGCGCGGTGACGAGCGCCGTCGTGGGGTGATGGCCCTCGAGCAGCTCCGGCTTTTGCGGCCAGCCCTGCGTGGCAAAGGTCCACAGCTGCGAGCTGAACCAGGTGTCCAGCACGTTCTCGTCCTGGTGCACGTGATGGCCGCCGCACTTGGGGCACACGTCGGTGTCCTCGGTAAGGGCGTCCTCCCAGCCGCAGTCCTCGCAGTAGAACACGGGGATGCGGTGGCCCCACCACAGCTGGCGGCTGATGCACCAGTCCTTGAGGTTCTCCATCCAGGTGGTGTAGGTCTGCGTCCAGCGCGCGGGGTGGAAGGTGACCTTGCCGGAGTTGACGGCGTCGAGCGCCGGCCCCTTGAGCTTGTCGACGGCGACGAACCACTGCTCAGAAAGCCACGGCTCAAGCGCGGCATCGCAACGGTAGCAGTGCATGACGGAGTGGTCGTGCTCCTCGACGTGATCGAGTAGGCCGTGCTCGTCGAACCACTTGATGACCGCCTCGCGGCACTCCTCGCGGGTCATGCCGGTGAACTCGCCATAGCCCTCGACGACCACCGCGTGCTCGTCGAAGATATTGATCTGCGGAAGGTCGTGGGCCTGACCCATGGCGTAATCGTTGGGGTCGTGGGCCGGGGTGACCTTAACGAAGCCGGAACCAAAGTTGGCATCGACATGCCAATCCTCAAAGATGGGGATCTCGCGGTCGACAATGGGAAGCTTGACGGTCTTGCCCACGAAGGCGGCCTTCTCGGGGTCCTTCGGGGAGACGGCGACACCTGTGTCGCCGAGCATGGTCTCGGGGCGCGTGGTGGCGACGACGATGTAGTCCTGGCCGTTGACCGGCTCGGTCAGCGGATAGCGCAGGTGCCACAGATGGCCCTTCTCGTCCTTGTACTCGGCCTCGTCGTCCGAGATGGCGGTGGTGCAGTTGGGGCACCAGTTGACGATGCGCTTGCCGCGGTAGATCAGGCCGTCGTGGTACCAGTCGCAGAACACCTTGCGCACGGCCCGGGCGTAGTCCTCGTCCATGGTGAAGCGCTCGTTGTCGAAGTCGACGGAGCAGCCCATGCGCTTGATCTGCTCAACGATGATGCCGCCGTACTCGTGGGTCCAATCCCAGCAGGCGTCGACAAACTTGTCGCGACCGATCTCCAGGCGGCTGATGCCCTCGCTCTTGAGCTTCTTGTCGACCTTGGTCTGCGTGGCGATACCGGCGTGATCGGTTCCGAGCACCCAGCGCGTGGACTTGCCGCGCATGCGGGCCATACGAATGATGGCGTCCTGGATGGAGTCGTCGGTAGCGTGACCCATGTGAAGCTTGCCGGTAACGTTGGGAGGCGGAATGGTGACGGTGCAGTCGCCCACGCCCTCGCGGCGCTTGTAGTAGCCGCCGTCGAGCCACTTCTGCAGGATCGCCGGCTCGTTGGTCGACGGATCGTAGTTCTTGGGCATCTCTTCCATATATCTCTCCCTTGCCCGTCGGCGTGTCCGCCTGCTTGGTTTTCGCTCGGTCAGGTCCTGGGCTCGCACGAAGAGCACATTTAGTGCTCTTCGGCTCGTGCGGAATCTACGAAAACCAAGCAGGCGGACACGCCTTAGGTATCGATTACTTCAGTCTGAAGGTACTAACTTGACAATCTCACAGAATAGCACAGGCATACCTGCCGAAAAGGGACAGGTTTATTTTGGTAGGTTTTATCAGGGGAAACGACATTTGCCCATATAAAACCGACCAAAATAAACCTGTCCCTGAATGGCAGGCCCCGCGGTGGTTGCCGCGGGGCCTGGATTCAAGCTATTTAACCGTAGATGCGTTGGGGCTGTTCTTCGCCCTTTACGGAGGCTTCGGTCACGACGACCTTGGAAACGCCCTCCTCGCTGGGGAGGTCGAACATCGTCTGCTGCAGCACGTCCTCGCAGATGGAGCGCAGGCCGCGGGCGCCGGTCTTGCGGGCGAGCGCCATGCGGGCGATCTCGTGCAGGGCGGCATCCTCAAACTCAAGCTCAACGTCCTCGAGCTGGAACATCTTACGATACTGGCGCACCACGGCGTTCTTGGGCTCGGTCAGGATCGACACCAAGTCGTCCTCGTCGAGCGCCTGCGTCTGGGTGACGACGGGCGTACGGCCCACGAACTCGGGAATCATGCCAAAGGCGTTGAGGTCCTGCGGGAGCACCTGACGCAGCAGGTCGTTCTCGTCGACCGAGGTGGGGCCGGCGATCTCGGAGTTAAAGCCCACGCCCTTGTTGCCCACGCGATCGGCGATGATCTTGTCCAGACCCACAAAGGCACCGCCGCAGATGAACAGGATGTTGGTCGTGTCAATCTGCAGCAGCTCCTGCTGGGGATGTTTGCGGCCGCCGGTGGGCGGAACGCTTGCCACCGTTCCCTCAAGGATCTTAAGCAGTGCCTGCTGAACGCCCTCGCCCGAGACATCGCGGGTGATGGAGAGGTTCTCGGCCTTGCGGGCAATCTTGTCGATCTCGTCCACGTAGATAATGCCAACCTGAGCGCGCTCAATGTCGCCATCGGCAGCATTGATAAGCTTGAGCAGGATGTTCTCCACGTCCTCACCCACGTAACCTGCCTCGGTAAGCGCGGTGGCGTCGGCGATGGCAAACGGCACCTCGAGGATACGTGCGAGCGTCTGGGCGAGCAGCGTCTTACCGGTACCGGTGGGACCGAGCAGCAAAATGTTGGACTTGGCGAGCTCTACCTCGTCCATATCGTCGTCGAACTGCGAGCCCATACCGTCGTCAAAGGCAGACACCGCGGCGCCGCCCTCGATCACGCGACGATAGTGGTTGTACACGGCCACCGACATGGCGCGCTTGGCGTCCTCCTGACCCATAACATAGGCCGAAAGCTCGTCATAGATCTCGTGCGGCGTCGGGACGTGTGTGATGACCTGGCGGTCGTCCTCAAGCTCAAAGCCCTCGGTCTCGGGGTCCACGGCGGGCTGGGATGCAGCCTGGCCGTGGTCGTTGAGGAAACCCGGCAGCTTGCCGTTGCGGGCAGCGTCCATAAAGTCCGAAGCCAGCGACTCCTCAAGGATCTCGGAGCAGGCGGCGACGCACTCGTCACAGATAAAGATGTTGGTCGGGCCCTTTACGAGGCGACGAACCTGGCCCTGCTCTTTTCCGCAAAAGGAGCAGCGGATGGGGTTGCCGTTCTCGTCAAAGTTGTCCTGCATGTTACCTGCCATCCTAGGCGTCCTTCGCGGCGAGATCACGCGAGGTGACGATACGGTCGATCAGACCGTAGTCGAGGGCCTCAGAAGCGGTCAGGTAGTTGTCGCGCTCGGTATCGGCCTGGACCTTCTCGATGGGCTGGCCCGAGGCGTCGGACAGGATCTGGTTGAGCTCGCGACGGGTCTTCTTGATCTCCTCGGCCACGATCTCGATCTCGGTCTGCTGACCCTGGGCACCGCCGCTGGGCTGGTGAATCATGACCTTGGAGTGCGGCAAGCAGAAGCGCTTGCCCTTAGCGCCGGCCGAAAGCAGCACGGCGGCCATGGACGCGGCCATACCGACGCAAATGGTGGAGACCTGCGGCTTAATGAAGTTCATGGTGTCCAGAATCGCCAGGCCGGAGTAGACCTCGCCACCGGGCGAATTGATGTAGAGCGAGATATCCTTCTCGGCATCCTGGCTCTCAAGATGCAGCAGCTGGGCAACGACCAGGTTGGCGCTGACGGAGTTAATCTCCTCGCCCAAGAAGATGATACGGTCGTTGAGCAGGCGCGAATAGATATCGTAGCTGCGCTCGCCGCGCGGCGTCTGCTCGATAACGTATGGCACGAGGGCGGAATCGAACTTAGCGATCATACGCATCTCCATTTCTCTTACGGACCAATAGTGGTTCTAGATAAACGTACGGTGCCCGCATGCTATGCATTGGCTGGCACCGTACGAAGCAACCGGATAACCGGTGTATAACTTTACCCCATCACGGGCGCACCCATGCGCTCGCGGGCAAGGTGGCGAGAATTACTCGGCGTCCTTGGCGGTCTCGTCGACCTCGGTCACCTTGGCGTTCTCGACCAGGTGATCGACAGCCTTGGAGCGACGGATGGACTCGCGGACGGCAGGCATGCGGCCATCGGCAATGAACTCGGCCTTGGAAGCCTCGACGTCCTTGACGCCGGCCTTCTCGAACTCGGCGTTGATGTCGTCCTCGGTGACCTCAATCTTGAGCTCACGGGCGAGGGCGTCGAGCGCCAGGGACTCACGGGCAACGTCGTTGGCCTGCTTGTGCAGGTCGCCGATGAACTGCTCCATGGTCAGGCCGGAAGCGGGCAGCCAGGTGTCCAGCGTCATGCCGCGGGCAGCGAGGTTGGACAGGAAGTTCTGGCCGAGCTCCTCAAAGACGGACTGCTCGTAGTCGGCGTCCATCTCGTCGAGCTGCAGACGCTCGGCGAGAGCGGAGACGCAACGGTTCTCCTTCTCGGCCGGGAGGCGGGAAGCCTTGTCCTGCTCGATCTCGATCTTGATGGCGTCGCGCATGGCCTCGATGCTGTCGAAGCCAAAGTCGGACTTGACGAGCTCGTCGGTGAGCTCGGGGGTGTTGCGGACCTTGATGCCCTTGACGGTGACCTCGACGGTGTGAGTCTCGGCCTCCTCGCCCTCCTCGACCTCGTCGGTCCAGGTGACGGTCTTGACGTCGTCAACGTTAGCGCCGATCAGGGCCTCGTTGAACTCCTTGGGGTTGCTGTCGCTACCGGCGATGAGCATGCGGCCCTCGGCGGCAAAGTTGTCGGCGTTCTCGACGGCCTTGAGGTCGACGGTCACGTAGTCGTCAGCCTCGACGGCGCGACCCTCGACGTCCTCGAAGGTGGCACGGTAGTTGAGGAGCATCTCGACCTGGTTGTTGATCTCGGACTCGGTGACCTCCGCGGGAGGCATCTCAATCTCGACGGCGTCGAAGGAGGAGAGCTCGGCAGCAGGGCGCAGGGAGAACTCGACGGCGTAGGTGTAGTCCTCGTGATCCTTGGCGAGGTCGAGCTCCTTGTAGTCACCGTTCTTGGTGGGGACGATGTCCAGCTCGTTGAGGACGACGGGCTCGTTAGCGGCGATCAGGTCGTTGGTGGCCTGAGCGAGGGTAGCCTCGGCGCCAAGTGCGGAGTCGATGACCGGACGGGGAGCCTTGCCGGCGCGGAAGCCCGGGAAGCGGTACTTCTTAGCGGTGTCCTTGTAGGCCTTCTTGATCGCGGCGTCGACGTCGGCGGCCGGGATGGTGACCGTAGCGGTGAGCTTGGCGTCCTTGACGTCAGAAGCGGTGATGTTCAACACGTTCCTCCTCATACTGCCCAGCTTATCTGAGGTGCTGGTACCTTTATGCAACAAAGTGTCGCGACGGCGGGAGCCGACGCAGGTGCGATGGTGCGGGCGAAAGGACTCGAACCTTCACGGGAATCCCACCAGAACCTAAATCTGGCGCGTCTACCAATTCCGCCACGCCCGCATGAGCGCACAGACTAGGAATGATAGCAGATACGAACGGCAAGCGCACGCACACCTTTTACAGGCTCACGACCTCACCACGAGTGCAAAAGGCGGAACGAGTTGCCCCGCCCCGCCAATTACGACTTGTTCGCTGACCCGCTACTCCCCCAGCAGCGCTTTCTCCGGCGTGATCGGCAGCGAGCGAACCTGGTGGCCGGTGGCGTGTGCCACGGCCGAGGCCACGGCGGCGAGCGGCGTGTTGATGACGACCTCGCCGATCGACTTGGCGCCAAACGGGCCCGTCGGCTCGTAGCTCGGCTCAAAGGCCACGCGAATGCTGCCGATATCCAGGCGCGTGGGCAGCTTGTAGCTCATAAAGTTGCCGGTGCGCAGACGGCCGCGGTCGTCGTGCTCGACAATCTCGTAGAGCGCGTGGCCGATGCCTTGGGCAATGCCGCCCTCGGCCTGGACGCGCGCGAGCGCCTCGTTGATCACGGTGCCGCAGTCCACGGCCGCCGCGTAGTCCACCACAGTCACCTTGCCGGTGGCCTTGTCGACCTCCACCTCGGCAATGCCGGCCATAAACGGCGGAGGCGAAACGGGCAGGCAGGCAGAGGCATGCGAGGTGAGCGCGTCGCCGCCCGCGATGTTCTTGACGCACAGGTTGGCAAAGTCGCGCAGCGTGAGGTAGCGGTTCTGCTCACGCGCGGCACGCTCGTCGGACAGGCGCACGTACTGACCATCAAAGACAACATCGGCGGCGTCCACGTCCCACATCTGGGCGGCCTTGGCGCAGATCTTCTCGCGCAGCTCCGTCGCGGCGTTCTTGGCTGCCAGACCCGTCACGTACGTGCCCGAGCTCGCGTACTGCTCTGGGCCCGTTTCGCCCCGGGGCCCGCGAACGAGCCGGCGTCGAACGGCGACACGTCGGTGTCCACGCCGCGCACCACAATGAGCGAGCTTTCAACGCCCAGCTCCTCGGCGGCAATCTGCGCCAGGATCGTATCGACGCCCATGCCGTTATCGGTGGCGCCGGTGCCGATGGTAATGAAGCCGTCCTCTTCCAGGCGCATGTCGATGCCGGCGATATCTACGTTGGAAATGCCCGAGCCCTGCATGGTGAGCGCGCAGCCCAGAGCACGCACGCGGTCGCCTAGGTCGACGGCCAGCGGCTTTTCGCGCCCGCCGGCCCTGTCCACCCCGCCCCAGCCTGCCCA
>UQEO01000050.1 GCA_900540095.1 uncultured Collinsella sp.
GTGCTGCTCGCGGGGGGGGCCCGGGGCCGCCCGGGGCCGGCTGCCGTTGGCGGGACTCAACCTGTTCAACCGCGCGCGCATCCGTATTCGCGGCGAGCGCCTGGGGCTCGAGAGCGTCACGCTCAGCGGTGGACGCATCACGTTTTTGGGCGTCGACGTGCCCAAGAAAGTGGCCTTTGAACTAAAGACCCGCTATGGCGCGGTGAACTTCCCCAAGAGCCGCAAACTGTCGGTGCCTTACAAGGCGGGCGCCGGTGCGGGCAGCGGCTTGGGTCGCGGCCTCGACGCCAACGACGGCACCGGCCCGGTGGCGGCGGCACTCATGCTGCTGCAGCAGTTGGGCGCGAGCGACGACGACTAACAAGTAGGGGCGTGGCGGGGCCGCCAGTTGTTCTTTGCCCCGCTACCTCGCAGGTTGATTCCAGTCCCATCGAAAGGAAAGCATGTTCGGATACATCTATAAGAAAGATGTCGCCATTATCGCGGTTGTCCTGTGCCTTTGTCTGGGCGTGGGCAGCTTCTTTGATTATCAAATCTCGAGTGCGCTGTTCAACATCGGCAGCATGTACGGCCGCTTTATCGAGGCGGGCGGCGCGGGGGCGGTTCGACGCCCAGCGCGGGCGTTATGCTCGTACGCGCGGTGCGTCCCGACTCCAGGGAGAGCAAATGGCTCGCCGTGCTCGGCATCCTCGTCAACGTTGGCCTAGCCGGCTACGAGATTATCGGATCGCTGCGTGTCGGCGGCAAGCTCATCGCGGTTCAGTTGGTGCTGACGTTTGTGCTGGCCATCGTCGCCAACCTTATCGTCTATCGCCTCACGCGCACGACCGAGCCCGACGAACTCACGCGCTGGGCGTTGATGGTGCTTGCCGTGTGGATCGCTCAGGCCATCATCCTCAACGTGATCGTCAAGCCACTGTGGTCGCGCCCGCGCATGCGCGTGATCGAGGTCACGCCGGGGCTCAATTTTCAGCCGTGGTGGGTGATCGGCAATCCCGACAAGTGGACCTATATCGCCGCCGGCGTGATCAAGGACGGGTTCAAGTCGTTTGCGAGCGGACACACGGCGCATGCGGCGATCGGCCTTATGCTCGCCGGGCTTCCCGCGGCAGCCTTTAAGGAAAAACCGTCGCGTAGCCGCGTGATTTTTTGGGCGGCGGCTGTGATCGCGGCGCTCGTCGCCTTTGGGCGCATCGTGATAGGTGCGCACTTTTTGAGTGACGTGAGCTGCGGTTTTGCCCTGGTACTGGCACTTGAGTGCCTTGCCGCGCGCATTGCCTATCCCAACGGCGTACAATAGCTCCGTTTGAATCATCTGGCCGATACCCGGTAAGAGAGGATTGCCATGCTCGCGTTTAACAACGATTATTCCCACGGCGCACATCCGGCAGTGCTGCAGGCGCTCGTCGACACCAATATGGAGCCGCAGCCCGGCTACGGCACCGATGCGCATACCGAGCGTGCCAAGCAACTTATTCGCGAGGCCTGCCAGGCTCCCGATGCCGACGTGTTTTTGCTGGTAGGCGGCACGCAGGCCAACGCGACGGTGATCGACATGCTGCTCGCGCCGTACGAGGGCGTCGTTGCTGCCGAGACTGGCCATGTCGCCTGCCCTGAGGCCGAGCACCGTGGCAATCCTGCGGGCCCTTGCCCCCTGCCAGGAGGCGGGCGCCATCGAGTTTGGCGGCCACAAGGTGCTCACCATCCCCGGCTACGAGGGCAAGATGCACGCCGAGGACCTCGAGAACTATTTCCAGGTGTTCTACGAAAACGAGAGCTACGAGCACACGGTGTTCCCGGGTGCCGTGTACATGAGCCTATCGACCGAGTACGGCACGCTGTACTCCAAGGCCGAGCTCGCGGCGATTCACGCGGTGTGCCAGAAGCGCGAGATTCCGCTGTTTGTTGACGGTGCTCGCCTGGCCTATGCGCTGGCAGCCGATGAGTGCGATATCACCCTGCCCGAGCTGGCGCAGCTGTGCGACGTGTTCTACATCGGCGGCACCAAGTGCGGCGCGCTCTGCGGCGAGGCCGTGGTGTTCTGCGGCATGCACGCGCCGGCGCACCCCATTCCGCGCATTAAGCAGCACGGCGCGCTGCTTGCCAAGGGCCGCCTGACGGGCGTGCAGTTTGAGGCGCTCTTTACCGATGGCCTGTATTTTGAGATTGGTCGCCAGGCGATTGAGACCGCTCAGGCGCTGCGCCGCGTGCTGCACGAGCACGGCTACCAGTTCTTCTTGGAGACGCCGACCAACCAGCAGTTCGTGATTCTGTCCAACGAGGACATGGCCCGCATTCGCGAGCATGCGGCGATCGAGTACTGGGAAAAGTATGACGATACCCACACGGTGGTGCGTTTTTGCACCAGCTGGGCCACGACGCAGGAGGATATCGACGCGTTGGCGGCTGTCCTGTAGCCTGATGTAATGACGGGGGGCCGCCTTGCGCTGGGTTTGGCGCAAGGCGGCTTCTGTTTTTGAGGGGGAAGGGTTGTATGACCGAGATGTCCGAGCCGACGATTCGCCTGGCGACGCCCGATGATGCGCCGGCGTTGCTTGCCATCTATGAGCCGTATGTGCGCCAGACGGCGATTACCTGCGAATACGAGGTGCCGAGCGTTGAGGAGTTCGCCGGGCGTATTGAGCGTACGCTCAAGCGCTATCCGTATTTGGTGATGGAGTTGGACGGGCGTCCGGTAGGCTATGCCTACGTGAGTCCGCTTAACAGCCGCGAGGCATACGACTGGTCGGTCGAGACGTCGATCTACCTGGCACGCGATGTGCGCCATGGCGGGCTGGGTCGCAAGCTGCACGCTGCGCTCAAGCAGTGCCTGATCGCGATGGGCATCACCAATATGTGCGCCCTCATCGCCGTGCCGCACGACAAGGACGACGAGTACCTGACGCACAACAGTCAGGATTTCCATGCTCATATGGGATATCGCCTGGTGGGCACCTTCGATCGCTGTGCCCAAAAGTTCGGCCGCTGGTACGACATGTGCTGGATGGAGCTGGTCCTAGCCGAGCGCACACCCAACCAACCCAAACCAACCTGGTTCCCCGACCTCCCCAAACCTACCATTTAGGGACAGGTTTATTTTGGCAGGTTAGCCGATTGGCTCGGTGTATTTGGCGCGGTCGGTGCGTTGGATACGCTTAGAGACATGGAGCGGTCGGCCGTCGGTGTCGTAGACGTAGTCGGTGATCAGGATCAGCGCCTGCCCGCGCTCGACGTTGAGCAAAAACGCCTCGTTTTGCGAGGCATAGCACACCTCAAAGGTCTTATGTCCCTGTGCTGGCGCGCGATGGAATTCTTGGCGCAGCGTCGCGTAGAGCGAACCGTTGATATCGCGATCGATGAGCGTCTCGAAGCTTGGCGGCAGGTAGGTGGTCTCCAGGCACAGCGGCACGTCGTCCAGGTAGCGCAGGCGGACAAGTTTGACGAGCTTGCTGCCCACGGCGGCGTCAAAGAACTTAGCTATGCTGCCGGCCGCCTTGGCAAAGCCCGAGTCCACGGTGCGCGTGGTGGGCTTCATGCCCTGACCTTCGACCTGCTTGGTATAGCTCGAAAACACTAGGTTGTTCTCGTGGAGTGCGGGCGTGTCGGCCACAAAGGCGCCACGCCCGCGCTCGGTGCGCACCAGGCCCTCATCAACGAGAACCTTAAGGGCGTGGCGCACGGTGCTGCGCGACAGCCCCGATTCGTCCATGAGTTCCATCTCGGACGGCAGCTTGTCTCCGCGTGCGTAGATGCCGGCGGCGATGCGGTCACGCAACATGCCCGCCAAGCGCTCGTATTGGTTCAGTTTCTTTTTAGACGAAGCGTTCATGTGATCAACCTGTATCTAACTTGTATGCCTATCTAAGCAAGCATGTATTCAATACAACAACAAAACCGCTGGTAGCCAGTTGTCGAAAACCGCATCAGCAAAATATCTAAGACAAATATAGCATACAACTAGTCGACATAACCAAAACATGTATGTAACTTGTATGCCATCGAGAGCATCAAACGAGAAGAAAGGCTGATGCACGATGACTACTCAGGAACAGGTTAAGGACGTCGTCTCCCAGGTTTTGGCTGACAAGGCTGACAAGGGCGGCATCAAGCGCGTCGTGTGGATTGGCGCCGGCGGATCCAACGGCGGCAACTATCCTGCTCAGTACTTTATGGAGCACGAGGCCACGCAGGTCGTGAGCTCCAGCTACACCAGCAACGAGTTCGTGCACGCCACCCCGGCCTACGTCAACGAGAACACCCTGGCCGTCGTCGTGTCCATGCGCGGCACCAAGGAGACCATCGTCGCTGCTCAGGTCGCCAAGGACCACGGCGCCAGCACCATCGCCATCTATGTTGACGAGTCCGGTCTCACCGAGGTTTGCGACTACAAGATCCAGTACGACAGCCTGGCCGTCGACGAGTCCTGCATGGGCCGCACCAACTCCGCCGTCGTGACCATGATCGCCATGGAGCTTACGCAGCAGACCGAGGGCTATGCCGAGTACGAGACCGCTATGGCCGCGTTCGACTTGGTCGACCCCATCTATCGCAAGGCCGTCGAGTACACCCGTCCGCTCGCTGCCAAGTGGGCCGAGCAGAACGCCGACAAGCCCTGCATCAACGTCATGGCTCAGGGCCCGCTCTTTGGTGCCGCCTACGTCTTTAGCATCTGCAACGTTCAGGAGATGCTGCAGATCGACTCCTGCACCATCAACACCTGCGACTTCTTCCACGGCCCCTTCGAGATCCTGGACAAGCGCACCTCGCTGTTCCAGCTCATCAGCGTCGGCCGCAGCCGCTGCAACGACGAGCGCGGCATCCGCTTCGTCAACCAGTACGGTGGCGAGCGCGTCTATCAGCTCGACGCCAAGGAGCTCGGCCTCAACGACATCAAGGACAGCGTGAGCGAGTACTTCAACCACCTGATCTTTGCCCCGATTCTCAACAACGTCTACATGCGTGCGCTCTCCGCCGTCACCCACAAGGACTACATGACGCGCCGCTACATGTGGAAGCTGGACTACTAGGGGATAGAGCGGCCTAACAGCTCGATGTCCTCATAAGTTGCGGTGGAATAGTTCCTGCTTGGGGGCTTGAAGCCTCTATTTAGGAACTATTTCACCGCAACCGCCCAGTAATCCGCTGGGGGCGGAGGAAAACGGATCACTTATCCGCTCGCCGATTTGTGTCTTGAAAAATGTATATAACGACTATAACGTAGTACGAAACATATTGGAAACAATATCGAGGAGGCTGCGTTGAAGAAAAGCAATCTGGGCTATGTGCTGGTGCTGATCGCCGCGCTTATGTGGGGCAGCATCGGAATCTTTGTAAACGGCATCTCGGCCATGGGTGTTTCGTCTCAGAGCATGGCGGCCTTTCGCCTGTTGTCGGGTGCCGTCTTAATGGCTCCGGTCTTGGCGTTCATGGGTTGCCAGGGAGGCGATCGTGAGGGAAAAGCATCGGGTCCCCTGTCACTGTTCAAGGCAAGTCCTAAAGAGCTTGTTCCCTGCGCGCTTCTTGGCATTATCGGCCTCGCCACCGCTAACACGCTTTATTACGAGTGCATGGGCGAGGTGGGCATGTCCACGGCCTCGGTGCTGCTTTACACCTCGCCGGTGTTTGGCGTCGTGCTCGGCCGCGTGCTTTATCGCGAGGACGTGACCCCCAACAAGCTCGTCGCCATCGTCTTTAACATTGTGGGTTGCGTGCTCGCGGTGACGAGCGGCGACCTGTCCGGTTTCCATTTCTCGGCTTGGGGCGTCGTGTCGGGTGTGATCGCCGGGCTTTGCGGTGCGCTACTGGCTGTGTTTAGCCGTATGGCTACCAAGACGCTGCATCCGCTGGCGGTGACGTTTTGGGGCTTTGTCTTTGGCGGATGCTTTATGGCAGTGCTTTCGGCTCCGTGGTCCGATGTGGCCGCGGCAATGTCCCCGCAGCTCATTCTGCTGTTCGCGGGCTTTGGCTTTATTCCGACGGCTCTTGCGTACATCTTCTATATGCAGGGCCTTTCGATGGATCTTGAGACGTCGAAGGTGCCGGTCGTGGCTTCGTTTGAAACCGTTGCGACCGTTCTGGTCGGTATTGGCATCTATGCCGAGCCCGCCGGCGCGATCAAGGTCCTGGGCATCGTGCTGGTGCTCGCGTCCATCCTGATCATGAACACTAACTTCTCCAAGCTGCGCAACAGTGCCTTTGTCGGCCATATCGTTGAGAGCATGACCTTTAAGCCCAACGCGTGGTGGACGGAGAAATCGCAGGACATGGATCTGTTCCGCGAGCGCACCGGCATCGCGCTGGAGCCCACCGTGCAGGAAAGCCCCTGGTACTTCGTGCGATAGGGGATTGGTGAGGCGTCTGATCTGGGGTTATCCAGCCAGCGCCGGCCTACCTAGCCCCAACGTTTCGATTGCGTTAAACCCGTCAACGGTCGATTTTCACCCGCGAACGGTCTTTATACTAATTAGCAATATAAGCAACGTATAAGACGTTATAATGACCATAACGAAAAGGAGGAGGCAAGATGAATCAGATCATTCTCGCATCTCATGGCGGCCTGGCCGCAGGCGCCAAAGACACGCTCGAGATGGTTCTCGGCGACGTGTCGAACGTCCACGTCGTGTCGCTTGCTCGTGACGACAAGGAGCCCATCACCAATAAGGTTGAGGCTATGATCGCCACGTTCAACGCGGACGACACCGTCTATGTGCTGACCGATATGCTCGGCAGCTCGGTCAACAACAACATGGTCGAGCTTTCCAAGAACGGCACGAAGTTCACGGTTGTCAGCGGTTTCAACATCCCGCTGGCGCTCACGCTCGCTATGAGCCCCGTCCCCGTCAAGGGTGCCGAGCTCGCAGCCCTCATCAACGAGGCCCGCACCGGTCTGACCAACCCCAACGCACCGGTCGAGGCTGCCGCGGCTCCCGCCAAGAAGGCCAAGGCGTCCCGTCACAGCTCCGGTCCCGCCAAGATCGTCCTCGCACGTCTTGATTACCGTCTGCTGCACGGCCAGGTCGTCTTTACCTGGACCACCAAGGTTCAGGCCGAGCGCATCATCGTCGTCGACAACGCCGCCGCCAACGATGACATCAAGAAGGGCGCTCTTAAGCTGGCCAAGCCCCAGGGCGTGCGCCTGAACGTCTTCACCGTCGAGCGTGCCCTCGCCAAGATGGACAAGCTCAACACCCTCGGCGAGCGCGTCATGTTCGTCTTTGGCAACACTGCCGAGATGCTGCAGTTCTGCCAGGGCTACAAGCTCGACGCCATCAACCTGGGCGCCACCGCCAACCACGACGGTGCCGATCAGGTCGGCGGCAAGGACAGCTCCGTCTTTCTCGACGCCACCCAGAAGGCCGACGTCAATCAGCTGCTCGACATGGGCATCAGGCTCTATGTCCAGCAGACCCCTACGTATCAGAGCGTCGACATCGACGCCAAGCTGTAATCAACCAGGCTTTTGCCTGACTGAAAGGAGAAGGGTATGAATACGTTCATCAGTGCGGTGCTCGTCGGCCTCGTCGGCGTGTTCTGCATGTGGGACTCCCGCCTGCTCGGCCGTCTTAACTTCGAGCAGCCCCTCGTTGGCGCTACGCTCGTCGGTCTGCTGCTGGGCGATGTGCCCACCGGCCTTGCCGTCGGCGCCGCCGTCGAGCTCGTGTCCATGGGCCTGGTGCAGGTCGGCGCCGCCGTTCCGCCCGATATGGTCCTGGGCGGCATCGTGGCCGCTGCCTTTGCGTGCCTGACCGATGCTTCCGCCGAGACCGCCATGACGATCGCCATCCCGGTCGCCGTCCTGGGTCAGCTCCTCGGCATCGTGTTCCGTTCCATCATCGCCGCCCTCACCCATGTGGCAGATAGCGCGATCGATAACGGAAAGTTCAAGACCGCCTACCGCATGCACATCTGCGCCGGCTCCGGTCTGTACGCCGTCATGTACTTCCTGCCGATCTTCCTCGCCGTCTTTGTTGGCACCGACCTGGTTCAGGCCATCGTCAACATGGTTCCCGAGTGGCTGTCCACTGGTCTTAACGTTTCGACCAAGATCATGACCGCCTACGGCTTGGCCCTGCTGCTCACCATGATGATCAAGAAGGGTATGACTCCGTTCCTGTTCATCGGTTTCCTGCTCGCCGCTTACCTCAACCTGTCCGTCATCGCGGTCGCTCTGATCGGTGTGTGCCTGGCTGTCGTCTTCATGGGCTTCAAGTTCAACGGTTCCCATGCAGCCGCCGGTGTCGATTCCGACTACGATCCGCTCGAAGACGACGAAGACTAAGGAGGAACACACTATGGCAACCGCAACCAAGGACGTGTCCCTGAACAAGAAGGTCAGCCAGTTCTTCTGGCGCTCCTGGGCCATCCAGGCCTCTTGGAACTACGAGCGTCAGATGAACATGGGCTTCCTCTACGGCATGGTTCCCACGCTCGATCGCCTCTATCCGGATGAGTCCGACCCCAAGCAGCTCGCTGCTAAGAAAGAGGCTTACCACCGTCACATGGCGTTCTACAACTGCACCCCGCAGACGAGCGCCTTTATCCTAGGCCTCTCCGCCTCCATGGAGGAGGAGTACGCCAAGGATCCCGAGAACTTCGATCCCGATTCGATCAACGCGGTCAAGACCTCCCTCATGGGTCCGCTTTCCGGCATCGGTGACTCCTTCTTCCAGGGCACCATCCGCGTTATCGCCTTTGGCCTGGGCGTTCAGCTGGCTCAGCAGGGCTCCATCATGGGCCCGATCCTGGCCATGCTCATCTCCATCGTCCCCTCTGTGCTGATCACCTGGTTCGCAGCCAAGATGGGCTATCAGGGCGGCCACGAGTACCTGAGTAAGCTTCAGGGCGGCGACCTCATGGAGAAGCTCATGTATGTCTGCGGCATCGTGGGTCTTATGTCCGTGGGCGGCATGATCGCTACGCTGATCGGCGCCACCACCCCGCTGCAGTTCGCTGACGGCACCGTCGTTATCCAGGACATCCTGGACGGCATGATGCCCCAGATGATCTCCCTCGGCCTCACCGGCCTTATGTACTGGCTCATCAAGAAGAACGTCAACACCGGTTGGCTTCTCGTGATCGCCATTGTGGGCGGCATCGCCCTCTCCGCGGTCGGCATCCTGGCCTAGTCGCGACTAAGCGCCTAACCGCTTTCCCCCGGGGGCCTGCCTGGCATCCCATACCCCAGGCAGGCTTCCATCCCCAAAATGCGACAATGGGACAGTCCCTTTGTCGCATCCTCAATGGGCCGGCGACTCGGTCCAAACCACGGTAACCCTGCGAGCGCCCGGCAATGTGGCGCCGCAAAAAATGAAAGGAATGTGTCAGATGTACGAGATCGACCTTAACCTCCCTAAGCAGATCGTCGCTGACGTCCTGTCCAACCACGAGATCCACAGCGTCGCCTTCGTCGGCTGCGGTGCCTCCATGTCCGACCTTTACCCCGCCAAGTACTTCCTGGCCAACAACACGGACAAGCTGAACGTTCAGATCTTCACCGCTAACGAGTTCAACTACGACACGCCTTCCTGGGTCAACGAGCACACCTTCGTGATCACCTGCTCCCTCGGTGGCTCCACGCCCGAGACCGTCGAGGCCAACAAGACCGCCAAGAAGCACAACTGCCCGGTCGTCTCCCTTACCAACAAGGCTGGCTCCGCTCTGACCGTCGACGCTGACTACGTCATCGTTCACGGCTTCCACGCCAACTTCGCTGCCAAGTGCGAGAAGCCCGGCTATGCCATCGCTCTTGCTGTCGAGATCCTTCAGCAGACCGAGGGTTATGACCACTACGAGGACATGATCACCGGCCTCACCAACGTCTTCGAGCTCTGCGAGAACGCCGCTCAGTCCTGCAAGAAACTCGCCAAGAAGTTCGCCGAGGACTTCAAGGACGACAAGATGATCTACTTCATGGCTTCCGGTGCCTCCGAGAAGATGGCTTATTCTCACGCTGCCTTCCTGTTCACCGAGATGCAGTGGATCGACGCCGCCGCCTACAACACCGGCGAGTACTTCCACGGCCCGTTCGAGGTTTCCACCGAGGGTAAGCCCTACGTCTTCTTCATGTCCGATGGCGCCACCCGTCCGATGGACGCCCGCGCCCTCACCTTCCTTGAGCGCATGGGCGCCAAGGTCGCTCTGATCGACTCCAAGGACTACGGCCTGGCTGACGCCGTGCCCGCGAGCGTCGTCACCTACTTCAACCCGCTGCTGCACCTCGCCGTTATGCGCGAGTACGGCAACCAGATCGCCGAGGCCCGTCAGCACCCGCTGACCATGCGTCGCTACATGTGGAAGCTTTCCTACTAATCACAAGTAAGTAGACCTTACGGGTTGATTGAGAGGGGATGGGGTTTGCGCCCCGTCCCCTTTTTTGCTTTGGGGAGGGCGTATCCGTCGCGCCACAAAACCCCAGATAAAACCTACCAAAATAAACCTGTCCCTTTTTGGCAGGTGGGAGGAGATGCGTATGATCAAAGCAGTGCTGTTTGACATGGACGGCGTGCTGGTCGATACCGAGTGGTTCTACAACCGTCGTCGCGTGGCGTTTATGGAGGAGAAGGGGTTCCACTTTGACGAGATCCCCGATCTTTCGGGGTCTAACGAGCCGGCCATTTGGGAGGCGCTGGTGCCCGACGATGTTGAGCTGCGCGAGCGTCTGCGCGTGGAGTACAAGCAGGTCTATAGCCCGGACCATCCCGTTCCGTATGCCGAGCTGCTCAACGAGCAGACGGAGCCGGTGATGCGCAAGCTGCACGAGCGCGGCGTGAAGTGCGTCATCGCAAGCTCGTCCTATCGCGAGCTCATTGACGAGCTGGTGGGGATTGCCGGTATCGCCGACGTGCTGGACTACACCATCAGCGGTCACGAGTGCAGTGCGTTTAAGCCCGACCCCGAGATCTACCTGCGTGCCATGGAGGCGCTGGGGGTGGAGCCTGCCGAGTGCCTGGTTATCGAGGATTCGCCTTTGGGGATCGAGGCTGGCAAACGTTCCGGCGCCCGCGTCCTGGCACTGCGTCCGCACGAGGGCGTCAACCTCGATCAATCGCGAGCCGATGCCGTTATTGATAATCTGACCGACATTTTGGCCGCTGTGTAGTGTCAATCCGCCGCGAGAAGCACGGGTTCAAACGTTTTTTGCGGTGGACTGGCTCAATTTGGTTTCGATTTTGATCCGTTTGGCTTCGATTCGGACTAAGTGAGTAGACTTTTTGGCGCAGGCCGAGCACAATGCATATCTTCCTTTGTAAAACCGCAGGTCACAGGGGTGGCGGTTTTGGGTGTGCTCGGCAGATCGTAAAAAGTCTACTCACTTGGAATTTTGCCCTTTGGTCGTGGGGGTTGCTGGTCCCGTTTTGGTTGTCGAGGGAGGTTGAATTGAAGCGCCCCCGCACGCTCCATGCTACAATCGCGGGCATGCCCCACAACCACATCTGCCTTCGAAAGGAGCCTACGTGGCGAACGCCATCGATCAGCTCACGGACCGCGTGCTCATGCTCGCCCGCCTCACCATCGTCCGCCGTGCCATTACTGCCGTGGCGGTCACAATTTCTGCCGTCCTCCAGACATTCCTGATCCAGGCGTTCATTCAGCCCGCCGACCTGCTTCCGAGCGGTCTCACCGGCGTCGCGGTCCTGCTCGATCGCGTTACCTCGCTGGGCGGCGTTCACATCGACATTTCGCTCGGTATGCTCGCGCTCAACATCCCCGTGGCGCTCCTATGTTGGAGCGGCATTAGCAAGCGCTTCGTCATCTTCTCGATGATGCAGGTCGTGCTCTCATCGCTGTTCCTCAACGTCTTTCACTTCGCGCCGTTTTTGGGCGACAAGATCATGCTCATCATTTTTGGCGGCGTGGTCTCGGGTCTGGGCGCTGCCATCGCGCTTAAATCCGGCGCATCCACCGGCGGCACCGACTTTATCGCGCTGTGGGTTTCCAACCACACGGGCAAGACCATCTGGGGCGTCATCTTTGGTTTCAACTGCTTTATCCTGGCGATCTTTGGCTTTATGTTTGGCTGGGACAAGGCGGCGTATTCCATCGTGTTCCAGTTTATTTCGACCAAGACTATCGACAGTTTCTATCGTCGCTACGATCGCGTGACGCTGCAGATTACGACGCGCAAGGCAGACGAGGTCATGACTGCCTACGTAAACCATTTTCAGCACGGCATTAGCTGCGCCGAGGTCGTCGGCGGATACAGCCGCGAAAAGATGTACCTGCTGAACACCGTTGTTTCGACCTACGAGAGCCAGGACATTATCAAGTTGGTGTGCGACGTTGATCCCGGCGCCGTGATCAACGTGTTCCACACGCTCAACTTTGTGGGCGGCTGGTGGGGCGGTCATGTCGACGAGCCCATGCCCACGGCCGTTCCCGATCCCGACAAGCCCGCACGCATGGCCAGCAGGCAGGCGCGCCTCAGCGAACAGGACAGCCTGCAGCAGGATGACGGCAAGTAGGGTATTGGCATTTTGCCGGTCCTGCGCAACCCATCCGAACGAGCCTCCCGAAAGCCCCGTTGCTTTCGAGGGCTCTCGTTTGCCCAGATAAAACCTACCAAAATGAAGCTGTCGCTTTTTGGTAGGGAGGGTGTATCGTTTTATCAATATGAGGTAACATGAAACTAGACGTTATATACGTATTAGAAATTTAGCTATTTTGATAAGAGTGATCAGATATGCCTGCGCCCAAAAATGCACCGCTTTACCAGCAGATTTATGACGAAATCAAGGATGCGATCGAGAAAGGTGTTTATGCACCCAAGGAGCGTATTCCGTCCGAGCTTGAACTAGCCGAGCAGTACGAGGTGAGCCGTATTACGGTGCGCCGCGCTGTCGAGGAGCTGTGCTCCGATGGTTACCTGGTTAAGCAGCAGGGCCGCGGCACCTTTGTCTCCACGCCGCACATCAACCGCCAGTTTCACGCCTCGACGCTGCAGACGTTTACCGCGCTGTGTGCCGGCAACGGCATGAAGGCCGGTGCGCACGTGATCGATCGCCAGATCGTTCCGGCGCGCCAAAACGAGATGGAGTTCTTTGGCCTGCAGAAGGATGCGCTGCTGCTGCATATCAAGCGCGTGCGTACGGCCGACGGCGAGCCCATCTTTGAGGAGAACATCTTTGTGCCGTTTGACGCCTACCGTGAGCTGTTGACGGCCGATCTTGAGGACAAGTCGATTTTTGCCGAGGTCGAGCGTGTTGGCGGAACGCCGATTGTCTCGGTTGGCTACCGTACGGTCGAGGCCGTTCGAGCTAACGCCGAGCAGGCGGCCGAGCTGGGCATTGCTCCGCACGATCCGCTGCTCAACCTGCGTGCCGGCTTTACCGGTCCCAATGGCGAGCCGGTCTTGCTCGGCAAACAGTATTACGTGGGCAGCCGCTACGTCATGGTCATATAAGTTACGTGGTTTTACCAAATCGCGTAACGGCTCGACGCTGCGCCTTTGGTTCCGCCGTTCTAACGAACGGCGGACCGGTCGACGCTGCAAACGCCCCTAAGCGGCAATCT
>UQEO01000051.1 GCA_900540095.1 uncultured Collinsella sp.
GATGAAAGACCACGCATTCGGGGGGTGGCGGAAGAGGTCGCCGCTGCCGTAGGCGCCGTTGCCACCGCGGCAGACGTGCTTACCGAGAGCTTCGCCAACGCAAAGGCCATGGCGGAGGCCTGTGGCTTGCCTATCCCCCGTGCAAAAAAGTGGATCATCGCGCTTGTGGCGCTGCCCCTCGCAATCGTATGCGGTGCCTATATCCCGCAGCTGGCGCAGGGAAACACCGAGATGCAGGAGAACGCCGCGGCCGCGGCCGAGCAGATCGCCATCGCCCGCAAGACGTTAGAGCCCGCATGCGAGTACGTGTCTGCCGATGACCCTTACGAGCGATATCAAGATTACGGCTATCACGTCCGCGGCTACTTGCACGACAGCGACTCCGATACCCAGAAGACCTATACGTACCTGGATTTCGACAACAAGGGAACGCTCAAGGAAGTGAGTTACATAGCAGAAATCGACCCCGATGCGAGCCTTGAGGACAACCTCACCCGCATCGAGCTCGACTTTGACGAGCTTTCCTCTGTCGTCCAAACCACAGACGTCAAGACCGTGAGTCCCGAGCTCCTAGCACCGCAAAAGCTCCCCGAAGAGTTTAGGCAGGCTTTTTTGAACGGTTCGCCCTACGAGAGAATCTCCATCAGGACGAGCGACGACCCCATCAGAGCGTATTGCTCGTTTGACACGGATCCCGAGGACGAGTTTGACGAGTACACCCATCCAAGCATCCGTATCACATTGATGGGCAAAACGAGCTAGGCGCAGGAGAGGGGCCGTCCCTTCCCCAATGTGGCAAGGGGACTGTCCCTTTGCCACATTATTCGGAGCGTAGGGCCTCCACGGGATCTTTCTTAGACGCGCTGCGGGCCGGTAGCAAGCCGGCGACGACCGTCAGCACCACCGAGATCGCGATGAGCGCCAGCGCGTCCTCAACGGGCAGGCTCATCAAGTTCGGAACCTGCTTGGCCGCAAGCGCCCAGGTATTAACTGGGAAGCTCACGGCCACCACGACGACAATGGCAAAGACGCCGGCAATGAGGCCCTCGATAAAGGTCTCGGCATTGAATACGTTGGCCACGTTACGCTTCGACGCGCCGATCGCACGCAGGATGCCAATCTCCTTTTTGCGTTCCAGCACGCTGATGTAGGTGATGATGCCGATCATGATGGAGCTCACCACCAGGCTGATACTCACGAATGCGATGAGCACCAAGCTGATGGTATTCACGATGTCGGTCACCGAACCCATGATGATGCCCATGTAGTCTGTGTACGAAATTGCCCGATCATCGTGGCCAGCGGCTTTGACCTGCTTGTTGTACGCATCGATGTGATCGAGTACGCGCTCCTTGGCCTCAAAGTCGCGCGGGAAAATCTTGACCGAGATGGGATCGGCCTCGTCCGCATAGCCCAGTATGGTCAGATTGTTATCGTAGGTGAGCTTCGACGCCTTGGCATAGCTCATCATGAGCGAACTCAGGTCCTCGGCGTCCATGTTGAAATGGATGGCACGAGCAAAGGCGCTCGCATCCACACGCATGGCGCTCGCCAGGTTGGCAAAACTCGAAGACATCTGCGTCGCCATCTGGTCCATAAGCCCTGCCGCGCCAGCCTTGAGCTGGGATGATACCGTCGACGTTATCTGCTCGCTGATTGCCTTCATCACCTGATCCATAGCCTGCTGCAGATACGGAGCCAGCTGCTTTTGCACATAGTCGGTCATCGCCTGCTGCAGGCGCTCGGCCAGGGCATCGCCGCCGAGGGCCTTCAGCTGAGCCAGGCATTGCTGGGCTGCGGCATCATGCTCAAGATACGTCGAGAATGCGGCAGCGAGCGTTGACGCGTCTTTAAGATCTTCGGGTGTCAGCGCCTTAAACTGATCAGACTGTAAAAAGCCTTCAAACAGCTGGTTGGCAAGCGTTCCCACCTGCTGCATTTGCTCGGGCGTGAGTTCCAGACCGTCAAAGATACCCGAGAAATCTGGGGTTGGCGCTTTTGCCATGATGTCGCTGAAGTCGATGTCCTTGCCAACGCCCGAAAGATCAATATCCAGCCCGGACAAATCGATACCAGAAAGGTCCATACCGCCGCCTGCACCCGAGAGCGCAGACGTATCGAACGAGAACGCGCTCTTCAGCGCCGCCTCGTCAACGCTGAACATGCTGCCCAGATCCACGCCTTGCTTGGCCTCGCCCTGCAGTTCATCGAAAGACTTGCCCGTAAAGACATCCGTCTCGGGGCGGGCGAGTTGCTCCTGCACAATCTGCGAATCGGCGGCGCGCTCCATAAGCTGACGAGTTAGTGCATGCGTATAGGCAATGCCCGGAGACAACGCGCTCGCATTGGCCGTCTCGTTGGGTCGTACCACGCCCACAATGTGCACGTCGATACCGTCGGCAACCTTGGCGGCCATAAAGTCGGCGTCACCAGACATGTCGGTCCACGTGCCAGTCTCTTCGTTTTTACGATAGGCATCGGCCGGCGACAACACCTTAAACGTCGTGGACAGCGCATCGTCGAAGGTAAAGTCGGTACCGGTCTCGGGCGCTTCGACCCCACCGTCGGCCGTCATGGCACTGTTAACCAGGTCGTTGAGCTCATCGATATCCAGCGCACCGATGCTATAGAGCGTGTAGTCGCCCACCGTACCGCGGCTCGAAAGCACCATCACGGCTTCGTTGGCAGACGTGGGCCAATGACCGGCGACGACATCGTACTGGCTGTCGAGCAGGCTCTGGTCGTCAATCATCTCGTTGAAGACCGAGGTTCCCATGGAGTCCATGCTCACCGTTGCCGCCGAGCTCGCGCCTCCGCTCATAGCCTCGGTCATAGCGTTGGGCACCAGCCGGACGGGCTTCTCGTCGCCCTTGCCGGCACGATAGACAACCGGCGTCACGCCGTAGCCGTACTGGATGGCGTTGACCTCTTTGTCGATACCGTCGCCGCCGGCATCGAGCCATGCCTTAAAGCTCGTCATGTCGTTGGACTTAACACTCGCAAACATATCCTTTACGGCCGTGACCACGGGAATTTCGTCGGTTCCCTGAGCCTTGCCGCCGGCACTGTCGTCGGACGAATCCACGTTTTCAGGCGAGTCATCATCCGCAGCCCCCTGTCCGCCCATCATGGACGACAGGTCGTAATCCTGCCTGGAGATCGTAAGCGGGTAACTCGAGAGCGTATCCTCCTCGACCTTTTTGATGTAGCCGTTCACGCCATTGGACAGCGCCAGAATCGCCGCGATACCGATAATGCCAATCGAGCCCGCAAAGGCAGTCATGGCCGTACGGCCCTTCTTGGTCATGAGGTTTCGGGCAGAAAGCCCCAGCGCCGTCACAAAGCTCATCGAGGTTTTGCGCGTAGGCTTTGCCTCGCGGCGCGTGGCGTCAGCGACACCGAAAGGATCGGAATCGTCGGTGATCTTGCCGTCCGCCAGGTTGACGATGCGTGTGGCGTACTGGTACGCCAGCTCGGGATTGTGCGTGACCATAATAACCAGACGGTCGCGCGCCACGTCCTTGAGCAGGTCCATGACCTGTACGGATGTCGTTGAATCCAAAGCGCCGGTCGGCTCGTCGGCAAGGACGATCTCAGGGTCATTGATCAGGGCGCGGGCGATGGCCACGCGCTGCATCTGTCCGCCCGAAAGCTGGCTCGGGCGCTTGTTAACGTGCTCGCCTAGGCCGACTTTCTCCAATGCCTCGCGCGCACGCTGGCGGCGCTCGGCATGCCCCACGCCCGTGAGCGTGAGCGCCAGCTCCACGTTTTCCAAAATGGTCTGATGCGGAATGAGGTTATAGCTTTGGAACACAAAGCCGATGCGGTTGTTGCGATAGGCATCCCAATCGCGATCGCGAAAATCCTTGGTCGAAATGCCGTCGATCAGCAGGTCGCCAGAATCGAAATGATCGAGCCCACCGATAACGTTGAGCATCGTGGTTTTACCCGAACCCGAAGGTCCCAGAATGGCCACGAACTCGTTATCGCGAAAAGACAGGCTTACGTTGTCGAGCGCCACCTGCGTAAACGACTGCGTAACGTACCTTTTGCAAATACCTTTGAGCTCCAACATGGACGGCAACCTCTCCTGCGCAGGCACCCTGCCCGCTCTCCCCCGCCGTTCGTATTCGACGCGTTTGTCCTACTCTATCCCCATTTTTCACCGACACCAGTGAGGAATGTAGGGAACCGCATCAAAAAACGAACGGGACGGCGCCTAAAAGAAGAGGCCCCGAGCGGGACCTCTATATGGTGGAGATTATCTTGAAAGGCAGCGGACTACTCCGCACAGCGGCGCACGATCCTCGCCATGCTTTACGCGTTTTTTACTGCTCGCTATTCGCAATCGCCTGGTCGATAAGCTTGTCGAGTGCTGCGCGCTGCTCGGCGGAGCTGATGGCTCCCACGATTGGATCCCCTACGATGTTGCCGTTCTGATCGATGACATACGTTGTCGGGAACGAGAACAAATTTGACGTAAACTTACCGGCCTCGCTATCCGACTTGAACCAGATGTTCTTATATGTCACGCCCTTCTTACTCAGCACGTCCTTGGCATCTGCAATCTCGCCTTTGTTGCCATCGAGCGTAAAGGAATTGACGCCCACGACCTGGCCGCCCTTCTTGGCAAGCTCCTTATTCAGTTTCTCAAGATCGCCCAGCTCGCCCACGCACGGCTTGCAAGTGGTGAACCAGAAGTTCATGACGGTGACCTTGTTCTTAGAGAACAGCTCGTCGCTGTTCACGTCGTTGCCATCCAGGTCCTTGCCCGTAAAGCTGGGGAACTTCGTCGCCTCGTTCGAAGCATTGGCACCAGCCGTCATGCCAGCGGTCGAAGCGTCGACGCTCTCGCCTGCACTCGGCGTGCTTCCACAGCCGGGGAACTCCTTCTCCAGGCTCTCGAGCTTGTCCTCGATCTCCTTGATCTGCTGTGCACCGGCCTTGAGCGTCTTGAGCTCATCCGCCGTGAACTCATCCTTGGCGCCGTCGATGGTCTTGAGCAGGAAATCGCCGTAATTGCTGCCGTCCTCAATCATTGCCGAGTCTTTATTTGCCGCATTGAATACCTTTTCCCACAGCGCGTTATCACTCGAAAAGATCTCGTTCTCCTTCTGCATGAGCTTCGCATACAGCTCGGCGGCCTCGTCGGCATTGGCCGGCTTCTGCGCAGTGAGTTCTGCGATCTTAGGATCGGAGCTCGCAGATTCGCTCGCATTGCCGCCAGGTGCCGAGCACGCCACAAGACACAAGGCCAGCACCGGCACCATAAACAGGGCCGCAATCTTAGAAAGCTTCATAGTCGTTCCTCCGTTTTGTCGAAGCTTGTTTACTTTTATTCGGCGGTCAAGGGGAGCTTTTCCGCCGACACATCCAGGCCATAGCGATAGCTAATGGCATCGACGGGACAGGCCCCGATGCACTTTCCGCACCGGATGCATTCGGCATGATTGGGTGCGCGGACCACATCAACGTCCATCTGACAAACCTTTGAGCACTTGCCGCACGAGACACATTTGCATGCGTCAACCCGAATCCCCAGTAGGGACACCCTATTCATAAGCGCATAGAATGCGCCGAGCGGGCAAATCCATTTGCAGAAGGGGCGATAGAACAAAACGCTCAGCACTACCACGGCAATGAGAACGGCAAGTTTCCAGGTAAAGAGCTGCCCCAGCGCAGATCGAATGCCGGCGTTGGCAATGGCCAGCGGAATGGCGCCCTCGAGCACACCCTGTGGACAGATGTACTTGCAAAAGAACGGGTCGCCCATCCCCAGATCGTTGACCACCAGCACAGGCAGCAATACCACGGCAAACAGCAGCACGACGTACTTGATGTACGTGAGCGGCTTAAGCTTTTTCGTGGAGAACTTTTTGCCGGGAATCTTGTGAAGCAGCTCTTGTAGCCAGCCAAACGGGCACAGAAAGCCGCATACAAAGCGTCCCAGCAGCACGCCGAGCAAAATGAGCGTACCGGTGACGTAGTAAGAAAAGTTGAACTTGGATGAACCTACCACCGACTGGAACGACCCGATGGGACACGCACCCGATGCCGCGGGGCACGAATAGCAATTAAGTCCAGGTACGCAGACTGTTTTTCCCGCGCCCTGATAGATACCGCCTTTGGCAAAGTTCGGCAGGTGAATGTTGGTGACGAGCGTCGCCGCCGCCTGAATGAATCCGCGAAATCGAGCCAAAACATGCGACGCAGTGTTTTCTCTTTTATCCAATTCCGATACACTCCAAGCACAGCCTAATCGCTTTGGCCAGCACGGCATCCGCCTCGCCACGCATAACACCAAAGCACACCATGGCAATTCCGACGATCAACAAAGCGACCTGTACCATGGGTTTTACCGCTTTGAACAACTCGACCACTCCTTTCGTTACGCGACCATTGGACCATATCGACTATAAAATCCGTGTTAAGCGCGATTTGGAATGTGCAAGGAGACTGTTATGCGTATTTTGATCGTCGAAGACGAGCGAGCGCTGTGCGATGCAATCGCGCGCAGCTTGCGAAACTTGGCGTACAGCGTCGACTGCTGTCACGATGGACGGGAGGCGCTCGACCTGCTGGGCATCGAAGTCTTTGACCTCGTGGTACTCGACCTCAATCTTCCCCATGTCGACGGCATGACCGTGCTCAGGGAACTTAGGAAAACCGATTGCGAGACCAAGGTACTGATTCTGTCCGCGCGTGGCGAAGTATCCGATAAAGTCGCCGGACTCGATGCCGGCGCCAACGATTACCTTACCAAGCCGTTTCATCTGGACGAACTTGCGGCAAGGATCCGCAGCCTTACCCTCAGGCGCTTCGCACAAAGCGACATAGTATTAACCTGCAGAAAGCTCAGCTTTGACACCAAGGCGCGCATCGCTTCCGTGGACAGTGAAGCTCTATCTCTTACACGCAAGGAAACGGGAATCTTGGAATACCTGATGCTTAATCAGGGGCGACCGGTAAGCCAAGAGGAGCTTATCGAGCACGTTTGGGATAGCAGCGTGAACAGCTTTAGCAACGCAACCCGCGTTCATATCTCGTCGCTCCGAAAAAAGTTGCGCAGCGCTTTGGGATACGACCCGATTCGCAATCGGATTGGAGAGGGCTACGTTATGGAGGACAGTGAATGAAAAGGCTTTCGCTGCAATGGCGCATAACGATTATGACGGCACTGCTCACGTGTGCGGCATGCGTGCTGACGAACTGCCTGGTCGGCTATACGGGCATGCGCTACATGGATGCCATCGGCAGTGACATCTCGGCCTTTACCGCAACCGGCGAAGATTCGCCCCAGGCGTTCGACCCAACGAAAGCGACCCTCGATAACGAGGTTACGATCGTCGTAAACGACGCACAGGAGTCTTTTGGCACGACAGCCTGGTGCATCACGGCTGGAATCACACTCCTTGGCGGCGTGCTGGCATACTTTGTGAGCGGCCGTGCACTCAAACCGCTACGGGCTTTTGCAGCCCAGGTTGAGCGTGTGCAGCCTGACAACCTAAGCGAAATCAGACTCAATGAAGATGTGCCCACCGAGCTACAACGATGCAGCGCCTCTTTCAACGACATGATCGCCCGTCTTGGCGAAGGGTTCTCTGCACAGCGTCAGTTCACCGGCAACGCCGCACACGAGCTGCGCACCCCGCTCGCCCTTATGCAAGCACAGATTGAACTATTCATCTCCGAGCACCCCGGTTTGCAGCCCGAAACGGCCGAGCTGCTCGGCCTGCTACAAGAACAAACCGAGCGCATGTCTCGAATGGCCAAGGTATTGCTCGAGATGAGTGAGCTCCGCAGCGTTCCTTGCGAGGACGATGTGGAACTTGGCCCCTTGTCCGAAGAGGTCCTCACCGACCTTGCGCCACTTGCCGAAAATAAGGGCATAGCCCTCAATTGTGCTGGAGACGCTTTAGTAATCGGGAGCGATACGCTCCTCTATCGGCTGGTGTTTAATCTGGTCGAAAATGCCATCCATTACAGCCGCTCCGGCTCGACTGTCAACATCTCCATCAGCGACAGCGACAGCCACGTGCTCCTGCGAGTCGAGGACCAGGGCCCGGGAATACCCAAGCAGTACCGTGAGAGCATCTTCCAACCGTTCTTTCGCCTAGATAAATCCCGCAGTAGGGCATACGGCGGCGCAGGGCTCGGACTAGCGCTTGTTTGGGAGATTGCAGCGCTTCACGGTGGCACGGCAGAGGTCGAAACAAGTTCCGAGAACGGGACCACCATGCTCGCAAGCCTTCCAAAACGATCCGCAGCGTTAACCGAACAGTAGAACGAAAGGGGTCCCGAGCAACAGGAGTACAATTGCTGCATTGTTGCCAGCTGTTGGGAGATGGAAGATGGACTGCGATGGCTACCCATGCGTTCCCATGCCGTTGATGTGCACCGCCTTTGTGCCGGGGCAGATTGACGCTGCGGTTGCAGGCATTTCCGACCCCGATTCGCGCGCCATTGCCACGGCAGAAGCGCTGTACTTTCGCGGACAGGCCACACTCGCCGCCGAGACAGCACGCCCCTATCTTGACGCCACCGATCCCGCACTGCGCTATTCCGCATGCCTTATCTGCGGATATGCCAGTCTGTCGCTCAACCGTATCGCCGACGCCCGCCGGTGCCTTGCTGGCATCCTCGATACGCCAACTGACGAGGAATCGCCCGCCGTCCACGCCACGCATATCCTGTTCGCCTCGGCCGCGAGTGTCCTGCTGCACTTGCCTTCCCCGTATTCTGCTGAAGAGTTTTATCCACTTGCGGCGCATCCGCCCGAAGGCCTGCGCCTATTCGCCAGCTACGTGATGGCGCACGCCTTGTACCTGCGCGGCGATTACGGCCGCAGCCTGGGCATGGCGGAAAACGCCCTGATTATGAAACAGGGAAGCTATCCCATCTCGGAGCTGTTCCTGCACCTGGCAGCTTCCATGGCATGCATGAGCCTCAAGGACATCGACGCCGCAAAAACGCACTTCGGAGCTGCTTGGAACGTTGCGCGCCCCGACGGCCTTGTCGAACTTATCGGCGAGCACCACGGCCTTTTGCAGGGGCTTATCGAGGCGTGTCTAAAAACGCAATACCCTGACGACTTCGCTCGCATCATCGAGATTACGTATCGATTCAGCTACGGCTGGCGGCGCATCCACAACCCCGATTCGGGTGAGGACGTGGCCGACGATTTAACGACCACGGAGTTCACCATGGCCATGCTCGCCTGCCGCGGTTGGACCAACGCCGAAATCGCACGCCACATGGGAGTATCGCCGGGCACCGTTAAAAACCGCCTATCAGGAGTGTATGCCAAGCTTGGTATCGGAACTCGCGCCGAGCTGATTGCCCACATGTTGCGCTAGCGGCCAGACTGCCCGGCGTATCGAAAGCGCTCCGGGGGCCTGACGCTTTCGCGCACTCAAATTGGACGTTTTGACCCTTGAACGGCACTACCGCCACGGGGCGACTTCTCGCAAAATTGGATTATTTCCTCCGATGTTTGCGGGATGGGAGCCAAAGATGCTTGATCGCCGTTCGTTACTTGTTGCCGGAGCGTCCTCGCTGGCGAGCATTATGTTGCCGCGCGTGCCGGGAAGCGCAAACGCCTTCATATTGCCGTTCGCGCCCACCGAAGCCTATGCCGACGAAAAAGACCCCTTCAGGGTGCTCGTTCTCTCGCGCACCATGTTTGGTGTGGTCGTGGTCGACGTCGCCAACAAGAATATACCCATCAAGGGAGCCCAGGTCACGCTCGCGTCGCGTTATGCCGCGGGCAAGCAGCTCTCCGCCACTACCGACGACGAGGGCACGGCCATCTTTGAGGTCGCGCCTCTTTCGGAAGGCTACGTGGACGAGGCAACGCTTCTCGACGCGTACGACTTTAACGGCGGCATCTCCATTAGCATGGCGGGCTACCGTGATGTCGAGATTCCCCTTGCGCGTATCCAGGGCGGCACCGCCATAACCGCGCCCACGCGTCCGCTTTCCGACAGCGAGCCGTACTTCCGCCAGCTCACATTCGACGAATGGGACATCCAGTACGCTGAAGCCACGTTTATGGCAATGCCAGCGGACGCAGCAGCAAACGACCAGCCCGATACGCACGCCTTTACCGTGCAGGCACATCTGCCACAGGGTGGACAGGCAACGCTGCACATCAACAAGGTAATGCCCGCCACGGACAGCTCGCCCGAAACCGTCACGCAGATTGGCCAAGTCAAGGCCAGTGCATCGGGTTCGGACAATCTGGCAACGTTCACACTTGAAGACAAGTTTCTCGACGCGGCATCGGTCCTTCTGGAAGAAGGATGCAAGCTGCGCTTTGTCCTCGACTATCAGGGCAAAACCTACACGCTCTCCTCCCCCATGGTCGTTGTCACCGCGCCGGCGGCAAAGGCGGAATCGGGCTCGACCACTATCGTCCCCACCACCATGGACCAAGAGGTCACTCCGTTTGATTTCCCAGCGGCGTTTCCCGGCATCGGCGGCAACAAGTTCACCTGCTGGATGCCCTCGTTCCCCATTTTGTTCGATTTCTCTTTTGCCGGGTACGTGCTGTTTGGCGGAGGATACAAACCGGTCGGCTACATGAACGATTCGGGCAACCCTGATCCGGAATACTGGAAGAAATCGCCGCGTGAATCGGGCGCCAAGCAGGCAAACCGCTACCTCGACGAGATGGAGGGGAAGTGGAATCAGTACAAGAGTATGAGTGCCGGTTCGGGCACCGATCCAAGAAACACTAAACTCCTTCGCCACCGTTGCACGCCGCTGTTCACGATGGATATCGCCACACAGCTGTATGGCTCGCTCGCCTACGATTGGGTGGGCAAAACCTGGGGCAACAACAACGACCCCGCATACGGCAATATTAAGGCCCTCTTCCAGGTAAGAACCGACCTCAATTGGACCGAACAGTTCACCTTGGGACCGGTGCCGTTTTTCCTAAACGTCAACCCCTGGGTGTTGGCAAAACTGGCGCTCGCCGTGGGTGCCCACACGCACGGCAGCGGGGCGGCGTTTTTTAAAAACATTTCACTCGACTATTCCAACACGTCGGGCTCATTCACCATCCAAATCGGGCTTGCCGTCACCTTTGGCGCCGGCGTTGCAGGCGTCGCCTCGTCTGCCGTGCGCGGCGCCGCATCCCTCACGCTGTTCATTGGGTACGAGAAGGCAGATGGACACCAGCTTCCGCGACTGCGCGTAGGTGCAGACGTCGATGTCGATGTGATACTCCAGTTCGTAATGTTCAAGTGGACCACCAAGGCTTGGTCGGGGTCGTGGCCCACACTCATCGATTCGTGGAATATGTCGGTGAACAATGGCGACCAGTATGTGCTCCAGCGCTCTGAGCTCGCATTGGGTGGAGATACGCCTTATACGCTGGATGCCTGCTTCGGCTCGGCCGGCAACATTGAGGCGGGCGGCGTGCCGCAATTTATCGCATCGGCCACCATCGTCACCAACGCCGAACTGCTCGCACGCGCCGAGGTTAAGGCCACTGCCGTAAACGCCGCGCCCGTCGTGCGCGATTGGGACCGGGCGGTCACGCGCATTGAGCTCGAGGCGGATGCAGAAAGCGACGACACGGGACAGATCGAGCATTTCGTCCATGCACTGATAGAGAACGACGAAAACGCCGCGCCGATGTATGAGTACACCTACATCGGTCAGGCAACGAACACCGTTGCCGACCCGAACGCCGATTCTGCCGGCGTGTCGGAGGACGAGCGTGGCGGCATCAAGCCCTCGAGCGACAACGTGCTGTTTGCTGGCGTGCTCAGCGAAGCCCACATGAAGCTGGCAATGATTGCCGGCGTAGAATGCCTGTTCCGTATCGCCTCGGTGCGCTACGGCGACAATGGTCGCTCGCGCCTGGTGGTACACACAAAGGCAAACGGAACGTGGTCCGCTCCCACGCCTGTGGACTTTCCCCTTGGGTTTGGCGAGGAAGACGTGGAGCGCGACGGCATATACGATTACGACTTCGACGTAGTGGAATATACGGACGGAAGAGGAAACCAGGACGCCTACGTGCTGTTGGTCTCGGGCGAGCGCCCCGACGGCGACAGCACCCTTTTCGATACGGCAAGCACAGCCGGCATACTGTCCGTTGTGCGCCTGCGCATAAGCAATAGCGAAGTTCGCGTGGTATCGCACACGTCGTGGCGCAGCATCTCGCGCGGCCGCCTGCAGGAGGACGGTTACCATTGTCTGCAGTGTCCACGCATCACGGTGGGCAAGACGCTTGTCGACGGGCGTCTGTCGGGCGCCTATCTCCACCGCCGCGGAACCACGGCAGAAAAGGCGTTGGGCACCGAGGCAGAGGTCGCGCTCGAGTGCTTTACCCTGTGGTCGGACGTTTCGGGCGACAGCCTCACGTTCCGTCAGGTCCTCCGCTTTCCGCAGGCACCGTCGAGCATCGAGCTGGGCGAGCCCGAGAATATCAACGGCAAAATGGTGGTGCCCGTTGCGTACGAGACCGCAGACGGTTGCGGCTGCGCATCGTACGCCGTGATCGGCCAGTCCATTGCGGGCTGGGGCGTTATGCCACCAGACGCCACGGTACCCCGTGCGGTACCGTGGCCACAACATTCGGGCTTTTTGGCAACCGTCAACGAGCAACTGCAGCATATTACTTGGACGCGAGGCGCATCGGCGTTTGCAACGCAGCCCGTGGGTGCCGCAGGCTGTGGCCCGGCATCGTTTAGCGTAAGCAACAACGGCAGGTGCGCGCTCTATGTAGAGAACACCGATGGCAAGGTGGGACAGACCTACGACGAAGAAGGCAACCCAGTTGCAGTGATGGGCAAGCACTTCCGCATCTTCGCCAGCACCTTGTCAGGCGATCTGTTTACGGAGCCGTTCGTGATGTGCGAGCTGGACCATCCCGTCGATCAGATAACGACATTTTTGACGTCGGGGAGCATGCTCTCCGCGCTCGCCACGCACATTGTGAGCGCGGAGAAGAGCGAGGCAGAACTACACGGCATCGAAGTGCCCTTGGTGGCGTGTGCCACTCCGACGGGCGCAGTCGCTACCTCGGGCGCGGTGGTGCCCGGAGCAGCAGGCGAATCCTTCATGGTCACGGTGCGAAACGACGGCAACACCTTGCTGACCGCCGGCACAATCGATCTGTACCGAGAGGGCTCCAGCCAGCCGTTCTCCAGCGCATCCATCGGGTTCGGAGCGAACACACGCATGGCATCGATCTACGATCCAGAGCTTGCCGAGGACGCTTCGGTCAACGACATGGCACACGTGAAGTACGCGCTCGAAACGCTGGGCACACCTTTTGCAACGCACCCGCTGGTAGCCGACAGTGGCAACGCCGTGCTGGCACCGGGTTGCACGGCACAGTTCCGCAGATCGCGTCGAAAATGTTGGTGTAAGGGTGACGCCCTAGCGCCCGTTTAACGAAG
>UQEO01000052.1 GCA_900540095.1 uncultured Collinsella sp.
TGGCTCGAGACGATCACCGTCGTACCCGCCGCCGCGAAGCCGCGGATCTGGTCGCGCAGCTCCTCGATGCCGATGGGGTCGAGGCCGTTGGTGGGCTCGTCGAGCACGAGCAGGCGTGGCCGGGCGATCAACGCCAGCGCGAGTCCCAGGCGCTGCCGCATGCCCATCGAGAAGCGCCCGGCGCGCTTCTTCCCGGTGTCCGCGAGGCCCACGGCGGCGAGCACCTCATCTACGCGGCTCTCGGGAAGGCCCAGCAGCGTGGTGCGCACGCGCAGGTTATCGCGCGCGGTGAGGTTGGGGTAGAGCGGCGCCTCCTCGATGAGACTGCCGATTGCGTAGAGGTCCTCGCGGTGCCAGGCGTGCCCGGCAAAGAGGATCTCCCCGGCCGTCGGGCGCAGCATCCCGCAGATCATCTTGAGCGTTGTCGACTTGCCAGCGCCGTTGGGGCCGAGCAGCCCGTACACCTCGCCCTCGCGGATATGAAGGCTCACGTCGGCCACGGCATCCTGCGCCTGGTCGCCACGGCCGAAGCGCTTGGTGAGCCCGCGCGTCTCGAGCATGTAACCCATGGGTTCGTCCTTTCTCTTCCGGGCGCGCGGGCCGAGTCGCCGTGCCCGCGCGCCTTGCCTTTCGGGTTCACCATCCATGGTGGGGCGCGTTTCTAACGAAGCCGTAACGGCCGTTGGGCTCTTTTGGCGCCAGCCCTTCTCGACCCGCACGCCTCTCATGGTATTTTTTCGTGATAATAAGGACGGAGGTGCCCGTGGCACGCAATAAGTACCCGGAGGAGGCGGTCGAGAAGATTCTCGATGTTGCCGAGCGGCTCCTCGTGGAGCGCGGCTACGAGCACACCATGATGATCTGAAGAGCAATACGCTAAATCGAAAAAGGTAATCGAAGCCGCGCCTGTGGACTTATCGAGGGTCGAGATTCCCGCCCCATCCATCGGCACCCAGCAGAAGGTCATCGACATCCTCGACCGCTTCGACACCCTAACGAAATCGCTCACCGACGGTAGGATAAACCCCCATAACTATATGAATTGACCTGCTGACTCCAATGAAGATTGGAGGGTAACTGCCAGGGGTGACGGCCCAGCGAGTGTTATTTTGCGAGCTAGGCGCATCGAAAGCGACCTTTCGTGGTATAAACTACTTGCCGGAAGCCGCGGCTTTCAGAGTACGGCTTACGTGTACGTTTAACCTCCGTGGGCGACGGGGTGCCGCAAGGCGTAGAATATCGCCCACCTGTAGGGGCCTGCAGCGATGCGGGCCCCGCTTCGCATTTTTGAACGCCGCGCGCCCCAAATACCCGAGAAGCAGGCCATAAGGCGCGGCGGCGCGCTCGTGCCCGCGCGCAGCCATCTCCATCAGCGTCTACGGTGCGCTACAACATCACGGGCAAACCGCCTAACAAGCCGAGCATCCTGATCGTTCCGTCTATGAGCTACGTTGCCGTACGGGGCAAGGGCGATTCCAATGCCGAAGGCGGCGCGTAGCAGAATGCATTGCCACTGCTCTACGACGTCGCATATACCATCAAGATGTCGAAGAGGGGCCCGCCGCGGGAAATCGAGGGCTATTTCGACTTCGTCGTGCCGCCGCTCGAGGGCTTCTGGTGGCAAGACCGCGCCGATGGCGAGATTGATTATGCGCGGAAGAACGACTTCAACTTCATCTCGTGCATCCGTCTGCCCGATTCCGCCACTCGCGATCTTGAGTAGCCTGGCCGAGTTAATGAGATTAGCTCTTGGGTCCCCGCGGCGCGGAGTTTTGATACCCCCAAAAGTGTAACTAGATTCGAGCTTTAGGAGTATTTCTTGAAAGGCGATAGGTTGAAGTGTCGCAATAGATACCTCGAGGAGGCGATGCTCTTTCGTAACGCTGACTTCTCCAATGTGATTGCGGGCGCGCGAGGATCAAAGCGCAGTGGCCTACCTCTCTCTGGGCCACGCTTTACAACTTGCACGGTAAGGCGCTTCTCAAAACCCAAGTTCTTTCAAGTCTTTTTCGTTTTGGATATCTTCAGCGGTATGCTTGCCAGTGATAGCACCGTAGGCTTCTTTTATGCCATTTTTCACCGCCCATTTGATAACGAAATACAGTGCAATCAAAATAATGATTGCCGTTCCTGCACTTATGCCTAATTCATTCCACATGATTCAGTCCTCATAATTCCGATTTTTTGCTCATTTTTAGTCTACGAATTATGACTTGCTCCTGTGGCGTTGTCTAGGACAATCGCACCCATCATCCCTGAGCAGTTGCAATGAAAACCAGCATTCGCCGTTATGATCTAGCGGCCTCGTATTCAAGATGCATATATCGAATACGAGTGAGATGGAGGTCGACTGTTGACGAACGGTGCAATAGATAGCGGTGTCGGTTTCAAACGGAACTGACACCGCTTCTGTGTAAGGTTTGCCGTAATGGCGATCAATGCCCGCGATGCTTCTGCTTGCGCCTTAACTTTCGCTGCTCGAAGCGCGTCTCCGCCTCATCCGCGCGACGCTGACTTCTTGCTTGAGCCGACTCCCGCTTCATCGCTTCCCGCTGTGCCGCGAGCGCCTGTTGTGCCTTGGTGCTCACCGCGGGCCGTTTAAGGGCTTTCGCTGCCTCGCGAGCGCGCCGCTTGGGGTTCTTCGCGGGCTTGCTCGCCTCGGTCGAATCGTGATCGAAGAACGAGAGCTTCGCCCATTTGTTGACGACGAATCGCAGGATCTCCTCAGTGGACGGTTCTGCGCCGAAGACGATGCGGGCGACGCCGTATCTGCCGTCCTCGACATGCTCCGCCAGCCCGACCCAAAATTGGCCGTCGTGATATGACGATGAGCAGCAAGTCGCTGATAGCCGCCCTGCGAAGCTAGTTGCCTTGTTCGCAGTCGGGCCGCAGGCCGCACCTACGCTCGAGCTCTGCCATGAGGGCATCGTTGTCGGTCACCGAGACGATGGCGTCGCCGTCGTAGGGCGCCTTGATATAGACGCGGTCGAGCGAGTTGGCCGTCCCCGCCCAGAGCGTCCTGGTGCGCCGGACGCCCCGCACGTGGGCGTAGGGTATCACCGAACGCATCCCAGCGTACACGACGACGAGGCGGTCGCCGTAGAGCTCGAGGCGGTTGCTGCGGACGGGAAGGGCGGCCAGGGCCACGAGGGCCGGGACGGGCAGCAGCGCGAGCCAGCCCCATAGGAGCGCGGGACTCGAGCTCAGGAAACACGCGATACACGCCGCGGATAAACCGCCCGCCACAATCACCATGGCCGCTATGAACCACGGGTCTGTCCTGCCGGGAAACACCCGCTCCGGCCGCTCGCTCCTCTCACCCATTACGGCCTCCCTCCCGACGCCCTCCCTGGCGGAGCGTGGGGCCGGAGAGTGCCTTGAACCCGTCGCCGACCATCTCGCCCCCCGTTCCGTGGGCCTTCTGTAGTGGTGTGTACCCCCGACTGTTCGACGGATGTCGTACGATTGAACGTTTTTCGAACTTTTTTAAGATGGGTGCGGCAGGATCGAGCAGATTGTTCGCGCGAGAGGCTCCCCGCCGCCGCGCCCGGTCTCGGGTTCGATGCATCGACATCCGTCTCAGGTGGTGTCTCCGCTGCGCGACATTGCAGGGGGCAAAGCCGAGATGCCATGGGGCGCGCCGAGGCTTTGCCCGCGGGGCGAAGATTCTAGGGGTCCGACGTGGCTTGGAGGGGAGACGGACATGCAAGCGCTTATGACTGAGGAGCTGGCCGAGTGCCTGCCGCCGCTGTACGCGACCGAGGGAGGGGCACTCGCCCTCGACCTCACAAACCCGGAAGGCGAGGACCACCTTGACCTCTGGTGCTCGCTTACCATCAACCTTTCGGGTGACCCCTTCGCCTCCACGTGGCGCATTCACACTTGTGCCCGGCATCATGGACATGGGCGTCGCCAAGTCGGCCGACGGGGCGCAAGCCCCTGTTGACTCAACGTTCGACGAGATAAACCGCATGTTCTCAAAGCTCGGCTTTATCGATTACAATTCACGCCTCGCGCAAGGGCCGTTCTACTCCCCAAACCTAATCTGCCTGTCGCACGCATCGAGGCGACGGGGCGGCGCCTTCTCGCGTGAGTCAATTCCTGTTTTACTGGTGCGGATCCCAACATGCCCTTATGCATGGTGCCCTGCCGCTTTCGAAACTTCAAAACCATTCGATTTTCGAAACTGAGTGGGAATAAGTTATCGGTACGCTTTTTTATAAAATGTAAAAAAGCACCCCCATAACTGATGAAATGGACGCTGAGAAAAAAGGGGGCGCATCTTGCGTATATACCGACGTGAAGATCTACCTCTATCTTGCATCGCGCGGGTATGAGCTTTCTGTGGGCCGTATTGGGAAGCTCGAGTGTGACTTCATCGCTCGTAGGCGCAATGCTTACGCCTACATCCAGGTCTCTATGTCGATTGCCGACAGAGGCGTCGAGGAGCGCGAGTACAGGCCGTTCGACCACATCAGGGATGGTTATCCGCGCTACTTGTTCACGCTTGATCCTCTATTGCAGGAGAGGGATGGCATCAGGCACCTTAACATGGCGTCGTTTATGCAAGATGGCGGTGATCTTATTTGAGCGGCGGCCAGATTCCTTTGCTCCCTAGTGCGCAAACAGCGCGGGTATCAAATGAGGACCATTGCCTCACGTAGAATCGATAGATTGAAAACTTGTTTTGATGTTGACAGGCTTTTGGCCAGTGGCTCCTATTGTCGAGTGGGAGTAGCTGAAACGAGGCGATTGAATAACTCCATACGTTTTGGTTAAAACAAAAAATATGCCGCGCGCCTGCGGCATGAAGGAGGGAGATTTCTATGAATATCGTTGTATTGAGTGGTAGCCCGCGTAAGGGCGCCAATACCGACACCATGGTCGAGACGTTTGCCGAGACCGCGCGTGAGGACGGCCATGCGGTTGAGGTCGTCCGCGTTGCCAGCAAAAAGATCGCTGGTTGTCTGGGATGCCAGTACTGCTTTACCCATGAGGGCACTTGCGTGCAGAAGGATGACATGGCCGACGTGATCGAGTCGCTGAAAGGCGCCGATATGGTTGTCTTCGCTTCGCCTATCTACTGGTTTGATATCACTGCGCAGGAGAAAGCCGCCGTCGACCGCCTGTACGCCTTCGGTGCCACGGGCTTCCCGTTCACCAAGACGGCCCTTTTGCTCGATAGCCACAGCGAGGGCGTCTATGATGCGGCGATCGCTATGTACAAGTCGACCTGCGCGTACTGCAAGTGGGAGGACCAGGGCATTGTCACCATCAGCGGTATGACCGAGCGCGACAGCATGGCATCGTCGCCCAAACTGGAAGAGGTGCGAGAGCTCGCTCGCAAGCTCGCCTAGCGCGCATCTCCAATAACGAGCAAGGCCCGAAAGGTTCATTTGAACCATTCGGGCCTTGCTGCGTTTCAAGGGGGCTGGGCTGTCGGAACCGGCCAGACGGCTGTTAGTCAAACAGGCTCGGCATGTCGTTTTCTTTCATGAGGGCACCGGCGGAGGGGAGGCTCTGCGCGGTGAACTTCTCGGCCGAGACGCCGGTGCCGAGGATGTCCTCGGTTGTGCCGACGGTGGTGACCGAGCGGCCCTTCTTGGCGGTAAAGGCCTGGACGCCCTGCGTGTTGGTGGTCGTCTTGGTCTTGAGCAGCGACGTGTTGAAGTTCATCAGGCGGTAGTCGCTCGAGACCAGCGCGATGTCGCGGTCCTCCTTGAGCACCTGGGCATACAGCAGCTTGCTGCCGCCGTAGATGGCGTTCTTAAGGCGCTTGCGGTTGGTCTTGGTGACGTATCCAGAAAGCGCGACGCGCACCACGCGGCCGTTCTCAAAGACGAACAACACGTCGGCCTTGTAGTCCTCGGGGTCGATGACCCAGATGACGCTCTCGTCGGGTTCCATCTCAAGATCGGTCGGCAGGTACGAGCCCAGCTGGGCCGACTTGGTGTCCTCAAACGCGGCAACCTTGCACTTGTACACCTGGCTCTTGTTGGTAAACACGAGCAGCTCGTGCGTGTTGGAGGACGGGAACTCGATAAAGGGTTTGTCACCGTCCTTGTACTTGAGCGTGGTCGCCTTCTTGAGCACGCGGTCCGTCATCTTTTTGAGATAGCCATCGCGCGAGAGCATGATGGTGACCGGGTACTCCTCGACCTCGGGCTCCAAGCTTACCTCAATAACCTCGTGGGGCTCAATCCTGCCCGTGCGGCGCGGCATCACGTACTTCTTGTTGACCGCGGCCAGCTCGTCGCTGATGACCTTCTTGATGTTCTCCTCGCTGGAGAGGATCTCCTCAAGCTCGGCAATCTCGCCCTCAAGCTTGGCAATGTCCTTGGTGCGGTTGAGAATGTACTCCTCGTTGATGTTGCGGAGCTTGAGCTCGGCAACAAACTCGGCCTGCGTCTCGTCGATGTCGAAACCCTTCATAAGGTTGGGCACGACCTCGGCCTCAAGTTTGGTGCCGCGGATGATGGCGATGGCCTTGTCGATGTCGAGCAGAATCGCTTCGAGGCCGTGCAGCAGGTGCAGGCGCTCGGACTTTTTGCCCAGGTCAAAGTTAATGCGGCGACGCGTGGACTCAATACGCCACTTGACCCACTCGTGCAGGATCTGGCGCACGCCCATAACACGGGGATAGCCGTCGACGAGCACGTTGAAGTTGCACGAGAACGAATCCTGCAGCGTGGTTGAGCGATAGAGCTTGGCCATGAGCTTGTCGGGGTCGACACCGCGCTTAAGGTCGATGGCGATGCGCAGGCCCGAGAGGTCGGTTTCGTCGCGGATATCGGCAATCTCCTTGACCTTGCCCTCCTTGGAGAGCTTGACGATGCGCTCGATGATGACATCGGTCTTGGTGGTGTAGGGAATCTCGTAGACCTCGATGATGCGCTCTTCGGGAATCCAGCGCCAGCGGGAGCGGATTTGGAAGCTGCCAAGGCCGGTCTCGATAATCTTTTCCATCTCCTCGCGGCGGTAGATGATCTCGCCGCCGGTCGAGAAGTCGGGCATGGGCATGTACTCGAGCAGGTCGCAATCGGGATCCTTGAGGTAGTGCATCGTTGCGGTACAGACCTCGTTGAGGTTGAAGCCGCAGATATCGGACGCCATGGCGACGCCGATGCCCTTATTGGCCGAGACGAGGATGTTGGGGAACGTGGTGGGCAGCAGGCGCGGCTCCTTCATGGCGCCGTCGTAGCTGTCGACAAAGTCGACCGGGTCCTTGTCAATGTCCTTGAAGATCTCGGCGCTGATGGGGGAGAGCTTGGCCTCGGTGTAACGCGAGGCGGCGTAGCTCAGGTCGCCCGAATAGTATTTGCCAAAGTTGCCCTTCGACTCCACGAAGGGGGCAAGCAGCGCTTCGTTACCCGTCGCCAGGCGCACCATCGTCTCGTAGATCGCGGCGTCGCCGTGCGGGTTGAGCTTCATGGTCTGGCCCACGATGTTGGCGCTCTTCTGGCGCTCGCCCTTGAGCAGACCCATCTTGTACATGGTGTAGAGCAGCTTGCGGTGCGAGGGCTTAAAGCCGTCGATCTCGGGGAACGCACGCGAAACGTTGACGCTCATAGCGTAGGGCATGTAGTTGACCTCGAGCGTCTGCGTGATCGGCTGGTCGGTGACCTCGGAGTGCAGGCCGATGACGTTCTCGGCGTTAACCTGCTTTTTCTTTGGCTGGTTCTTCGTCTTCTTCTTTGCCACGATTTCCTCTTGAACTTCTTATGGGCCGTCGTTATCGATTTGCTGCTACTGCAGGTCCAGCTGGTCGAGGTATTCCTTGCCGTGCTCGGAGATATGGCGCTTGCGGCCCGCCTCGTCATTGCCCAACAACAGGTTGAACATGGTCTCCATCTTGGTGACGTCCTCGGGCTCCACCTTGATCAGACGACGCGTCTCGGGGTTCATGGTGGTGAGCCACATCATGTCCGGATCGTTCTCACCAAGACCCTTGGAGCGGTTGATGGAACACTTCTGGTCGCCGATCTCCTTGAGGATGCCGTTCTTCTCGAGCTCGGTGTAGGCAAAGTAGGTCTTTTCTTTGCAGTTGATCTCGTAGAGCGGCGACTCGGCGATATAAACGTAGCCCTCGTCGATAAGCGTGGGCACCAGGCGGTAGAGCATGGTGAGCACGAGCGTGCGGATGTGATAACCGTCGACGTCGGCGTCCGTGCAGATGATGACCTTGTTCCAGTTGAGGTTGTCCAGGTCAAAGGCACCGAGGTTCTTGATGCGCTTGTCCTTGATCTCCACACCGCAGCCCAGCACGCGCATGAGGTCCATGATGATGTCGGACTTAAAGATGCGCGGGTAGTCCTCCTTCAGGCAGTTGAGGATCTTGCCGCGGACGGGCATAACGCCCTGGAACTCGGCATCGCGCGAGGTGCGAATGGCGCCTGCTGCCGAGTCGCCCTCTACGATGTAGATCTCGCGGCGGCTCTTGTCCTTGGAGCGGCAGTCGATGAACTTCTGCACGCGGTTGGCCATGTCGGTCTTCTGCTGCAGGTTGGTCTTGATGCTCTGACGCGTCTTCTCGGCGTTCTCGCGCGAACGCTTGTTGATGAGCACCTGCTCCATGATCTTGTTGGCAGCGTCTTTGTTCTCGATTAGGTAGGTCGAGAGGCGCTCCTTAAAGAAGGCCGTCATAGCCTGCTGGATAAAGCGGTTGTTGATGGCCTTCTTAGTCTGGTTTTCGTAGGACGTCTGGGTGGAGAAGCAGTTGGTCACCAGCACCAGGCAGTCCTGGACGTCCTGCCATTTGATGCCGCTCTCGTTTTTGTTGTACTTGCCCTGTTGCTTAATGTAAGCATCGATGGCGCTGGTCAGAGCGCTGCGGGCGGCCTTCTCGGGCGAGCCGCCATTCTCGAGCCACGATGAGTTGTGGTAGTACTCCTGCATCATGAAGGTGCGCGAGAAGCACATGCACGCGGTAATCTTGACGTTGTAGTCGGGCAGGTCCTCGCGATCGCGACCGCGACGGTCGGCCTCGATAAAGAAGGGCTCGGTAAGGTAGTCGGCACCGACCTTCTCGAGCACGTAGTCCTCGATGCCCTTGGGGTAGCAAAAATCCTCTTCGGAAAACTCGCCATCGTCGCCCTCGATGCGCAGACGGAAGGTCACGTTGGCGTTGACCACGGCCTGACGGCGCATGGTCTCGCGATACCAATCATGGGGAATGCTGATCGAGGTAAAGACCTCAAGATCGGGACGCCACTTGATGGTGGTGCCGGTGCGGTCCTCGTCGCTGGGCTCAATCTCGAGTGCCTTCTTTTTGGCGCCGACGACCTTGCCCTTCTTAAAGTGCAGGGAGTACTTGTTGCCGTCGCGCCAAACCGTGACGTCCATGTATTCGGAGGCGTACTGGGTCGCGCACGAGCCTAGGCCGTTGGTACCGAGCGAGAAGTCGTAGTCGCCGCCCTGGTTGTTGTTATACTTGCCACCGGCATAGAGCTCGCAAAAGACGAGTTCCCAGTTAAAGCGCTTCTCGGAGGGGTTCCAGTCGAGCGGGCAGCCGCGGCCGTTGTCCTCTACCTGGATAGAACCATCGCGAAAGGCGGTAAGGGTGATGAGCTTGCCGTAGCCCTGGCGCGCCTCGTCAACGGCGTTGGACAGGATCTCGAAGGCGGCATGCGCGCAGCCGTCGAGCCCGTCCGAGCCAAAGATAACGGCGGGGCGCAGGCGTACGCGCTCCTCGTCCTTGAGCTGACGAATGCTGTCGTTACCATAGTTTGCGGTGTTTTTTGCCATGCTCGCTCTCTCGATGCTCCTTTGCTGCGTTTAAGTCATGTAGATAGTCAAGGTAGCATAGCCCAGCCCACAGACGATTCCAACCAACACGAAATCCATCGAACAATCGTTCGTGATATATCGACTGATGTTAAGCTATTGGGAGAAATAGCTGAATCAAATCAATAAATATTTGATTTCCTTTAGTAGAATCAGATATATACTAAATGAAAACGAATCAGGAGAGCTTTTATTTAATAGAGCGGTGAAGATATGAAGATTATCGAACGTCCTCAATATATGGAAGCGCTTCTTGGCGCTAAGGGAACGCCGGACATCAAGGTGATTACCGGCATTCGTAGGTGCGGCAAATCTGTTCTACTGGAAGCTCTTGCCGATCGCATTCGTGAGGCCGACCCCGATGCCAATATTATCCGTATCAATTTCAATCTCCTCGAATTCGAGGAACTAACGGATTTTCGAGCATTGCATCGCTACGTTGAGGAAAGCTATTGCGAGGGCCTCGATAACATCGTGATGATCGATGAGGTACAAACTTGCGTTGGGTTCGAAAAAGCGGTCAATAGCCTTCATGCATCGGGTAAATACGATATCTACGTTACTGGCTCCAATGCTTTCTTGCTTTCGAGTGACTTGGCGACGCTTTTTCGCGGGCGGACATATGAGGTCGAAGTATTCCCGTTTTCCTTGCTTGAGTTTTCGACGTATCACGAAATTCATAACCCAGACGAAGCGCTTGACCGCTATTTAAGAGAGGGCGGAATGCCTGGCTCTTATTTGTATCCTAGCGAGCGAGCTCGCTATCGATATATTGCGAACGTGCTAGATGTCTTGGTTTTGCGTGATGTGGAAGAAAAGCATGGGGTTCGTAACAAGGTGCAACTAGAACGTGCATGCGATTTCCTAATGGACAATATCGGTAACATATCTTCTGTTAGCGGGATTGCGGCCGCGCTGGACGCTGCCGGCACGCGCGTTTCCGTGGCAACGCTCGCCCAGTACCTTGGATATTTATGCCAGGCCTTCGCGTTCTATCGAGTTCGCCGCTATGACGTAGGCGGTAAAAAGTACCTCACTTCGGGTGATAAATACTATTTATCGGATCATGCAATCAGATATGCAAAACTGGGCACTAAAAAACTCGACTTCGGGCATGTATATGAAAATATGGTCGCTTTAGAGCTCCTAAGACGCGGTTGGGAAATCTATGTCGGGGTGCTTTATAAGAAGGAAATCGACTTTGTGGCAATTCGTCGCGATGAACGTGTGTATATCCAAGTTAGCGATGACATTTCGCGTCAGGAGACCTTTGAGCGCGAAGTGGCGCCTCTGCTTGCGATACGTGATGCGTATCCCAAGATGGTCATTGCGCGTACAAAGCATGAGGCTGTTGATTATGAGGGGATTAAGGTGGTCGACATCGCCCGATGGCTGATGGGGGAGGGGTCGGATGTCGAATAGCGGGCGGTGGACGCCTATCTAAATCATTGCGCTGCTCGGGCGCCTTGAGGGTCTTCTTAATAATGCGGGTGAGCCCACGCTCCTTACCGATGAATTCCACTTACTCGTTTCTGCCCGAGTAAGTTTGAAGACGGATGAGCCCGCTTCATTTTGTTTGCGGCTGGATACGTTTGTCGAAAAGTGCCGCGTGGATGGCTCAAATCGAACATTGGGACAGGCGTCTCATTTTATGGGCCGAGGGCGTGCGTATACAAGTCTTTTTGGTCCATAGGGGATGCTGGGCGGTTGCTAGTTGGGCCACGGGTCACTTCGCCGGCGCTGCTTCTTGCCATACGCTCATAGTGGAAGCCGATGCCACGGAGTCGACTTGGGACTCGGGCAACGGATGAGCTGCAAGCCGAAAGAAGCGGTGAGGATGATGAAGCCCATGACGAAGAAGCTGCTGTTAGGAATTCCCACCGTGACGCTTTCGGCTGTGTTGGCGTGTACGGTGGCAGGCTGCGGCAGTAGCGCGCCGAGCGGTTCGGCTGGCAGCTCGGGCGGGAGCGCACCCGTGCAGGAGAAGTCCAAGAAGGCCAAGGCCTATGAGTCGCAGACGGTCGAGGTGGCAGGCATTACCTATGAGTCGGTGGCTCACGGTACGTTCTATCGCGGCGATGCCAAGCTGCAGGACGGCTTTTACCTGCACATCAAGATTACCAACAACAACACAAAGAACAGGACGTTCAGTTCCTTTAACGTGCATGCTGCCCAGGGCGATCTTGAGGCGGGTGACCCGTTGTTTACTTCCGGCAAGGCGGCCGTGCTCGACTACGTCGCAAGCGAGGCTCCCGATGATCTGCACAAGGGAATTGACCTTTCCGAGAGGCCAGATATCGGCCCGGGCGAGACCGTTGAGTACGTGTATTTCTGGGCGCCCAAGACGGCGTACTACGGGCCCATCACTGTCGAGTTCGTAGACGCTTACGCCCCCGCCAAGAATCATGAGGCCATGCACTTTGACACCACGGGATGCGAGACCAAGGAGTTCAAGGCGGCCGGCGGCGTGGCCGATTCTGGCGAGAAGGCAGATTTAACGGGCATCGACTGCGCATCGTACAGTATCGAGGCCGCCGATGGGTACACGCTGGATTCGTCCAACGAAGAGCACGAAAAGGCAAACTTCTTCCACGACGAGACTGGAGGACGCCTGAACATCAGCATCTTCCCGCGCTCGCCGGAGGAAGAAGTTGCGAGCCTGGAGCAGGTCTACGAAGACAAGGAGACGACAACCGACCAGGTCGAGTACAACGGCATAACGTGGCTGCGCTTTACCGGTCCCGACAACGGCCATACACTGTTTGCGACGGCTCCCGCAACGGGTGAAGCCGTCCGCGTATCGATCGGCTGGAAGATCGACTGGGATGCTGCCGTGCCCATGATGGAGGCGCTGAAGCTCAAGTAACGCCGCGAGTCTCACGTCAGGCGACTCAGGGCTGGCTCCGAGTTATCAGGGCCAGCCCTTTTGGTGTTCGATGAGCCGAGTCGGCGTCTCTCGCAAAGGTAACTGGGAGCTAGCGAGGCGTATCCGAATTGACCTCATCGGCGGTGTCGTTTTCGAGCGCCGTGCGGCGGGCGCTGTAGGCGACGAGGCCGGCGCCGGCTGCGGCGAGTGCTGCTGCGGCTGCCGTCAGGGGGACGTTGACATCGCCCGTGCCCGCAAGCGCGCCCGCTTTTCCGGAGCGCTTGTTATTGCCGTGGTCCTTGCCACTGCCGGAGCTGCTTCCGCCGGAGCTGCCTCCCGTGCCGGAACCGCCGCCACTCGAGCCGCCATCGCCGTCCGTCGTCATCGGGGCGTCGTGAAGTCCTGTCGTATCCGCGCTGTCGCATACGCCGACCTGAACTTCTGAGCGCTCGCATGCCGCGTCGGGCGCATGAAGCTCGTGCAGTACGGCACCCAGCGCCGAGTTTGCCCCCGGTCGAATTTCCTCGAGCGTTACGGGATCGAGCGCCACCAGATTACGCGCCTTCGCATACAGCGTTACGCGTTTGCCCACTTCGTCGCTCCAACTCTCGGGGATAGCGAAGCTCATGCGGAACGGTAGTGTCGAGAAAGTTGGTGTAGAGCCCCATCCGAAGCGAGTCGGCCCGGCGT
>UQEO01000053.1 GCA_900540095.1 uncultured Collinsella sp.
TTGGGGCGGCACTATTTGTTAGGGGGTACACTGGGTGGCGACTTTTAGTTTATCTACTACCTGATGGGGTGTTTTTGTATGGGTAAGAAGTCTCGGGCTCGGGTTGCTGCGGCGGGAACTCGCAAGGATCCTGGTCGTCGGGTTGCCGAGGGTAAAAAGGTCGATCGTGTCGAGAAGGACAAGAAGGTTGGCGCGCATGCTCATCCTGAGTGGGCGCCTCACCTCAATACGGCTAGCGAGGATCTGACTGCTAAGTTGTTTACTCTGGTCGAGGTTATCTTGGGCGTGGTGCCCGTGGTGGTCATTGGCTTGTTCTTGGCTTCGAAAGATGCCACGAGTGTCGATAAACTCACCGATGTCTTTTCTCAGGACCCCTCGATGGTGGTTACGTTTATCTCTGCGTGCCTGCAGCCGTTTGTGGCGTACATGTTGTACATGATTTATCGCAAATACTGCGAGGGCGACGCTGGTTTTGTCGCCGGCAACCTGATCGGTCTTTTGTGCTCCGAGATCCTACTGCTCAATATCCCAGGCGTCATCGGTATGGGCATCTTGCTGTGGCGTGTTTGGCGCAACGTTGCCCCGCACTTTGAGAGCTGGTTGTTTGAGCGCCGCGTAATGGGCGTGCTGGCAGACATTGCGGGCTCGCTCGTGATTTTAGCCTTGGCGTTTATGTGCGCCACCGCCGCCCGCGGTCTCGCGGGCATGTAGTCTGTCCTCACCGACCACGGAGCGCAGGGCAACTGCTGGTTTCACCGCTCCGGACGTCAGACCCGCGGCGCATCCCTTTCCCTCTCGCTCACGGCTTCGCAGAGTCACGCGAGGCAAAGGCATGCGCCGCGGGTCTGACGACGCGGGCTTGCCAACGAGTTTTGGCTAATAGATTGGTTTGTGTGCCGCCCCTTTGTGTGGGGTCCCGGTCTCCACAATTTTCGTCAAGCTTTTGGTTAGATTTTGGTCAGTTGGCGTAAGGGTGGAAGGCCAAAAGATTGCTGGCGAAAAAAGCTCAGAGAAAGTGCTGGTAGGGGAGTTGTTGAGCTTTTCGACAGCTTTTGAGCAAAAGAAACTTTGTGGCTATTGCCGGCGATTGCGTTGTCGCGGTCATGGCGGTGCGGGATGCTGGTCGTAAGCGTCGAATGCTCCGATTTTGGAGGCCAGCATGGATCTGTTTCTTGAGACTCCGCAGCAACAAGCCGAGCGCATGCTGCGTCAGCAGCAACGACTCATGGAGATGCAAATGCAAGGGGCGGCAGTCCAGCCCTTTGCGCAGAATGTCGTGCCCGCTGCTGTACCCGCAGCTGTGCCCGGGTGCGAATCGGCACCAGAGGCCTATTCCGTACAGCAAGATTCATATGCGCAGGAGCTCGCGTTCGACAAGCGTCGTGCGCGTCGTCGCCGCGTGGGCCAGCGCCTGCGCACCTTGGCGATGATCGTGCTCATCCCGCTGGGGCTTGCAGTCATCTTTCTGGCGTCGTATGCGCTCACCTGCATTCTTAACGGTGCTTCGCCCAGCGAAGTGCTCCAACATCTGTCAGCCCTCGGCCAGCGCCTAGGCGATGTCATAACAACAATCCGCGCCGGCTGGGAGAGTTAGCGTTTGTCACATTAGGACTTCTAGGGTGTAGGGATTATCGCCATGAGTAGAATCCTCGCATCCTGTGGGTCCTGTCATGCGACTTAATAGTATTATTGAAGATGAATAATAATAGGATTTGTTATGTATAAGCAGGATTTAGAACAGACTCTTTTGGGCATTGACGAAGAGGCGGAGCTGGAAATAGGTCCAAGAGACGACAGGCCGAACGTTGTATTGGTGGGAGGAAGCGCCTTCATGCTAAACGATGTGACGAATCGTTCGGTTACACATGACATTGATGTGTTTGAGGCAGATAGGTGCCTCCGCGAGATCATAGCTCGATACCCCGAGGTGAATGGTATGGCGGTGGCATATTGTAATCAGATGCCGTTCAATTACGAAGATCGTTTGATTCCCTTGGATATTGGGGCGCGTTTTATCAGGTACTTTACGCCATCCTTGGAGGACCTGGCGGTAATGAAGCTCTATGCCTGTCGTCCGAACGACATCATCGATCTTCATAGTCAGGCATTCGTCGACCGACTTGATTGGGGGTTGCTCGAACGGCTTATATTCGACGAGGGAGAGGCGCTGGCGTCGTCGCCTTCGGAGCGGAGTTATCAAGAGATGGTCTGTGCATACAGGCAATACAGAAAGGAGGTGCTCGGTTGAATCTGACCTTTGAGGGATTCTTAAAAGGCTATTGCCGAGAGCTATCCGGACAGCGGTCGCTGAGTTTTAGAAAATTGGTTGAGCAGGCGACGACGGATGCGCCGCGCGTGGCGGAGCCTCTGTTTTTGCTCGCTTTGGCGCAAGGAAAAGCCGAATACGTTCTGGGTTTATCCGAGGGCTCGTGGATGGAACGGGATTACCGAGACGTTTTATCCTTGTACGGTCAAGCGGGTAGCATGGCGTCTCTATGCGCCAAAAGTGAGCTCCCCAATCGTTACGCCAACGTTTGGCACGCGTATAGAGGGGTGAAAGAAAAGCCAGCGGCCGACAGAAGGGTGAACGCCCTGATGAGAAAGAGAACACTGGAAGCATTGGAGGAATCGAGTGTAACGCGCTATGGCATCTGCCGTGCTCTGCACCTGAATAAAGGAAACGTATACGCATACTTGGCCGGCGATGACTCAAAGGTGAGCAGGAAAACGGCGCGCCGCATTATGGAATATGCGGAGGAGAGGGGCACCCAAGAAGGGGCCGGGCGCCCGGTGCGTGTGGCGGGGTAAGATTGATCGCGGTTTTGATTGGTGATCGATTGAGTTTGTTGGGCGGAGTCTATGTCTGCTATTGATATCGTACTTGCTGTGATCGCCTTGGTGGCGGTGGGGGCTGCTGTGGCTTGTGCCCTGCAGCTCAAGGGCCTTCGTGCCGAGCTGCGGGAGCGCGGCGATAGCGGGGCAGAGATGCTGGCTGCGCTCGAGCAGGCCAACAACGCGCTCGACACCCTGAACGTCGCGCTGGCAGAAACCCGTCGCACGGCAAACGCCATCGCGCAGCAGCAGACGACCGACGCCGCTGTGGAGCAGCAGCGCTACCTGACCATCGCGCGTGAGTTCTCGCAGGCTGGCGACCGTATGGATGACCTGCGCCGCGAGACGGCCCAACAGCTCGGCGCCAACCGCGAGGGCATCGAGCACCGCCTGGACAAGGTGCGCGAGACGGTCGACGCCCAGCTGGGCGCCATTCGCAAGGACAACAACGTGCAGCTCGATCAGATGCGCGCGACGGTGGACGAGAAACTCTCCCGTACGCTCAACGATCGCCTGTCTGCATCGTTTAAGCAGGTGAGCGACCAGCTCGAGGCCGTGTACAAGGGCCTGGGTGACATGCAATCTATCGCCACCGGCGTGGGCGACCTTAAGCGCGTGCTGGGCAATGTTAAGGCGCGCGGCATTTTGGGCGAGGTGCAGCTGGGCGCGATCTTGGCGGACATCCTTACGCCCGACCAGTATCTGGAAAACGTTGCCACCAAGCCTGGCGCCTCGGAGCGTGTTGAGTTTGCCGTCAAGCTGCCGGTAGACGAGGGCGATCCCGTGCTGCTGCCAATCGACTCCAAATTCCCGGGCGACGCGTACGAGCATCTGCTTGACGCACAAGAGTCGGGTGACGCTGAGGCTGTTGCCGCTGCGCGCAAGATGCTCGATGCGATGGTGAAGCGCGAGGCAAAGGACATCTGCGAAAAGTATCTGAGCGTGCCCGCGACCACCAACTTTGGCATTATGTTTGTGCCGTTTGAGGGCCTGTATGCTGAGGTCGTCAGCCGCCCCGGGCTTATCGAGACCCTGGGCCGCGACTATCACGTCAACGTTGCCGGCCCCAGCACCATGGCTGCCATCCTCAACAGCCTGCAGATGAGCTATCAGACGTTTAGGCTGCAAAAACGTACCGACGACGTGCTGCGCGTGCTTTCCGCCGTCAAGGCTGAGCTGCCGCGCTATCAGGCGGCGCTGCGTCGAGCGCAGCAGCAGATCGAGACCGCGGGCAAGACGGTCGAGGGCATTATCACCACGCGCACCAACGTTATGGAGCGCAAGCTCAAGGACATCGATGCGCTGGAAGACGCGCGGGAGGCCGACGCGATTTTGGGCTTGGAGTCCGCAGGCCTGCTCGCAGACCAAAAAGATGAGGACTAGCTGCATCTGACGGCGGGGCGCCGGCGTAAAGACACGGGCGCCCCGCTGCTTCTCGCATTGTGCTTGCCTGAAGTGCGCTTCAATGTGCAACAATGGCGTTTCGCCCTATCAGACGCGAAAGGAAGCCCATGTCTCAGAGAAGCACCAGTCCGCTCAAACGCTCCACCGTACGTCGCACGCTGCAGCGTTTTTGGGACGTCACGCGCACACAGCCGTTGATTGTTTTTCTCTCGGTGTTCTCGTCGGCGGGCTATATCTTTTTGCTTACGTTTGCCAACACCTACGTGATGGCCCTTATCGTCGACCGCGTCCAGGCCGGCCCCGTGGCGGGCGACCAGGTGTTTGAGGTCTTTGGTCCCTACATTCTGGCACTCGTGCTCGTTAACCTAGTGGGCCAAATCCTCTCCAAGCTGCAGGACTACACCGTCTACAAGCTCGAGATTGCGGGCAACTATCACCTGGCACGCCTGTGCTTCGACACGCTCTCCAATCAATCCATGACATTCCACACCAGCCGTTTTGGCGGATCGCTTGTGAGCCAGACGAGCCGTTTTATGAGCGGCTACACGGGGCTGGTGGACGTGACGGTGTATTCGCTCATTCCCACTATCACCTCGGTTGTCTGCACGGTGGCAGCACTCGCCCCGGTGGTGCCGACGTTTACCGTGATCCTGGTGGGCATCATGGTCGTCTACATCGCGTTTGTCTGGCTTATGTACAAGCGCATCATGCCGCTTTCGGCCGCGACGTCCGCCGCGCAGAACAAGCTGTCGGGCGTGCTGTCCGATGCGGTCACGAATATCCTGGCCGTCAAGACCTGTGGGCGCGAGGACTTTGAGCGCGACCTGTTCGATGCCGCCGACCGCGCTGCGCGCGATGCCGAAACGGTATCGATGCACGCCATGATGCAACGCAACTTTACGACCTCGGGCCTTATCGTTATCACCATGGCCGTGGTGAGTGTGTTCGTCGCGGGCGGCAACGCGTGGTTTGGCATCTCTGCCGGCGCGCTCGTCATGATCTTTACCTATACGTACAACCTCACCATGCGTCTGAACTACGTGAGCTCCATGATGCAGCGCATCAACCGCGCGCTGGGCGATGCGGTCGAGATGACGCGCGTGCTGGACGAGCCGTGTCTGGTGGCAGACGACGAGAACGCCCCCGAGCTCAAGGTGAGCGAGGGCGCGATTGATTTTGAGCACTTGAGCTTTGCATACCGTGATGCCGCGGCGGGCGAGAGCGTGTTCGACGACCTGACGCTCCATGTGGCGGCGGGCCAGCGCGTGGGCCTGGTGGGCAAATCGGGCTCGGGCAAGACAACACTCACCAAGCTGTTGCTACGCTTGGACGACGTGCAGGGAGGCTGCGTGCTCGTGGATGGTCAGGATGTCTCGCGCTGCACGCAGCAGAGCCTGCGCCGTCAGGTTGCCTACGTGCCGCAAGAGGCGCTGCTGTTCCACCGCTCTATCCGCGAAAATATCGCCTACGGCCGCCCCGACGCTACCGACGAGCAGATTCGCGAGGCTGCGCGCCTGGCCAACGCGACTGAGTTTATCGACCGCCTGCCCCGTGGCTTTGACACCATGGTGGGCGAGCGCGGCGTTAAGCTTTCGGGCGGCCAGCGCCAGCGCGTGGCCATCGCCCGTGCCATTCTCACTGACGCGCCGATTCTGGTGCTCGACGAGGCGACGTCTGCCCTCGACAGCGAGTCCGAGGCGCTGGTGCAGGAAGCGCTCGAGAACCTGATGCGCGGGCGCACCTCCATTGTGGTGGCGCATCGCCTGTCCACCGTGGCAGCGCTCGATCGCATCGTGGTGTTGGCCGACGGCGAGATTGTCGAAGATGGCACGCATGCTCAGCTCGTCGAGGCGGACGGCGAATACGCAAGCCTGTGGAGCCGCCAGACCGGCGCATTTTTGGAGGCTTAAGGCCCCCGTACGTGGGACAATCGTTTTCGTGAAGTTATGTTTCTGCCGAGCCGAGGAGTCGTTATGCCACGCGAGACCAATGCCGCCAAACGCGAGCGCGCCATCGAGGTGTGCGAGCGCCTTAACCGTCGCTATGGCCCGGTCGAGTGCTTCTTGGACCACGAGAATCCCTTTAGGCTGCTCATCGCGGTACTGCTCTCGGCTCAAACGACCGACGCGCAAGTCAACAAGGTGACGCCGCGGCTGTTTGCCCAGTGGCCCACGCCCGAGGCCATGGCCGGGGCGAGTGTTGCCGACGTGGCGGACACGATCAAGTCGCTCGGCTTCTACAAGAGCAAGGCCAAACACGCCGTGGAAGCGGCGCAGATGATCGTTGCCGATTACGGCGGTGTAGTGCCGGCGGATATGAAGGAGCTCGTCAAACTGCCGGGTGTGGGGCGCAAGACGGCGAACATCGTGCTCAACGTGGGGTATGGCATCGTGGAAGGCATCGCGGTGGATACGCACGTCAACCGTATCGCGCATCGCCTGATGCTGAGTCCCAAGACGCACGCCAAAGAGCCGCTCAAGACCGAGCAGGATCTGCTCAAGATCTTGCCGCACGAGTATTGGGAGTCGGTCAATCACCAGTGGATCACCTTTGGCCGCGAAATCTGCGACGCCCGCAAACCCAAGTGCGACGAGTGCCCGCTGGCAGACCTTTGCCCCAGCGTGCGTGTGACGGGGTAGGGCCCGGCACGTTTTGTCGGCACCCGAAGACGGCGACCAATGTTGCGCAACACATTTGGGCTGCGAAGGCTCAATATGATGGCGGCAGATACCGTTTGTTGTGAGGGGATGCCCGAATATGTTTTGCACCAAGTGTGGATCCGAGATGCCCGACGGAACCGATTTTTGCACGAACTGCGGGGCGCGCATGGGCACTGCCTCTCCGGCTGCTGCGCCCGCCGAGCCCGCGTCGATGCCGGCGGCAGGGATGCCTCCCGTGCAGGGTGCCGTACAAAAGAAATCGCATAAGCGCGCGGTGATTGTCGGCATGTGCGTGGTGGGCGTGCTCGTTGCCGGCGGTGCCGCTCTGGCGCTGACCGGCGTGCTGGGTCCGCTTGGGCAGGGCAACTCATCGCAAATTACGGTACTTGGGTCCGACGAGGGTTCGGCCGAGCACGAGGACAAGGGAAGCGCCAAGGAGAAGCCTGCCGCCGACGGGGATGAGGCGGATGAGCCTGAGCAGACCGGCAGCAGCGTAAAAGTCGACCTCAATGACCAGGCAACCTATGCTGCCGCGAATCTGTTCCTGTCGAACTTTACGGAGGAGCACTTCGATCGGGACTGGTATCAGACGGGCGGCTTCGATTCGACTGACGGCCTTTCTGATGACGAGAAATACAAGCTGGTCAAGTTTATCTGGTGCCATTTTATTGACAATGCGCCGTATCGAATCGAGAAAGGCGACTATGACAACGGCAATCGCCAGCGCGTGGCGACTGATGCGGTCAATAGGGAACTCAACCGCTTGACGGGCCTGACGCTTTCCGATGCCGATATGACTTATGACAGAACGCCGGAGGGGCAGGCGATTCCTGATTCGGCCGAAGCGCATGACGGGTACCTGTATCTGAAACAGGAATACGGCCAGGGAAATTACAACCCATCGTGTGCCATCGTTACGGGCGCGACCGACCTTGGCGACAACATTTACGAGCTCAGCTATGAGGTCTACAGTGCTGGCGGTATGTTACTTCCTTCCGACATCCCCGAGAGCACCTACGGCCTGCCAAAGGACCAGTTCATCGCTGCAATTCAAGCGGACGCATCCAGGGGCCGTACCGAGACTTGCACGGTCCGCGTCGCGCAGGGTGACGGCGCCCCGACCTTCACACTGCTTAAAATGGGCGTCTACGACTAGACTCGGCGTATAGCTCACTCTGATAGCGCCAGACGGCTTGCCCGTCTGGCGTTTTTGTTGCGGGGCTGGGCATGCGCTTGAGCTGGAGTATTTGTCGCCTCCTGCCGCCTCATGCAAAAATGTGTTGCTAATTTAGAAGCCTATTCAAGCGCGCCGAAGTCGTGCGTGCTGGCGTAGCATGAGCAAAAAATCAAGCAATGGAGGGTAATGTGGCAACATTGAAGACGCGAGAGCTCGAAGATTATTTTGAACGCATCGTACGCACGCGCGAAGGTGACCTACCTGGTCGTCGCAAAGGCGACGAATACTTGTCTCAAACCCATGCGCTCTACCACGGAGATCCTGCGCCCTGGGCTTTAACGCCAAAGATATTCGATAAGGATATGACGGCGCTTCTTAAGGAGGCGGCCGAGCGCATGTACGGCATTATGGACAAGGTGACGCGGGCGTTTTGTACTGATGCCTCCGTGCGCGCGTGGTTTCGCATAGATCCGGCTTTTGCTGACCTGTGCGCTATGGATGCCGGCTATGATTGCCAGATCCCCCTTGCGCGCGTTGATATCTTTCTTGACGAGGACACCGGTTCGTATACGTTTTGCGAGCTCAATACCGACGGCAGTGCTGGAATGGTAGTAACCGATGAGGTCTGCCAGGCAGTGCGAATGACGCCTTCCTTTGAGGAGTTTGCATCCGACCACCCCGGCTTTCGGCAGTACGATTTGTGCGGTAGCTGGATAGATGCATTGTTTGAGACCTATGCAGAGTGGAAGCTGGCCCATCCTCGCCGCACCGAGGATAGTGCACGATCGGACGACGGGGCCCGCGTTGACGAGGGGCTCTATGCACCGCAATCAAAGAAATGTCCCGCTTCGGTGGCAATCGTCGACTATTCGGAAAGCATCGACTCGGAAGATGCGGCTCATTTTGTCGACCTTATGAGGCAGCGGGGTGTAGCCGCACGCTTTGCGGATGTGCGCGACCTGCGGATTGGCGAAGGCGAGAGCGGTGCTAGGTGCCTGTGCGATGCCGCTGGTCCTATTGATTGCGTCTGGCGGCGCGCGGTGACCGGCGAACTGTGGAATAAGCCGTGCGACGGACGCTCGGCCTTAATCGAGGCTGCCCAAGAAGGGCTTGCATGCATCGTCGGTGGTTTTAGAACGTGGCCGTGTGCGACTAAGACCGTATTTGCGTTTTTGTGGTCTCGGGCCGGTCAGTCCTTGTTGAGCCCGGAGGAGCAATCGTTTGTACGGGAGCATGTGCCCTATACCGAGATTATGGACGAAAGCACCCAGTTGTCGAGATTTGCCGAAAAGGACCGATGGATCGTCAAGCCGTGCGGCGGCTACAATGCGGTTGGCGTTGTCGCTGGTTTGGATGCCACGGAACAGGAATGGTCCCAGGTGCTTGCTCGTGCTGCGGCCGCTGGGGCGATTGTGCAGGAGTATGCTCAGCAGTATCAGACTCCCTGCTTGCGCGGAACGCTTGTCGATGGGCCGCATCGAGGAGAGGCACCCAAAGGACTTGTGGATGATCTCGGTTTTGCGCCCGCTTCTAATATGGAAGGCCTGTACCTGTATCGCGGCCGTTTTGCGGGCGTATACACACGCGTCGGCTTTGCCAACACCATAGGAGAGTGGACGAGCCGTTTGAACGTTGCGAGCTTTTTTGAGGAATAGCCGTTTCTTGGGGAGCCTTCCGTGGTTGCGGCGTTCGACGTGATGGGGAGATTTTGGCGAAGCCGGCGAGTCCAGTTCTATCTGGCGTTTTTGTTGCGGGGCTGGGCGTACGCTTGAGCTGGAGTCCTCTTCATGCGCTACCATGACAGGCAACGAATTTGACGAACGACCCGCCGAGCTTGCCTCGGCGGGCTTTTGGCGTTGCAATGCCGGAGGAACAGCATGCTCATTCACCGTATAGCCGCGCAGCTCTACACTGCCGAGGCGCTGCAGACCGTCGAGGCCGGGCTCGATTCTGGCGAGGATGTGACGCTGGCCGTGTCTCAGTCGGGTCGAACGCTTATGGCCGCCGCCCAGTTTGCGCGCCGCCCGCGCCCTACGGTCTACATCGTGAGTGGCGAGGATGCGGCCGATCGCGCCGCGCGCAGCCTTGCCGCCTACGTGGGCCTGGCGCACGTGTGTCGTTTTCCCGAGCGCAAGGACTATCCCTGGCGCGAGCAGGCGCCCGACGACGCTGTGGTGGCCCAGCGCTGCGAGGCGCTCGGGCGCATCGTGCGCGGGGACAACTGCATCATGGTCGCCTCGGCTCGCGCGCTGCTGCGCTGCGTGCCGCCGGTCGAGAGCCACTACTGGGAGTCCACGACCTTTGCGGTGGGCGAGGAGATTCCCTTTGACGAGGTGCCGCAGCGTCTGGTGGGCATGGGCTACACCAATGCCGGCGCCGCCGACGCGCCCGGCCTGTTCCGTGTGCACGGCGACACCGTCGAGGTGTTTCCCGCGCAGGAAAAGGCGCCCGTACGCATCGAGTTTTTCGGCGACGAGATCGACCGCATACGCCGCATGGTGAGTTCTACGGGCCAGACCATCGGCAACGAGGACAGCATCGAGATCTTCCCCTGTCGCGAGCTCGCACTCACCGACGACGCCGTCCACAACATGCATGTGGCGCTCTACCGCGCCAGCCAGGACGACAGCAAGTTGGCGGCGCTGCTCGAGATGGTGGATGCGCGCATCGTCACGCCTGAGCTCGACCGCTTTTTGCCGGTGATGTACGGCCAGACCGTGAGCCCGCTGGCGCACGTGAGCGGCAAGGCGCTCGTGGTGCTGTCCGAGCCGCGCTCGCTGTTCGACGATTGCCTGCGCGCCTACGAGGATATCGAGGCACGTGCCGGCGAGGCGGGGGTCGACCGTCTGGACGGCCTGTACGTGCGTGCCCAGCAACTCGACTTTGGTTCCCAGCAACGCTTGAACTATGTGAGCCTTATCCGTGCCGGCGGTGCGGTGACGGCCGAGCTCAAGATTGAGCAGCCTGCCATCGCAGGCTCGGACAACCGTTTTATGACGCGCATCCAGGAGGTCGTGGGCAAGCGCTATGCCTGTGTGTTTGCCATCCCCGACCGCGGGGGGGGGGGGGGGAGTCGATGGAGCTCACCTTTGGCGACGAGGGCATTACCTTTGAGGAATCGCTGACCGCGGCGCCCGAAAATGCCGGCGTTATCGGCGAGCGCGTGCGCGTGGCAGCGGCGGATTCCGCCGACCGTGCTGCACGCCAGGAGGCCCATGCTTCCATTCGCGAGCGTCGCGCCGACGCGCTCAACGCCCGCTCGCTCGAGGCGGGCGCCGCGCAGGCTGCCGCCGGCGCCGCCATGCCCACCATCTCGCGCGGGCGCGTGACCTTTGTGGACGCTGCCCTGCCGCAGGGCGTGGTGGTGCCCGATGCCAACCTGGCCGTGTTCTCGATCGCCGACCTCAACGCCCGCATGGATGCCAACCGCGCGCGCAGCCGCCGCAAGGTTGACATTACGCAGATCACCTTCCCGTTTAAGCCGGGCGACTACGTGGTGCACGCTACCCACGGCATCGCACTCTTTAGCGAGATCGCGCGCCAGGAAGTGGGCGGCAAGGAACGCGACTACTTTTTGCTGGAATACGCCGATGGCGACAAGCTCTACGTGCCGCTGGAGCAGGTTGACCGCATTACGCGCTACGTTGGTCCCGACGGCGATAAACCGCGCTTGACCAGGCTCAACACCGCCGACTGGACGCGGGCTACCAACAAGGCGCGCAAGAATGCCAAAAAGCTGGCGTTTGACCTGGTCGATCTGTATACGCGCCGCTCGTCGATTACCGGTATCGCCTGTCCGCCCGATACGCCCGAGCAGATCGAGATGGAGCAGAGCTTCCCCTACGACGAGACACGCGACCAGCTGGAGGCAATCGCCGACATCAAGGCCGACATGGAGGCGCCCAAGCCCATGGACCGCCTGCTGTGCGGCGACGTGGGTTTCGGCAAGACCGAGGTCGCCCTGCGCGCAGCCTTTAAGTGCGTGGACTCCGGCCGTCAGGTCATGGTGCTCTGCCCCACGACCATTCTGGCCCAACAGCACTACGAGACATTCTTTGAGCGTTTTGCCCCGTTTGGCTTGGAGGTCGAGGTACTCAGCCGCTTCCGTACCCCGGCGCAGCAAAAGCGCGCGCTCAAGGCGTTTGCCGAGGGCACGATTGATGTGCTCATCGGCACGCACCGTCTGCTTTCGGCCGACGTGAACCCCAAGAACCTGGGCCTGGTGATCATCGACGAAGAGCAGCGCTTTGGCGTGCAGCACAAGGAGCAGCTCAAGAATCTGCGCGAGCAAATCGACGTGCTCACGCTCTCGGCAACGCCGATTCCGCGAACCATGCAGATGGCCACGAGCGGCGTGCGCGACATGAGCCTGATCACCACGCCGCCGACTGGGCGTCGTCCCGTGATCGTGCACGTGGGGGAGTACGACCCCGACGTGGTGAGCGCGGCGATTCGCCTGGAGGTGGGTCGCGGCGGTCAGGTGTATTACGTGTCCAACCGCGTCAAGACCATCGACGATGCCGTGGCGCGCGTGCACGAGGCCGCGCCCGAGGCGCGCGTGGGCGTGGCGCACGGCAAGATGAGCCCGCGCGAGGTCGAGGACGTGATGATCGAGTTCGCGACCAAGAAGATTGACGTGCTTATCGCCACGACCATCGTGGAGAGCGGCATCGACAACGCAACGGCCAACACGCTCATCATTGAGGACTCGCAGCGTCTGGGTCTGGCACAGCTCTACCAGCTTAAGGGCCGCGTGGGCCGCTCGGCCACGCAGGCATACGCGTACTTTATGTTCCCCGGCGAGCTGCCGCTTACCGAGGAGGCCGCGGCACGCCTGACCGCGCTTTCCGAGTTCCAGGACCTGGGCAGCGGCATGCGCATCGCCATGCGCGACCTGGAGATCCGCGGCGCCGGTTCGCTTATGGGCGCCGAGCAGCACGGTAACCTGTCGAGCGTGGGCTTTGACCTGTTTACGCAGATGCTGGGCCAGGCCGTGGCCGAGGCGCGCGGCGACGACGATGCCGGCGTGGAGGCGGCGAGCGTGGGCATCAACCTGCCGGCCGACTACTTCTTGTCCGAGGAGTACATGCCGGCGGTGGACCAGCGCGTGCTCGTGTACCGCAAGCTCGCGGCTGCTGGGGACCTGGAGAGCATCGACGAGGTGCAGGAGGAGACCGAGGCCGCGCATGGCGAGCTGCCGTTGGCGGGACTCAACCTGTTCAACCGCGCGCGCATCCGTATTCGCGG
>UQEO01000054.1 GCA_900540095.1 uncultured Collinsella sp.
GTGCGCGAGTCGCCGCGGCCGCGCCCCCCCCCCCCCCCGCCACAAGCGGAGCCTCGGGGCCAATCACCACGAGTCCGCATCCGTGACTCTGGGCAAAGGCCGCCACGGCCGCAGGATCGCAATCGTCGAGAACCACGTTCTCGCCGCAGCTCGCGGTGCCGCCGTTACCCGGCGCAATGTAGAGCTTGCCGGCGCGCGGTGATGCTGCGAGCTTTGCCGCCAGAGCATGCTCGCGGCCGCCGCTGCCCAACAACAGGATGTCGATGGTTTGAGTGTCCGCCTTCAAGGGTGCCTCCTCTATGGATGAACGGCCCGCCAACCATGCGGACCCATTACAAAGCAAATATACCCCTCGGCCGCCCGCCTGGGCTGCAAAGGGGTATATCGCAATAACCGAATAGTGCCGATTACTTCCAGAATCGGTTGATGATCTGCTCGCGACCGGCGCCGACGCCAATGAACGTCACGCGGGTGTGTGCCAGATCCTCGATAAACGCCACGTAGTCCTGAGCCTCCTGCGGCAGCTCGTCAAAGCTGCGGCAACCGGTGATATCGCACTTCCAGCCCGGGAGCTCCTCGTAGATGGGCTTGGCATGCTCAAAGCGCACCTGATGCTCGGGCACACTCGTGTAACGCTCGCCGTCGACGTCGTAGGCAACGCACACCTTGATGGTATCGAAGGCCGAAAGCACGTCGAGCTTGGTCATGGCGATATCGGTGAGGCCGTTGACACGCGAGGCGTAGTTGGCGATGGGGCCATCGAACCAACCGCAGCGACGGCGACGGCCGGTGGTCACGCCGTACTCATAGCCCTCCTCGGTCAGCGTATGGCCGGCCTCGGACTCATAGGAAAGCTCGGTGGGCATGGGGCCCGAACCGACGCGGGTGATATAGGCCTTCATGACGCCCAGCACGCGGTCGACATTCTTCATACCGACGCCAGAGCCGGTGATGGCGCCGCCGGCGGTGCAGTTGGAAGACGTCACGTACGGATAGGTGCCGTGGTCGATGTCGAGCAGCGTCGCCTGGGCGCCCTCGAACAGCAGGTCCTTGCCCTCGTCGATCATGTTGTTGAGCAGCAGGCTCGTCTCGGTGATGTAGGGGCGCAGGCGCTCGGCCATGGGCAGGTACTCGTCGCAGATCTGGTCCACGGTGTAGGTGGGCAGGTGGTAGATGAGCTCCAGCTCGGGATTCACGCGGGCAAGGGCGGTCTCCAGCTTGTCGCGGAACAGTGCCTCGTCCAGCATGTCCTGCATGCGCAGGCCAATGCGGGCCATCTTGTCCTGGTAGCACGGACCGATGCCGCGCTTGGTGGTACCAATGTTCTTCTTGCCGAGCTTCTGCTCAAAAGCACCATCCAAATCGATGTGGTACGGCATGATGATGTGCGCGTTGCCACTGATCTTGAGGTTCTTGGTGGTGATGCCGTCGGCCTCGAACATGTCAATCTCCTCAAGGACAACCTTGGGGTTGACGACGCAGCCGTTACCGATCACCGACACATGGTCGGAATACATGATGCCGGAGGGCACCTGGTGCAGGCCGTACTTCTTGCCGTTGACGACGATGGTGTGGCCGGCGTTATTACCGCCCGAATAGCGCACGACGGCATCGAAGTCGCCGGCGACCAGGTCGCAGATCTTACCCTTGCCCTCATCGCCCCACTGGGCACCGACCAAAACGGTTGACGGCATGTTTACTCCTTACATTCATGGACTGTCTACGCGCCACGCCGGCACGCAGAAGCACAAAACATTCCCAGTATACCCGTGCAACGGGCGCCTGTCCTACTCCTCGGTATGCGCCCCATCAAGCTCATAGAACTTGGTGGATGCCGGCAGGAACATCAGGTCGACGTCACCGATCGGGCCCGAACGGTTCTTGGCCACGACGATACGCGTAACGCCCTCGTCTGGTCGATCGTCACGCGAGGCCTCGGCCTCATCGGCGGAGCGGTCCAAGAACATAACGATGTCGGCGTCCTGCTCGATGGAGCCCGATTCACGCAGGTCGGACAGCTGCGGGCGCTTGCCGGTACGGGACTCGACCTGACGCGACAGCTGCGACAGCGCAATGAGCGGGATCTTAAGCTCCTTGGCCATGATCTTTAAACCACGCGACATCTCGGAGACCTCGACGGTACGGCTCTCGGAGCGACGTCCCGGCGGAGGACTCACCAGCTGCAGGTAGTCCAGGATAATGATGGCCTTCTCCTTGTTGTGGAGCATGCGGCGGCTCTTGGCGCGGATCTCGGTCACCGTGGTGCCGGGCGTATCGTCAATCAGAATGTCGAGCTTAGACAAGGTCTGCGTGGCCTCGTTGATATTGGCCCACTGCTCGGGGCTAATGCGGCCCGTACGGAAGTCGCTGATTGAAATCATGGCGTAGGCGCAAATCAGGCGCTGGGCAATTTCCTTGCCCGACATCTCCAGCGAAAAGAAGCCGACGGTATAGCCCGCAGCGGCGGCATTCAGCGCCAGGTTCAGAGCGAACGACGTCTTACCCACGGCAGGGCGGGCGCCGATAATGATGAGCTGGCCCTCGCGGAAACCCATGAGCATGCGGTCGAGCGACGGGAAGCCGGTGGGCACGCCCGCGGCCTGTCCACCGGCCTTACACACTTCCTCGGCCTCGTTATAGGCCTCGACCATAAACTCGGTCAGTGTCTTATAGCTCGACTTGACCTCGCGCGCCGTGACCTTAAGCAGCTTGCTCTCGGCCAGCTCCACGACCTCCTTGGTGTCGGTGGGGGCGTTATAGGCCAGCGCGTTGATCTCGTTGGTGGCACCGATCAGCTCGCGCAGCATCGAGTCGCGACGGACGATGGCGGCATGGTGCTGCCAGTTCACGAGCGACAGGGTCTGGCCCATCAGCTCCAAAATGTAGGCCTCGCCGCCCACGGCATCAAGCTTGTTGATGCTGCGCAGGTAATCGATCAGCGAGATAGAGTCGATGGGAATGCGGCTGTTGTACATATCGACCATCGCGGTGTAGATGGTCTTATGAATGGGCCGGTAGAAGTCATCGGGCTGCAGCTCGACCTGGGCCTCCTCGACCACCTCGGGCGACAGCAGCATGGCGGCCAGTACATTGGCCTCTGCATCTTGGTTTTGAGGGAGACCCAACTTGGAGCCACGGTCCTCGACCGTCAGCCCCGTCTCCCTATCGTCGTATGCCATGAGCATCCTCATTCATATCGCTTGCGAGCATCCATAGTATCAGCCACAACCCCAAAACGGGCCGCGCCCCGGCAATCATCACCGAACGAAACGGATGAACGGTCCCGCATTTGGGACTTCACCACAACGCATGCCATGGCGCTCGCCAAGCGTAGAAAACAAAAGGGCGCCCTGGTCTCCCAGAGCGCCCTTCTTAGAACAAGATTGTTGCGTTGCAGCAAATGCTACTCGGCAGCAGCCTCAGTCTCGACCTCGGCGGTCTCGGCCTCGGCGACCTCAGCGGTCTCCTCAGCCTCGGCAGCGAGCTCCTCGGCGGTAACGCCAACGAGAACGACAACCTCGGCCTTGATCTCGCGGTACAGCGAGATGGCAACGGTGTGGGCACCGGCAACCTTGATGGGCTTACCGAGCTCGACGCGCTTGCGGTCGATGTCCATACCGAGCTGAGCCTTGATGGCGTCAGCGATCATAGCGGCGGTAACGGAGCCAAAGAGGATGCCCTCGTCGCCGACCTTGACGTCAACGGTGACCGTCTTGCCCTCGAAGGCAGCCTTGGTCTCGTTGGCGGTAGCCAGACGGACGGCCTCGCGCTTGGCGATGTTGTTGCGACGCTCGTCAAGCTGCTTGAGGTTGCCCTTGGTGGCGGCAACAGCGAGCTTCTTGGGGAACAGGAAGTTCTCAGCGTAACCCTGAGCGACCTCTACGACGTCACCCTCGCCGCCCTTGCCCTTGATCTCATCGAGAAGAATAACCTTCATGATGCGTCTCCCTTCTTAGCCGCGGTCGCGGTTGCCACGAGAGGAAACCACGGGGACGGTGTACGGCAGGAGAGCCATCTCGCGGGCGCGCTTGATGGCGTTGGCGATGTCATGCTGATGCTGCGTGCAAGCGCCAGTGACGCGACGGGGCTTGATCTTGCCACGGTCGGTCATGTACTTACGGAGAAGCTGAGTGTCCTTATAGTCGATGAACTCAGTGTTCTCCTTGCAGAACTGGCAGTACTTACGACGCGGCTGACGTGCAGAAAAATCATTAGCCATGTCAAAATACCTTTCGTTTGGCAACTTCGGCGAACCGAAGCCGCCTCTCACTCAAAAATAGGTGAACAGCCCTTAGAACGGGATGTCCTCATCGTAGACGTCGACCGCGGGCGGCGTAGCCACCGGTGCGGCAGGACGTGCTGCGGGCGCGGGAGCTGCGGGGGCGTAACCGCCCTGATCGTAGCCACCCTGGCCACCACGGGAGCTCATAAACTCGATCTCATCGACGATGACCTCAAGCTTGCTCCGGCGCTGGCCGTCGCGCTCCCAAGAGCTGTAGCGCAGCTTGCCCTCGATCGCGACCTTGTTTCCCTTTGCCAGGAAACGGCTCACGGCCTCGGCGCGCGTGCCGAACATAGTGCAGTCGACAAAGTTGGGATAGTCCTCCCACTCGCCAGTCTGCGGGTTGCGGCGACGATCGTTCACGGCGACGCCAAAGGACAGAACCTGGGTTCCGCCGGCGGTGGCGCGCAGCTCGGGATCACGCGTGAGGTTACCGGTGATGTTCACTCGATTGATGCTCATAACTCACTACTTCCTCTTGGGGCACAAGCCCAGTCCAAAACGACAGTCTTACTCCTGGTCGTCGCGACGGACGATCATGTGGCGGACCACAGCGTCGGTGATGCGCAGGACGCGATCAAGCTCGGCGATCTGGGTAGGATCTGCGTGGAAGTTGATGAGGGTGTAGTCACCATCGGTGAGGTCGTTGATCTCGTAGGCGAGCTTGCGCTTGCCCCACTCGTCAACGGAGTCGACCTTGCCAGCGCCCTCAGCGATCGTGGTATCGATACGCTTCATAACAGCGAGACGAGTCTCGGGGTCGAGCGACGGGTCAACAAAGAACAGCAGTTCATAAGCCTTCATATTGTCACCTCCTCTGGGCAAATGTGGCTTCAGGTCGTGAAGGTGCGCCTGAAGCAGGAAAAGACTTGGTAATAATATCTTTCAACCTCCCAGGCTGCAAGAATGTGCAGCTACAACCTCATGACCTCCACATATGTCCATACTCACACGGCATTTCATGCGTCTTCCAACCAAATGCTGACCAAATGCTTGACGGATCTGTGGACAAGATACGGCACTGCGGGGACAAGCCAAATCAAACCGCAGGTCAGCGAGCGCATGGCTGTGGTCGCGAAATGCATACCAGTGGTTCACAACACCGTTCAAAGATTTTTAAAATTGCTGCCACGTCGTTTATAAATACTCATTTTGAACAATTTGCCGCATGCAGCCATGCTGGTCAGAGCCCGTTTTTGGCCTCCTGGACCCCATCACGAAGCCAAGCGTTTCAAAAAATGCCAACTTTTCTGTTTGCACTTTGCGGTTCCTCGTGTATACTGACTTTCGCATTTAACGGAGAGTTGTCCGAGTGGCCGAAGGAGCACGATTGGAAATCGTGTAGGCGTCAAAAGCGTCTCCAGGGTTCAAATCCCTGACTCTCCGCCAGTTAATTCCAAAGCAGGCCTTCGAGCCTGCTTTGTTTTTACCCCACGCGGAGGGGTGGCAGAGTGGTTGAATGCGGCGGTCTCGAAAACCGTTTGGCCTGTATAAGGTCACGAGGGTTCGAATCCCTCCTCCTCCGCCATTTTGGTTGAGAAAGCTCCCGGGAATGGGAGCTTTTTTGTTATCGGATCCCCTCTCGGCCGCACATCCCAACCAAACATGTACATCACCCTCCAAAAACGACATTTTTCGACATCTTTGGAGGCTGATGTACATGTTTGCATATCGCACTCGGCGCACGATCGGCCGTTTTGCCGGCATTCGGTATATTTCCTCACTTCAACGGACATAAGGACTGCATATCGGCATAAAGCGAGAGGTCCCTAATGGATACTCCTGTTCTCATTACGCATAAAACCGCATGGCTCGTCCATCATGCGCCACAAGACCTGGTTCAAGCGGTCGCGCAACACGACTACCAGATAGGCGCAAGAGGCCTCTCCACCCAGCAACGCACCGCGCGCATCCGACAGGCTCTTACCGACTGCGGTATTCCCACTAGCATGCTTGAGACCATCGATATCTCCGTTGTATTTGCCTTCGAGCGAATCCGCGCCAACGGTGTAAATTGCCACGTTCTTGGCCAAAATCTACCCTACGACCATATTGACGAGCTGTCCCCTGGTATTTTTATCACCGACGAAGCCCTTACCTTCGTATTCGCTGCCGAGTGGATGGACAGAATCGAATACCTCGAATACGGCTACGAAGTTTGCGGTGACTATCGCATGGGGCTCAATCCCGATGACCTTTACACCGATCAACCAGCTACCGCTTCCAAGAACGAAATTGTCGATCTGCTCGATCGGCACCCCGGCAAACCCGGTGCCACACGCGCCCGACTCGCGCTCAGGCATATCTACGACCACTCAGCCTCACCCATGGAGACCGCATCCGCTATCGCCCTTTCACTCCCGACGAGCGAAGGCGGCGTTGGCATCCGAGGTGTCGAACTCAACAAGCCGCTCGAAATCCCTAAACGACTTTGGCATTGCGCCAAAGCTCGAACGCTCAAAATCGACGCTCTTGTTACCTATAAGCGCAGAGAGCTCGGCATCGAATATAAGGGCGGCTTTCACGACGAGGCCGAACGCAAGGGAGCAGATGCGGAGCGAGAGGCCGTACTCGCCCAAATGGGCTATCGCATCGTCACGCTCACCTCAACGCAATTTGCCAGCCAACTCGCTTTCCACCGTGCCATGAACAATATCCGCGAAGCACTCGGCATGCCTCGTTGCGTAGATGCCGAGTATCAGCGAAAGCAAAACGAACTGCGCAAGGTGCTTATCCGCAACTGGAAGAGCAATCAAGCCGAAGAGTCGCCTTCTGAGTAACGACGAACCCACTCACCCCGCGCTTTCCCCAAACATGTACACCACCCTCCAAAACCGACATTTTTCGACATCTTTGGAGGCTGATGTACATGCTTGGAACCTATGACTGCGCTCAGTCCCTACCGTTTGCCGAGCAATGGGGTCGCGAGACCCGCCAACCATGTACTATGTACGGGCATTGTCTAAACTCGCAACTCAAAGGACCCCATCTTGCCCGTCGTCGCCGCTATAACCGTTACCTCACATGCCTCGGATGCCATGGTCGCTATTCCCTTTTGGCTCGAGATGTTCGCTGTTGTCGCGGCATCGATCTCGGGCGTGCTGGTTGCGCGCGAGCATAAGCTCGACCTGGTGGGCGCGGTCGCGCTCGCGGTGGTCTGCGGTCTGGGCGGCGGTCTTTTGCGCGATATGACGCTGCAAGTCGGCAACGTCTACATCCTCAACCAGCCGATGGCACTCCCACTTTCCATTGCCACGGCGGCCATCATCTACATCTTCCCGGCAATCGTCGATAAACCCGAGAAACTCATCCCATTGCTCGACATCATCTCGGTCGGCATCTACGCCGCCACCGGAGCGGACAAAGCACTGGTTTATGGCTTTGCGCCGGCCGTATGCATCATGATGGGCTTCTTCACCGCGGTGGGTGGCGGCATGTTGCGCGACGGCTTTATGGGCGTGGTTCCGGGCATTTTCCAACGTACTAACTTTTATGCCATCGCAGCCATCGCCGGATCGACAAGCTATGTGTGTCTCGTTATGAGCGGCATCATGAGCAATGTCGCCGCACTGGTCGTATGTGTCGCGGTGACCATGGGTCTGCGCTGGCTCTCGCTGCGCTTTGACATCAAAAGCCCCACCGAAGAAGACATCGCGCGCTTCTTGCATCGCAAAAAATAGCTAGCGCGGACTCGTCCCCGAAATGCAACTGAGAGGTTCTTTTAGAGCGCCCGCGCGTTGGGTACCCTGTTAGATACATGTCGAGTATCTAACGAAGGATTCACTATGCCTTGCAACCTAAAACCGTCGTCCCGATGCCGCAAAACGCGTGGCCGCATCGCCCTCCTATTCGCACTGATTTCACTTGCGCTGACCGCGCTTCCCACGACGTCGTTCGCCGGTACAGACACCGCGGGCAACGTGCTCGCAACCGAAGTTGACTCAAATCCGTCTGGCGTCGAAAGCGACCTGTACTGGGCCGGCCAAAGCCTTAACCTAGACGACGCTTCCATCGGCCGCGATATTATCGCGGCAGGCGAGAGCTTGTCGATTCGCGACTGCACTGTAGGCGGAGCCGTTCGCCTGGCGGCGCGTACCATCGACATCTCCAAAACAGCAATCGATGGCAGCGTAACGGTAGCCGGTCAACACGTCGTGCTCAACACCGGTAGCGCCGCCAACTGTTTTTACGCGGTGGGCGAGACGGTTGCCCTGCGCGGCTCTGCCAAGTCGGCAGCACTTGCAGGCGATACGGTGACCATCGACGGCACCGTCGAGGGCGATGTCGAAGTTTGGGCCGATAAGCTCATCCTGGGTAAAAACGCCCGCATTACCGGCACCGTGAACGCGCATGTTTCCGAGGACCCCGAGCGCGCCGCAGGAGCCGAGGTCGGCGCGCTCAAGATCGACCGCACCGAGAACGAAGATACTTCCACCATTAACGATGTCATCGGCGGCATCGTCGCCGCGGCGCTCTCGACCTGCTTTGCCGCTCTGCTGCTCGAGCTCGTCTTTCCGCGAGCGACCGCCAGCGCCGCCGGAATGCTCCACCAGCACCCCACGCCCCTGTGGGTGAGCGGTCTTTTGGGTACGGTAGCCATTGTCCCTGCCGTATTGTTGCTGATTATCTCTATCGCCGTCCTGTCGCTTGCCGGAGCCCTCATGTGCGCCGTGATCGGCGTCGCGCTGGTCTCCACCGCCTTTGCGGGATGCGCGATCGCTCGCATGGTCGGACATAACCAGAACCGCTACGCCATGGCAGCCGTCGGCGGTGTGGCCGCAGGCGCTCTCACAGGACTTCCCCTCATCGGCGGCTTCATCAGCGGCGTGGCCTTTGTCTTTATGCTCGGCTACGTTATCCAAATCATCTGGCGCAACGCCCACCTCAAGCCGCAGCAGGCCGCCAACACCCCGGGCCTTCCCTCCGCCTAGCCGTCGACCCCTGCAAAGGGGCAGGCACCTTTGCAGGGGTGCAGACCGGCTCAATCCCTGTACACCAAAAAGGGCACCGACCATTGCGGTCGGCGCCCTTTCTTGTTAATCGCTATAAAGCTCAGCGCTTATTTGTTGACCTGGCCGGCGCGGACGGCAGCCTTCTTGCGGTCGGTGGCGTTGAGCAGACGCTTGCGCAGGCGGATGTTCTTGGGAGTGATCTCGACCAGCTCGTCATCGGCGATGTACTCCAGCGCCTCCTCCAGCGAGAAGGTGCGGGGCGGCACCAGCTGGACGGAGATATCGGAGGTCGAGGAACGCTGGTTGCCCAGGTTCTTGGTACGGGCGATGTTGACGACCATGTCGCCGGCCTTGCTGCGCTCGCCCACGATCATGCCCTCGTAGCACTCGGTGCCCGGCTCAACGAACAGCTGGCCGCGCTCCTGCAGCGTACCCAGAGCGTAGGCAACGGCCTTCTCGGTGGTCATGGAGATCATGGCGCCGTTCTGGCGGTTGCCGATCTCGCCGGCGTAGGGGCCATACTCCAGGAAGGTGTGGTAGAACACGCCCTCGCCGTGAGTGACGTTCATGATGCGGTTCTTAAGGCCCATGATGCCGCGGGTCGGGATCTTAAACTCAAGGTGCGTCACGATGCCCGAGGTATCCATGCTCATCATGATGCCGCCGGAGGTGCCGAAGACCTCAACGACCTTGCCCGAGTACTCGTCCGGGCACTCGACGACGGCCTGCTCGACGGGCTCCATCTTGTTACCGTTCTCGTCCTTCTTAAACAGAACGCGGGGACGACCGACTTGGAACTCAAAGCCCTCGCGGCGCATGGACTCCATCAGAACGGACAGGTGCAGAATGCCGCGACCCGAGACCTCGACGCCGCTCTTGTCCTCGAGCTCCTCGATCTTCATGGTCACGTTGTTCTCGGCCTCGTTGAACAGGCGCTCCTTAAGCTGACGGGCGCCCACGATGTCGCCGTCACGGCCGACGAGCGGGGAGGTCGAAGCCTCAAAGACGATGGACAGGGTCGGCGGGTCGATCTCGATGGGCTCGAGCTCGACGGGGTTCTCGGGGTCGGTGTAGACATCGCCGATATCGGTGCGGTCAATACCCACGACGGCGGCGATATCGCCGGCGCCGACTTCCTGGCACTCGGTGCGGCCCAGGTAGTCGAAGGTAAAGAGCTGCTTGACGGCAGCGGTGGCGCTAGAACCGTCGTTCTTGACGACCAGGATCTGATCGCCCTGGTGAATGGCGCCGGAGTACACGCGACCGATACCGATGCGGCCGACGAAGTTGGAGTGGTCGATGGTCACGCACTGCATGGCCAGCGGGGCGTTCTCGTCAACCTCGGGCGCGGGCATGTCGTCGATGATCATATCGAGCAGCGGATACATGTCCATGTTGCCGTCGTTGGGGTCAAGGCGGGCAAAGCCATTCATGGCGCTGGCATAGACCACGTGCTCCATGGCGAACTCAAGCTGGTCGTCGGTGGCGCCCAGGTCGGCCATAAGGTCCAGGCAGTCGTTGTAGGCCTTCTCGGGGTTGGCGCCCGGACGGTCGATCTTGTTGATGACGATCATGATCTTGAGGCCGGTGTCGATAGCGTGACGCAGCACGAAGCGGGTCTGGGGCATGGGGCCCTCAAAGGCGTCGACCAGCAGCAGGGCGCCGTCGGCCATACGCAGCACGCGCTCGACCTCGCCGCCGAAGTCGGCGTGGCCCGGGGTGTCGATGACGTTGATCTTGACGTCCTTGTACTCGATAGAGATGTTCTTGGCGAGAATCGTAATGCCGCGCTCGCGCTCCTGGTCGTTAGAGTCCAAGACGCGGTCCTCGACCTGCTGGTTGGCACGGAAGGCGTCCGTGGCACGCAGGAGCTTATCGACCATCGTCGTCTTGCCGTGGTCGACGTGGGCGATGATGGCGATGTTCCTCAGATTGTCTACGCGCATGTAGTTCCCCTATCTTCTATCCATATACAAACGGCACGCGTATGCGGCCCGCCCAGCGATACAACGCTCAGCGGGAATATTGAGCCTTTTACCGAAAACTCGTTTATTTTAGCGATTTTAGATGAGAGGGGTTTCCTCACCTGCAGGTTCAGGGTCGCTCCACATAAAACCATCGCCGGCGCCCATGCCCTCATACAGCACATATGCCGAAAAACCACTCTCGAGCGTCGTCTCAAAAAAGCTCACGAGCAGGGCGTCATGGTAGCCGCCATCGATCTCGACGCAGCCGGTGTAGCCGATGGCATAGCGGGCGATACGGCCCAGGCCCTCGTCCTTAAGACCCATCTTGTGCTCGGAGATAAAGTTGGTGGCCGCCTCCAGGCACGCCTCTTCGCCGTCCTCGTCGAGCGCCGCCAGATAACGGTTGGAAGCAGCATCCTCAATTGCCACGACCACGCCAGGGTTTTCACCGGCGGCAAGGTCGTCCAAGAACGCGCCGATCAGATCGCACACCATGGCGTCGAGCTCGGCGGAGACGTTACCGGCATCCTGCATATCCTGTGCCATCTTTAGACCTTCCCATCGAGTCTGGCGTCGTTACAGTTCTTGCGCCTCGGCGGCGATCTTAGCAGCGGCATCGCGGGCACGCATCATGTCCGCCGCGCGTTTGTCGAGCACCTTGATCTGGCTAGTCAGCATGACCGCATCGACCACGCCCCAGATCACCAGGCCCGTAGAGATCGAAAACCCAAGCGCACCAACTGTACCACGAAGGCGCGAACAGATTGCCGCGACAAGGGCGGAGATGACAACCATCTTGATAAACGAGCCGCGGCGTTCGCGAAGCGTGCGGGCCTGCGTCACATAGGCAATGCGTGCCGCCTCAGAAGCCTCCGAGCGCATCTGGGCTTCACGCGCGATGGCGGCCGCCTCAGCCGACATGCCGCCGGCCATCAGCGAACGCTCCGCAACCCTGCCGCCCCGCATTTAAAAATCATCGGGCGAGAGTGTGTGAACGAACTCATCGAACTTCTCGAACTCCTGCTCGTCGTCAACTTCCTCGGCGTGGGCAGAAACGGTACCCAGGCGATTCATGATGTCGTCCTCCACAAACATGGGAGCATTGCTGCGCACGGCAAGGGCAATGGCATCACTGGGGCGGGCGTCAATCTTGCGCTCGTCACCATCGACCAGCACGACAATCGTCGCATAGAACACCGGCGGCTCGGCACGAACGATCTCGATGCGCTCGAGCTTGGCGCCCAGGGCATCGACGGTGTCAAGCAGCAGGTCATGCGTTATCGGGCGCTCGGCGCGACCACTATCGATGCCACGGCTAATGGCCGCGGCCTCAAACGAGCCGGTCTGAATGGAAAGCGAACGCAGGGGTGCCGGCGAATCCGACTTGCCGCAGCGCTCACGAAGCACGATAAGCGATGGCACGGGACCGGCGGCCATGACGATGGTCTCTATGTCGACACGAACCATGGAACACCTCCGGTACGTAGCGGTTAACACACGGCAGGGTCGCCGCATTGAATAGCTATACTACCCAATCTTTCACCCAGCACACAAAATCAAAGTAGTTAATTTGGGACGGGGCTTTTTTAGCTACCCAGCGGCAGGTCTAGAAACTGAGGCTGCGCAGAACAGGGTAGCCAAAAAGGCCCCGTCCCAAATTAACTGCTCCAACGGGTAAGAAAAAAGCCCCGAGGCAATGCCCCAGGGCCCTTAACGTTTTGATGGTGGACCTGACAAGATTCGAACTTGTGACCTCCCGGTTATCAGCCGGACGCTCTAACCAACTGAGCTACAGGTCCATCATGGTGGAGGTTAGGGGGATCGAACCCCTGACCTCAGGCTTGCAAAGCCCGCGCTCTCCCAGCTGAGCTAATGCCCCAAGTTGCACATTCTTCGGCTAGTCGCGAACTGCATAAAACCGCGTCTAGAAATTAATAAACGCTCCACCGGCTAACTCGGCTCACGGTGGAGCGTTTATTGCAAAAAATGGTGGGCCCGAATGGATTTGAACCA
>UQEO01000055.1 GCA_900540095.1 uncultured Collinsella sp.
ACCTATGACGTTCTGATTCGTAGTCAGACCCTCTATCCAGCTGAGGTAACGCCGCGACTTGTTGATTATTATGCACATCGACTGAATAAAGGTCAAGTGTTTTTTCAAAAAAAGTTATTGAATTTGATTTTTACTCATTTGATGCAGTCGATCGACTCGATACTTTCAAACACGGCGAAAGCAACTCCTCAAGTATGTCGACATATAAGAAAAGCCTCCGTTACCGGAGGCTTTAAAATTCAATTGGTGCGGCGTATAGGATTCGAACCTATGACGTTCTGATTCGTAGTCAGACCCTCTATCCAGCTGAGGTAACGCCGCAGCGCAAGACATATAAAACCACTTTAGTTCGTTAGAGTCAAGCAAAATCTCAAACTTTTTTTCGCGCGGGCCGCAATTTGTCACGCTGCACCACAAGCATCGGCGCTTCTCGTGCGATCGATTGGCTTTTCGATCACATCGAACCCGGCGCCAAGCTCCCCCAGAAGCGACCGCACCCGTTGCGCACAGTCGTAGTCGGCAAACGAGATGCTCAGCATTCGGGCCACCTGATTAGAAGTTCCAACGCCATAGAAGTGCTCAAGGACAACAAGCGCCTCATGCGTCACAAAGGTCTCGACCACATGCGGCGACTCCTCAAAGCACCATTGGGTCAACGGACCCTCACTCGTCTGCCGAACCACCAGGCCACCCATGCCAGACGGCTCACACGTTACAAGCAGGTACTCCCCGCCCTCGTCACTCTCAAACAACACCACCCGATCATCAAACAGCTCCATCGCGTCCCCTTTCTCTCGCTCTTATTTAGCAAAAGCATAGCAGGTAGATGGCTGTATACAGAACAGTTGTTCGTGTGTTTTCTATCGAGCTGTCCGCACGGCATGATATGGACCTGCGCACGAAATAGGGCGCCCCCGAAGGAGCGCCCTTGCATATCCCCTATGCAGCCAAGTTACGCGACCGGCTCGATCTTCTCGAGACCGCCCATGTAAGGACGCAGAACCTCGGGGATCGTGATGGTGCCGTCGGCGTTCTGGTAGTTCTCCAGAATGGCGGCCATGGTGCGGCCAGCCGGCAGGCCGGAACCGTTGAGAGTGTGCAAGTAGCGCGAACCCTTGAAGTTCTCGGAGTCGCGATACTTGATGTTGGCGCGGCGAGCCTGGAAGTCACCGCAGTTGGAGCAGGAGCTGATCTCCTTGTAGGCGTTGTAGCTCGGCAGCCAAACCTCGACGTCGTAGGTCTGACGGGCAGAGAAGCCCAAGTCGCCGGTGCACAGGCTAATCACGCGATACGGAAGGCCCAGCTGCTGCAGCAGGTACTCGGCCTCGGCGGTCATGCTCTCGAGCTCCTCGTCGGACTCCTCCGGCTTAGCGAACTTGACCATCTCGACCTTGTCGAACTCGTGCTGACGGATGATACCGCGGGTGTCGCGACCGGCGGAACCGGCCTCCTCGCGGAAGCAGGGGGTAAAGGCGGTGTAGCGGCGCGGCAGGGTGTCGGCGTCGAGGACCTCGCCGGCGTGCAGGTTGGTGAGCACGACCTCGGCGGTAGGGATCAGGAAGTTGTCGCCCGAGACGTGATAGGCGTCATCCTCGAACTTGGGCAGCTGACCCGTGCCAAACATGGTCTGACGCTTGACGACGATAGGCGGCCACCACTCCTTAAAGCCACGGCTGGTGTGCGTATCGAGGAAGAAGTTGATGAGGGCGCGCTCCAGGCGGGCGCCGGCGCCACCGAGAACGGTAAAACGGCTGCCGGAGAGCTTGTTGCCGCGCTCGAAGTCGAGGATGTCCAGGTCGGTGCCCAGATCCCAGTGCGGCTTAAAGTCGAAGTCGAACTCGCGCGGGGTGCCCCAACGACGGCGCTCGATGTTCTCGTCCTCGTCCTTGCCGTACGGCGTGGCCTCGCAAGGAATGTTGGGCAGGTGAGCCATGAAGTCGTACTGCTCCTGCTCGAGGGCAGTACGACGCTCGGCCAGACCGTCAATCTTCTCGTTGACGGCGCGCACGGCCTCCTTGGCGGCCTCGGCCTCGTCCTTCTTGCCCTCCTTCATCAGGGCGCCGATCTTCTTGGACTCGGCATTACGCGTAGCCTGGAGTTCCTCGACCTCGGTGATGACGGCACGGCGCTCGTCGTCGAGCTCAAAGAACTTCTCGCGATCCCAAGACGTCTGGCGGTTAGCCATGGCGACATCGATGGCATCGGGATTCTCGCGAACAAACTTGATATCAAGCATTAGATCCTCCGGCGATATACATTCCATTTAGGTTGCAACCTTGTACATGTATGGGCAAGTATATACTTATGAGCGTTTACGACCCAACTCAACTACGCAAGAAGGCACCCAATGGACGCAGTTTTTTCCTTTTTGTTTGGCACCCGCACCGGTTTTGCCATCCTTTTCGCCGGCGGCATCCTGTTATTTGCGATTCTTGCCTTTGTAATGGAGAAGCGTACCCATAAGATGTACGTCGACCGCGGACCCAAGTCCGAGGATGAGGAAGACAGCTTCTGGGACTAACCTGCCAAAAAGGGACAGGTTTATTTTGGTCGGTTTTATCTGGGCAAACGCAAGCGCCCCGCAACTGGAATTGAGCCAGTTGCGGGGCGCTTTTCACTAAAAGGACAAAACCGCAGGAAAAACCTGCCAAAATAAACCTGTCCCTAAATGGCAGGTTTTACTGGAGAGTTGCGTCGATTGCCTTGACCAGGGCGCTGCGCATGCCGGCGTCCTCGAGCGCAACGACGCCCTTGATGGTGGCACCACCGGGCGAGCATACGGCATCCTTCATCGCCGCAGGATGCTGGCCAGTTGCAAGCTGCAGCTTTGCCGTACCCAGCACCATCTGGCTCACAATGCGATAGGCATCGGCACGCGGGATACCGTGCTTGACCGCCGCATCGCTCAGGGCCTCGATTGCCATAGCGACAAATGCCGGAGCGCAACCACCCACCGTGCCGCCCACAAACAGCAGGCTCGTATCGAGCTCGACCACCGCACCGAGCTTGCCAAGCAGATCAAGCACCACTGTGCTCTGCTCATCACTAAGCGTGGAAGCCTTCTCACAAGCGATGACGCCCTCGCCCACCGAAACCGGCGTGTTGGGCACCGTCGAGATATGCGCGACGCCCGGCAGGACCTGCTCCCACTTGGCACTGTCCCAGGTCCAGGCAACCGACAGAACGACCTTTTTGGCAAGAGCATCCTTGAGCGGGGCGAATATCTTCTCGATCATGTACGGTTTGACCGCAGCGACCACGATATCGGATGCGGCGACAACCTCGGCGGCATCGTGGCAGGCGACCATGCCGCGCGCCTCGCAGCGCTCAACCAGTGCGTCGTAGCGACCCGCGCAGGCGCACATGTCGCCCGCAGCTACACCGGCAGCGATCCAGCCATCGGCCATAGCGCTCGCCATATTGCCAAAACCGACAAATCCAATCTTCATATCACATAGTCCTCTCAGGCACGTTCCTCAAAACGGAAGCTATTGTCCCATGCCATTGTTTCGTATTGCCGACCTATTTGTGATACGGCTCGCCGCGGCTGATCTTGCAGGCGCGGTAAATCTGCTCTAGCAGCACCACGCGCGCCAGGTTGTGCGGTAAGGTGATGCGTCCAAAGCTGAGCATCTCATCGGCGCGGGCGCGCACCTCATCACTCACGCCGTCCGAACCGCCGATTACAAAGGCAATGTCGCTGCTGCCTCGCAGCATAAGATCGTCGAGCCGCGCCGAGAGCTCCTCACTCGAACGCTCCTTGCCCTCGATAGCTAGCAGGATCACATGCGCCCGAGACGGCAATGCAGCAAGAATTGCCGCCCCCTCCTTGTCGCGTGCGGCATCCACGCCGCCCGCCTTAGCCGGGTCGATATCGGCCACCTCGCGGATATCAACCTTGGCATAGGCACCTAGGCGCTTGGTGTACTCAGCGCACGCGTCCTTCCAAAAGCGCTCCTTGAGCTTACCGACGCAAACGACGGTGTATTTCACGCGCGTCTACTCCTTCGAATCGTTTTGAACTTTGCTGGCTGTCAGCATCTGCTCGAACATCGAGGCCGACTGCGAGAAATCGCTCGGCAGCACGACCGTCGAGGTTTTACCCGTACGAGCGAACTCCGTCATCATCTCGGACCACTGCGTAAACATGAACAGCTGGTTGGCCTCGTCGTTACCGACTCCCGTCTCCTGGATGATCTCGAGCGAATCCTTGATGCCCAGCGCGATGGCCTTGCGCTGGTTGGCGATGCCCTCGCCCGCCTTTTCCATCGCCTCAGCCTCGGCGGTCGCCTCGGTGACGCGCTTGATGCGGTCGGCCTCGGCGAGCTCCTGCGCGGCAGCGCGCTTTCGCTGGGCGGCATTGATGTCGTTCATGGAGTTCTCGACCTCGGTCGGCAGCGCGATTTTGGTGATGAGTGTCGACACGAGGGTGAAGCCGTAGGCAGCCATCTGCTCGGACACGGTGGCATTAACGTCCTTGGCGATGTCATCCTTCTTGGCAAAGACCTCATCGAGTGTGTAGACGGGAATCGAAGAGCGCAGAGCGTCGGTGATGAAGTCACGCATCTGGTCGACGGGCTCCTGCAGCATATAGTAGCTCTTGTAGATGCCCGAATCTGCCGGGCCGGCGCCCATGTCATAGCTCACGTGGTACTGAGCAGAGACCTCAAGGCCGATGGTCACGTTGTCCTGGGTCTTAACGTCGATGCCAAAACCGTTTTTCATGGTGCGCAGACTCACCGTGGCGGCCTTGCGGTCGATCACGGGCACCTTCATGTGGAAGCCCGCGTTGACGATGCGGTTAAACTTGCCCAGACGTTCGATGATCACGGCATGCTGTTGTTCAACGACATAGCAGGCGTTGGGAAGCAGCAGCAACAGAATGATAATAGGGATCAAAAGACTGGTAAGGGCGGCGATGATACCGGAAAACAGCATGGCTTCTCCTCTATTGGGCATACATTGGCACTAGGATACCCGTCCTGGACGGCCCCAAAGGCCCGATGGCAGGGCCAGTGGGCAAAAAAGACCAAATATGAGTACTGTCACTATTTTAGTAGCAGCCTATTTAGCAAAATAGCACCCTGTCGAACCCGAGATCCTTCCAAATTGAGCCGCTTTGTCTCAAAGCCGAATCAAATTAACGTACAGCTGTTGCGTAATTATCACAAAATAGACCTCTAGAAATGTTGCCGCCTTTGTGACAGTACTCATATTTGCCGTTTTTTGCCCACTGGGGTTTCGGGCATACGAAATATCGGCATTGGATCCGTAAAAACAGCCTGCCGGCGGACTCGCCAGCTCGCTAAAAACGCTCCGCGTATTCTTTACGCTCGCTCTTTCGCGGGTCCAAGTCCCCGCGATGGGCCCATAACAAAAAAGCTCCCATTGCTGGGAGCTCTTTCATGTAATGGTGCGGGCGAAAGGACGTCCGCGTATCCGCTCCGCGGATCCGCACCGGCTTCGGCCGCCTGCCGGCGTCCTCGCCAGCTCGCTAAAAACGCTCCGCGTTTTCTTAACGCTCGCTCTTTCGCAGGTTCAAGTCCCCGCGATGGGCCCATAACAAAAAAGCCCCCATTGCTGGGAGCTCTTTCATTCAATGGTGCGGGCGAAAGGACTTGAACCTTCATGGGGTTGCCCCCATACGGACCTGAACCGTACGCGTCTGCCAATTCCGCCACGCCCGCGTGCAGGAATTAGAATAACGGAGCGCCAGCGCGAACGCAAGAACTATTTTTGAAAAAGTTTACGAGCGTTATTGCGTATACATTTGAGGGCCCTCACAGCCCCATCATGAATTTAGCATGCGTCCTCTTCATGCCGTGATTCTCGTAAAACCGGTGAGCACCCAACCGTGCGGCATTTGAGGTCACCTCGATTACCTCGCAGCCCTGCTCTCGTGCACACGCAATGGCCCTCTCAAGCAGCAGTGTCCCGCGTCCACCACCACGGTATCCCTTGTCAACCACGAGCTCGCAAATCTCGGCCACGGGGTGTTCATGGTGAAGCTGCCGCTCGACGCGCACGTTCACAATCCCGACAACGTCATCCTCTTCGAGCACAAAAGCGAAAAATGGCTGTCGGGCAAGCTGCCAGGCAAAACGCTTACAGAACGTCAATCGGTCAAACCGAGTGTCCTCGAGCTGGCACATGAGCTCGTACACCGCGTCGGTATCGGCAACAGTCGCCATTCGAACTGTCATCTCCGGACCCCCTAAGCAAGCAGGCGTTCTTGGTCGAACAGCTGCGCGACGGACTCGCCGGCTTCATCCGGCGTGATGAAACAAGACCCGACGCACTCGGGGGCGCCATAGCGCCCATGGTAATCGCTACCGCCGGTGCACACGATTCCGTACTGCCGTGCAAGTCTAAAGGCCTCTTCGGTCGCAACGGCATCGTTATCGGGATGAAACGCCTCGATGCCCATCAGACCTGCCTTAACAAGTTCGGGGATAGCCCCCCACGAGTCCATCTGCTGGGGATGTGCGAGCACGGGCACGCCTCCCTGTTCGCGAGCAGCCCGAACAACTGTAAGTGCGTCGGGATAGGAAATGTCGCGCTCGGCAATACCGCCATTTTTAAATAGCCGACGATAAACGCACTGATATTCGCCATCTCGATAGCCCAGCCCCGTAAGCGCCTGCATGACATGCTGTTTGTAGACACCAGTACTTGCCCGCGAGACTTCGACCACGTCGGCCACCGATGCTTTTCGCCCGCAGGGGGCCATCCCTTTACGTTCGAGCGTCCATGCCTGCCACAGGGTGTTGGCAGTACGGCGGGCAAGCGTTTCGTTTACCAAGAGCTCAAGCGGGCCAGATTCATCCGCCGTAGCCGCGAGGCCGTAGCAAAGAATATGAATCTTGCGTCCGGTTTCCGAGTCAATGCAAGAAGCCTCAACGCCCGCAATCACGGGAAAACCCATCTTGCGGGCTTCGGCGCGTACGGATGACAGCTGGCGCAAACTGTCGTGATCGGTAATGGCAATACCCGAAAGACCCCGCTCACGAGCCTCGGCAATCAATGCCTGCACCGATTGAGAACCATCGGAATAAACCGAATGCGTATGCAGATCAAATGACCCCTGCACGGATCTATGTTCTTGCATCCGTCCCTCCTATGCCTGGACAAACCCACCAATCTGCATGTTGTACTCACGATCGCAAACGCCTTCCATAAACTCCAAATCATGGAAGATCCCCAGCATCGTAGTACCTCCGGCCTTGAGTTGCTCAATCAAATCGCGGACTCTGACCTTGCTCGCGTTATCGAGGCTGGCAGTCGGCTCGTCCAACAGTAATAGACGTGGACGACGCACCATAGCGCGCGCGATGTTGAGTCTGAGCTTCTCACCACCCGAGAACGTATTGGGATACAGGTCCCACAGGGGCTTGGGGAAGTCGAAATGCTCGAGCATACGCGTCGTCTCCTCCTCAATCGCATCTTCATCGGCAAACGCCTCGGCGGCACTCGCGTGCACGATTTCACGGGCCGTGGTACGTGGCACGGCATCGAGGAACTGGGAGACATAGCCAATCTCGTAGTTGCGCAGATAGATCACACGACGCTCATCGAGCGTGGCAAGGTCGACCGGGCCAAAGGCCTCGGAATCGTACACGATGTGGCCGCTTTCCGGCAGATTCGTACGATAGATGCACTTGAGAATCGTTGATTTACCCGAGCCCGAGCGGCCGGTAACGCCCACGAACTCGCCCGGCAGCACGCTCAGCGAGATATGCTCACAGCCGCGCACGCGACGGTCGGCGGTATGCAGGGTAAAGCCCTTGGAAAGATCCTCGATCGCAAGGAGTGGACATGCATCAGGCTGAAAGGATTCGATTGAATCGCCCATTACTTGTCCTCCGATCCATCCGTATCCACCACGGCTGCCGGCACGTGGTCGGCGGTCTCGGCGATCGTCGCGGCATCGGTGGCAAAACGGGCAGACATGCTCGGCAGCGCCGGATACCACATGCGCGAAACCACACGGCCATCCACCAGCGTCGCCGTGATCACGGGATAGGTGCGCTGGCCTTCCTCAACCTCACGAATGACCAGAATATCGGCTTTCTTGCCCTCTTCCAGACTGCCAATCTGGTCGTCGGCATGCACGGCGCGCGCCGGGTTGATGGTGAGCATGGCAAACGCCTCTTCAAGCGGCAGCTTGAAATCATGGTGCAGGGCAAAGGCGCTCTGCAGCATTGCCGTGGGATAGTAATCGGAGCACAGCACGCTCGCCACTCCGTTGGACACGGCGTCGCGCGCCGAAAGATTGCCCGAATGGCTCTTTCCCAGCAAGATGTTGGGTGTTCCCATGACGGTCGACATGCCACGCTCGCGAGCAGCGCGCGCCACCCCTAAACTCACCGGGAACTCAGAGATCGTGCAGCCGAGCTCACGCATAAGGTCCAGATGCTCGACCGAATCGTCATCGTGGCTCGCCAGCGCAATGCCGTTTTCGCAGGCAACATCGGCAAGATATTTGAGCTGCTCAAAGGAAAGCTTGGGCGCCGCCTGCTGAGCGGCAACGATCTGTGCCGCTTCTTCATCACTCAGCTCATGATCGCCACGAACGCTCTTGCGCCAGATCTCGATATCGCGATATTGACCCTGGCCGGGAGTGTGGTCCATAAATGAAAGCTCGTCCACCTCGCCCGAGCGCAAATGCCCCTCAACTTGCTCAACCAGATTGACGTTATCGACCTCAAGACGCAGGTGCAGGCGATGACGAATCAGATGGGCGTTTCGCCCCTCGGTGCGTTTGCAGCCGGCGATAAGCGCCATGATTTTCTCGGTGTTCTCCCAGCGCCGGACCGGCTTGGCATCCATGATGTCCTGCGCATATGCCGAAAGCGAGTGATACATTGTGGTGATGCCATGGGCGATGAGCTCACGCTCGGCCTCGAACAATGCCGTCGAGAAGTCCATGAGCACCGTCGGGCGCGGCGAGATAACGGTCTCGATATAGTCGGAATGGATATCCACAAGACCAGGCGTGACATAGCCACCATGAGCGTCGATAACGCCGGCTCCCGCGGCGGTCGCATCGAATTTGCCTTGGCGCTGAATTGCGGCGATCCTGTCGTCTTCGACCACAAGCTCGTAGCCAAAGAGCAGGCGGTCGGGTTGAACAATGATTCCGTTGCGGATGACGTACATCGGCGAGCCTCCTAAAGAAGCGAATAGACGAGTTCTTGGGTGTAAGCGTGTTGCGGGTCCTGCATGATCTGGTCGGTCAGGCCATGCTCGATAACCTGCCCGTCAAGCATGACGATAGTGCGGTCGGCAAGCAGGCGAATCACGCCTAAGTCATGGCTCACCACGACCATCGACACCCCCAGGTCACGTCGCAGCGACAAAATCAGGTCGAGCACGCGCGCCTGAACCGAAAGGTCCAAACCGGTGGTGACCTCATCCAAGAACAGCAGCGGAGGACGGTTGGAAAGTGCCTTGGCAATCTGCACGCGCTGCTGCATACCGCCCGAAAACGCGCGCGGCGGATCCTGTTCACGCCGCAAGGGGATGTTCACGCGATCGAGCAGCTCGCGACCGCGATCGACCATGGAGGAAACGTCTCGGATACCGGCAGCGATCTGCTTCTCGGCGATATTGGAAAGGCTCGAGAAGTTCATGCGCAGGCCCAGGTAGGGATTTTGGTAGACCATGCCGAAGATCTCGTCGCGGATAAGGCGTTTTTGCTGACGCGAAAGGTCAAAGCAGTTGCCCCGGCCCTCGTCGTATGCGGCAACGCGCATGTCGCCCGCCGTGGGCTCCTGGTCGAAATAGAGGCACTGCATGAGCGTCGACTTACCCGAGCCGGACTCGCCCACGATGCCCAAAATCTCGCCGCGATGCACCTCGAGCGAGATGTCGCGTACCGCGTGCACCGTGCCGCACACGGGGCAGATGTTGCGCTCGAGTTGGGCATGCGGGTCGCGACAGTAGTCGCAGCCCGCGCCAAAGCGCTTGGCCAGATGGCGAACGGACAAAACCGGAGCCTCATCCTTAAATTCATGATGAACCGTAGCGGGAAGCATCGTCGTGCCTTTACTCATCACTTCCGCCCTCCTCGAGACGCTCTGCGCAATAATCGGTATCGGAGCACTGCCACGCCTTCTTGCCCGTAACGGGATCGATGGTTTGAGTCATATAGACACCCGTCGCCCCACAGATGCAGCAGCGCTTGCCTTCAAAATCCTCACGCACAAAGGGATGGTCTTCGAAGGCGAGCGATTCGACCTTGGTATGCGGCGGCACGGCGTAGATCTTCTTCTCGCGCCCCGCTCCAAACAAAAAGAGATTCTCGGCATCGTTGAGCTTGGGGTTATCGAAACGCGGAATGGGACTCGGCGCCATAACGTAGCGATCCTGCACCATCACGGGATGGTCGGCACCGGTGGTCGTGGAGCCATAGCGCACAATCTGCTCAAAAAGCTCCAGATATGCACCGGTGTACTCAGCTTCGGCGTGCAGACGGCGCGTCACGCTTTCGCGCGCCTCGTAGGTGCGCAGGGGCTCTGGCATGGGAACCTGCAGCACCATGAGTTGTTCGCGCTGCAGCGGACGCTCAGGGATACGGTGACGGCTCTGGATGAGCGTCGCGACCGCCGTGGACGTGGTGGTCTCGACGCCGGTAGTCTCGTGCACGAGGCTGCGAATAGACACGGCATTGACGCTCGCGTCCGAGCCCTGGTCGATTACCTTGAGCACGTCATCGGGACCGATGCACGACAACGTGACCTGCAGGCCACCCGTACCCCAGCCGCGGCCGATGGGCATCTCGCGGCTGGCGAACGGCACCTGGTATCCGGGAATGGCGACGGCCTTCAAGATGGCGCGGCGAATCTCGCGCTTGGAGCCCTCGTCCAAAAAGGCAAAGTTATAGTTGCGCTGCACGAGAACCGTCCTCCTTCTGTCCCTCGGCGTGATTCATAGAGCGCAAGGCTGCATCGAGCTTGCTTTGGAACGTCACGTAGTGCGGCAGCTTGAGATGGCTGATAAAGCCCGTGGCTTCCACACCGTCGATGTGATAGAGCACGAACTCCTGATCCTGTGTGGGGTAGCGAACGTCGTCGACGCGCAGCGAATGGTCGAGGACGCTCATGGCGATGGCCTTGCTCTCGTCGCTGCCGGTAACGAGGCCGTAGCCCACATCGAGCGCGTTCACATGCTCGCCCGTCTCGGTCACCTCGTCGTTGGCGATCAGGCTTTCGACCTCACAGACCGGGAGTGCTCCCAGATAGTACGCGTCGTCGGCAGAAGCCTGAGAGGGATCGGTTCCGGGGGCATCAATCGTCACCGGCACGCTGCCGCGGCGAAGCTCGCCCACCGTGGGATGGGAAATGCCAAAGCCGCGAATGGCCGCGTACCCGATGGCGACAACCGCCTGCGTGAGGCCACGCGAGAGGGCCTGCAGGATAACGCTGCGCGGCGCCGGCGTGAAAAGCGGGGTCTTGGTGATATCGACGGGCTCGGTGTCGTCGATAGCAACCGGGCGGATCATACCGATCTGGCGCAGGTAATCGCACACCTTGGGCACACAATCGAGAGGCGTGGTCTCGGCCACGCCATAAAAGGCCTCGGCCGCTTCATCCAGACGCTCATCGATGACAGCGCGCGCGGCACGGACATCGGCATCGGTCTCTTCGCTTAGATCAAAATTGATAAGGCGATGGCTGTAATCGCGGGTCGCGCCCAAAATCTGTCCGCCCTCGATATCTTTGAAGGCCGCGGAGATGCGGCGCGAAACGTGCATCTCGCCCGTATCGATCACACGCGATGTATAGAGGCGCTCGAGGGTGGAACGGTAGGCACGCACCAAAAAGACGGCCTCCTCGATAGAACCCGACGCCTGCTTGAGGGCGATTGCAGCAACCTCGGGAGCCCAAACGGAGCCCTCAGACTGCACCTGCTCGACCGCATGCGGCATGGCCTCGATGATGAGTGCGGGATCGAGCGCGCGGCCACCCGCAACGCGCTCGCGCTCAAGCAGCTCAAGCGATGCGGCGATTGCCTGCTCGCCGCCGGAAACGGCTACATATCCCATGATTCAACCTCCCTGCAAGCGCTGGAACGGGGAACGGCGGCGATATGGCCAAACCCGTCTACAAACATCAGGTCGATGCCGCAGGGAAACTCGTCCAGACGCGCAATACGCGAGCGCAAGACATCGCCGCGATCGCACGAGAAGTGCGAAGTGCCGTCAACGCCGGGGCCACCGAGCTCCCAGGAGCTCTTGGTACACGCGTGCGAAGCGGAGCCGACGCGCAAACCCTGCGCATCCAGTCCCAAAAGCACCGAGCACTCGACGATAACCGTCGCGCCGCGATGCGGCTGGTCCAGCGGCCCCGCCGTAAGCGCAGCGATTGCACTCGCCGCGCCCTCATCTCGAAAAGCCTCCGGAACGATCACGCACGCAGCTTCGCTCGGCGCCGCAGGAGTCACGTGCGTTCGACTCGCGATCTGCCGGGCAGCACGCTCAAAGCCCGTGGTCGCCATGCAAAAAGTCGTACCGCTATCGAGCAGCATGTCCGCCAACATCAACGTCGCGGGGAATAGGCCACAGCGCTTCGCCTCGACCTCATAGGCATCCGTGACGGATAGGCGGCAAACCTCGCCGGGGCGCGCCATGCAGTCCAGAACCGTACGAAACGTTCCCTGCAGCTCGAAGGCGCGCTCGTCAAGGGACGGATCGCGATCGAAAACCTCATCCTGCTCGTTCATTTGACCACCGCCTGAACACTCATGTCCTGGCCAGACATTTCATCGAACTCGACACGCGACACATAGGTGAGAGCATCCTGTGCAGCCACGCGCTCAAACATGGCAGCACGCGCCTCCTCGACGCGGCGCTCGAGTTCCGCCAAACAAGCCGGCGCCGGATCCATTGCATAAGCGGCATCGATTACCGCGAGCGCACGAGCATGCGCGGCATCGGTTCCCATAAGCACGCCCAGGCCATCGGCCTCGCCAATGCGCACGCGGCTCTCGGTAACAAGCACCTCGCTCAGATAAAAGCGGCTGTTGCGAGCCGTCTCGCGCACCTGACACATCACAAGGCCCTGGTGCGCCGGCACAATATCTTCGGCAGGGGCGGCGGCCTCGACCAGGCCCGCCAGTTCGAGCGCAAGCGCAGGGCCGCTCTCAACCAGGACCTCGG
>UQEO01000056.1 GCA_900540095.1 uncultured Collinsella sp.
CGGCGCTACAGCGGCCGCGGCAGCGGCAGCCTTCCTAGCAGCCTCCTCGGCCTGGGCGGCAGCGAGGATCTCGGAATCGCGCTGAGCCATGAGCTCCTTGACGTCGTCGGAAAGACCGTTCAGCACGGTCTGGACTTCTTGCTGCTTGGCCTGCATGTCCTGCATCTGGGCAGTCTGCTGGTCCTTGAGCTTCTCTAAGTCGGCCTTCTGCGACTCGAGCTCGGTCTTTTGCGCATCGAGCTCTTCCTGGATGGTCTGAATGTCCTCGATGGCGTCGCGGTCGCTCTTGTTGATCTTCTCAACGTAATGCGCGTTGGCGACGAGTTCCTCAAACGAGCCAGAGGCCAGCAGCAGCGACAGGATGTTCGTGCCGCCGGACTTGTAGCTGGCGGCCACGCGATCGGAAAGGTCGTTGCGCTTCTTCTTGAGCTCGGCCTTCTTTTCATCGATCTGGGCCTGCGTGTCGTCAATCTTGCCCTGGACATTCTCGATGTCGTTGAGGGTCTGGGCATTCTTGTTGGCCAGCGCCGCATACTCATTTGCGATGCTGTCGAGCTGGGCCTGAACCTCGTCGAGCTGGGCCTGGGCGGCATTCAGTTTATCGGTGGTTTCTTTGGAAGCCTCCGCCGCATGGGCGCGAGCGGGCAGGCCAAAAAGAACTGCCGCAGAAGCGGCGCCGAACAGGGCCTTGAGGGCAGTGCGGCGCGAGAGCTCCTGGGAAAGGATGGAATCGCTGTTTGGTGACATATGTACTCCGTTACATGCTTATTTATATGTCGCTCAACTCATACATATTAGCGTACATATGGCGCGTCCCAACGATTTCCACGAACGGCAGGAAACTGCAAGGTCAGCGGCTCGTAAGCAAATGCCAAAGATCAGGTTATGCGTACGCAAGCTCTTCTATGAGTACGTTAGCACAATCCTCTGCTTTTCCTACGGCGCACGATTTGGGCGTCCCTGCCTGCGCTATACTCCCCTGAAGAAGTGTTCCTGATTCGATAGGAGACTACATGTCCAAAGCACTCGACCCCAAAGACACCTGTGTCCTCGTTACCGGTGGCGCCGGCTTTATCGGCTCGCACACCGTCGTTCAGCTGCTCGAGGGTGGCTACCAGGTCGTCATCGTCGATGATCTCTCCAACTCCAGCGCCGTCGCCGTCGACCGCGTCAAGACCATCGTGGGCGACGAGGCCGCCAAGAACCTCACCTTCTACGAAGCCAACGTGCTCGACCGCGATGCGATGAACAAGATCTTCGATACCCATCAGATCGACCGCGTCATCCACTTTGCCGGCTTTAAGGCCGTCGGCGAGTCGGTGAGCAAGCCCGTCGAGTACTACCACAACAACATCGAGAACACCCTGGTGCTCATCGACGTCATGCGCAACCATGGCTGCAAGTCCATCATCTTCTCGAGCTCCTCGACCGTCTACGGCGACCCGGACAACCCGCCCGTCACCGAGGAGGATCCTAAGAAGCCCGCGACCAACCCCTATGGTTGGACCAAGTGGATGATCGAGCAGATCCTTATGGACGTCCACACCGCCGACCCCGAGTGGGACGTCGTGCTACTCCGTTATTTCAACCCCATCGGCGCCCATCCGTCGGGTCTGATCGGCGAGGACCCCAAGGGCATCCCCAACAACCTGGTGCCCTATGTCGCCCAGGTCGCCGTGGGCAAGCTCGAGGCCGTTCAGGTCTTTGGCAACGACTACCCCACCCCCGACGGCACCGGCGTGCGCGACTACATCCACGTGTGCGATCTGGCCTCTGGTCACGTTGCCGCCCTTAACTGGATGAACGGCAAAACCGGCGTCGAGATCTTTAACCTGGGCACCGGCACCGGCACCTCGGTACTCGAGGTCGTCGCCGCCTTCTCCAAGGCTTGTGGCAAGGAGCTGCCCTACGTGATCCGCGAGCGCCGCGCCGGCGACATCGCTGCCAACTGGTGCGATGCCTCCAAGGCCGAGCGCATGATGGGCTGGAAGGCCCAGTACGACATCGCGGACATGTGCCGCGATAGCTGGAACTGGCAGAGCCACAACCCCAACGGCTTCGCCGACGCCGAGTAGCAAAAACCTACATACCGCTCTTGCCCCGATCTCACGTTGTGAGGTCGGGGCTTTTTCATGGCATGTAACCATTCGCCGAAAATCGACCAACTTTTTTATCTTGCCTGTACATGTTTAAACAACATGTTTTACAATAGGCGTATCGAATCAGAACATCGGAGGCGGACTGCACACCCATCGGCAGGCCGACCCCACAACAAGAAGGTTGGTGAGCGCATTCATGGAGCGTGCAAGCGGCGTCCTCATGCCCGTCTCATCTCTGCCCGGACCATACGGAATCGGCGGCTTTGGCTGGAATGCCTACGACTTCGTCGATTTTCTCGCCTCGTGCAAACAACATTACTGGCAGATTCTGCCCCTTACGACGACCAGCTATGGCGATTCGCCCTATCAGTCGTTCTCGGCCCGCGCAGGCAACCCCAACTTTATCGACTTTGCTGAGCTTATCGAGGCAGGGTATCTGGAGCAGCGCGATATCGATGGCGTGTATCTGGGATCCGACCCCAGCAATGTCGACTACGGTGCCATCTTTGGTGGCCGCCGTCAGATTCTCGACCGCGCCGCTGAGCGCTTTGCTGCCGACAAGCCGGCCGATTTCGATGACTTTATCCAGGCCAACGAGGACTGGCTCATCCCCTACTGTGAGTTCATGACCGTCAAAGAGGAGTGCGGTCTCAAGGCGTTTTGGGAGTGGCCCGCGGAGCTCCGCACCCGCGGCGAGGCTTCCGCCAAGGTCTGCGCCGACCATCCGGCGCGTATGCTCTACCACCAGATGACGCAGTACTTCTTCGATCGCCAGTGGAGCCGCCTCAAGGCCTATGCCAACGAGCGCGACATTCTCATCATCGGCGACCTGCCCATCTATGTCTCGCGTGACTCCGTCGAGATGTGGGCGACGCCTGAGCTCTTTAAGATCGATGCCGCCGGCAATCCCGTGAGCGTCGCCGGCACGCCGCCCGACCAGTTCTCGGCCACCGGCCAGTACTGGGGCAACCCCATCTACGACTGGGACGCCATGGAGTCCGACGGCTTCTCCTGGTGGGAGGGCCGCATCCGTGCCGCACTCGACATGTACGACGTCATCCGCCTGGATCACTTCCGCGGCTTCGAGGCCTATTGGGAGGTGCCGTTCTCCTCGCCCGATTCGTCCTACGGTTCGTGGACGCAGGGGGCCGGCCTCAAGTTCTTCAAGACGCTCGAGGAAAAGCTCGGCACGCTGCCCATCATCGCCGAGGACCTGGGCTTCCTCACCCCCGGCGTCATCGACATGCGCGACAACTCGGGCTTCCCCGGCATGAAGATCCTGCAGTTTGCCTTTGAGGGCACCAACTCGTACTACCTGCCGCATAACTACATCGCCAACACCGTCGCCTATGTGGGCACCCACGACAACGAGACGGCGCGCGGTTGGTTTGAGGGAACGGCCACCCCGCGTCAGCGCGAGCAGGCAGCCCTGTACACCCATCAGCAGGCCGGCGAACCCATGGCAGATGCACTCAATCGCACCATCGCCGCCAGCGTGAGCGACACGTGCATCTACACCATGCAGGATCTGCTCAACTTGGGCAACGAGGCGCGCATCAACACCCCTGCCACGCTGGGCGGCAACTGGACCTGGCGCATGCTCGATGGCGCCATCACCCGCGAGCTCGAGCACAAACTCACCGACTGGACCGAGACCTACTTCCGCATCCCGTCGGAAGCCGAAATCGAGCTTCCTCAATAGGAGCTACCGCGCCCGACCCCTCCCCACCGTGCGGACGCGCTTGCTTTTCCCGCGCGAGGCCACCCCAATCCCCTCGCGCGGGCTTCTTATGAATTGCAGACATGAAACAACCCATCACAGGAGAAAACATGCCCCGAATTAACCTCATGGAACTCGCCGAGCAGTCTTTTGGCACCTCGCTCGAGCAGCTCGACGACCGTCGCATTTACAAGCTGCTGGTCAAACTCGTGCAGGAGCGCTCCGCCACCTGCCCGCTCAACAACGGCAAGAAAAAGCTCTATTACATTTCCGCCGAATTTTTGATCGGCAAGCTGCTCATCAACAACATGATCGACCTCGGCATCTACGACGAGGTTAAGGACCAGCTCACCGCCGCAGGCCACGACCTCAACAAGATCGAGGAATTCGAGGTCGAGCCGTCGCTCGGCAACGGCGGCCTGGGCCGCTTGGCCGCATGCTTCCTGGATTCCATCGCCACGCTGGGCTTGACCGGCGATGGCGTGGGCCTCAACTATCACTACGGTCTGTTCCGTCAGCGCTTTGTCGACAACCAGCAGAAGGCCGTCCCCGACGAGTGGCTCGGTGAGCAGGACATCCTGGTCGACGATGACCGCTCCTACACCGTCGAGTTCGGCTATTTTGCCGTTACCTCCAAGCTCGTCAACATCGATGTGCCCGGTTACGGCCAGCCCAACAAGAACCGCCTGCGCCTGTTCGACCTGGCGAGCGTCGACGACGGCCTGGTCCCCGGCAGCTCCATCGACTTCGACAAGACCGAGATCGCCAAGAACCTCACGTTGTTCCTCTACCCCGACGATTCCGACGAGCAGGGCCGCCTACTTCGCATCTACCAGGAATACTTCATGGTAAGCAACGCCGCCCAGCTCCTGATCGACGAGGCCATCGAGCGCGGCAGCAACCTGCACGATCTGGCCGACTACGCCGTGGTCCAGATTAACGACACGCACCCCACCATGGTCATCCCCGAGCTCATCCGCCTGCTCACCACCGAGCATGGCATCGAGTTTGACGAGGCCGTGACCATCGTACGCTCCATGGTCGCCTACACTAACCACACGATTCTTGCCGAGGCGCTCGAGAAGTGGCCGCTCACCAGCCTGCAGAAGGTCTCCCCTGCCATCGCCGACATTATCGTCAAGCTCGATGAGATCGCGAAAGCCGAGCACGATGACCCGCGCGTCGCCATCATCGACGAGCACGACACCGTCCACATGGCCCACATGGACATCCACTTTGGCTTCTCCATCAACGGCGTAGCCGCCCTCCACACCAAGATCCTGGAGGACACCGAGCTTCATCCGTTCTACGAGATCTATCCCAAGAAGTTCTCCAACAAGACCAACGGCATCACCTTCCGCCGCTGGATCCATGGGGCCAACCCCGCGCTCGCCAGCCTGCTCGACGATGTGATCGGCACCGACTGGCGCAGCACCGGCGATCTGAGCAAACTCGCCAAGTTCGCCGACGACAAGGACGTTCTTGAGCGCCTGGCCGCCACCAAGGTCGAGGCCAAGGCCATCATGCGCCAGTTCATGGCGCTCGAGCAGGGCGTGACCATTCCCTCCAACGCCATCATCGACGTCCAGGTCAAGCGCATCCACGAGTACAAGCGTCAGCAGATGCTCGCGCTCTACATCATCTGGAAGTACCTCGATATCAAGAACGGCAACAGACCTAAGCACCCCGTCACCATCATCTTTGGCGGCAAGGCGGCGCCTGCCTACACTATCGCGCAGGACATCATCCATCTGATCTTGACGCTGTCGCAGTGGATTGCAAACGACCCCGACGTGGCTCCCTACCTGCAGGTTGTCATGATCGAGAACTACAACGTCACCGCCGCCGAGCGCGTGATCCCCGCCGCTGACATCTCCGAGCAGATCAGCCTGGCCTCCAAGGAGGCGAGCGGCACCTCCAACATGAAGTTCATGCTCAACGGCGCCCTAACCCTGTGCACGCTCGACGGTGCCAACGTAGAGATTGCCGAGCTCGTGGGCGACGAGAACATCTATACCTTTGGTGCCTCTTCCAAACAGGTCGAGCAGCTCTACGCCGACGGCACCTACAACGCCGGTGCGCTCTACCGCAAGCCCGGCATTAAACTGCTGGTGGACTTCATCACCAACCCGGCCTTTATGGCGACCGGCAATGCCGAGCGCCTGCAGCGCCTGCACGATGACATTAAGGGCAAGGACTGGTTTATGGCCCTGCTCGACATTGAGGAGTACATCCAGACCAAGGAGCGCGTGTTGGCCGACTACGAGGACCGCGACGCCTGGATGCGCAAGACGCTCATCAATATCGCCAACGCCGGCACCTTCTCGTCCGACCGCACCATCTCCCAGTACAACGACGAGATCTGGCACCTGAACTAATTTCGCTTCCCTTACCCATCCTCTTGAGAAACGGAGTCGTGGCAACACGGCTCCGTTTTTTGTGCCCGCACGTTACCCTGTGACCCGACTCGGCCAAACAATCTCGATCTGTAACAACTACTCGGTAAAAACGGTCCCAGCTGTTACAGATTGAGACATACCGGCCCCTCCCCTTGGGTTTATCTCAATCTGTAACATCTAACGTCCGAAATCGGCCCTACCCGTTACAGATCGAGACAAACGACCGGCCAGACAACCCCAACACAAAGAAAGGCTCCCCTCTCGCCCGGTGGACGGGAGGGGAGCCTTATATGTGACCGCGGCAAAAGGATGGCAATACCGCAGCCGCCCAAAGGGAGGGCCTGGATGCACCGGGCCTAGATAAGGTTCTTGCCAGAGACCTTATCGAAGAGGTGGGTCGCGTTCTTCTCGAACTTGAACCAGATGGTGTCGCCAGCCTTGAGCGCACCCTTGGCCTCGAGGTCGACGACGGGGATAATCAGGACAAACTGGCCGTCGGGAGCGGTCACGTGGACATGCTCGGTCGAGCCCATGAGCTCGGTCACCTCGACGGTACCCTGGAGCGCGCCCTCCTCGCCCTTGTCGGCAAGCAGGATCTGCTCGGGACGCACGCCGGCCGTAATCTCCTTCACGTCGCCGCCGTCCCAGTTGAGGGCAAGCTGAGCGCAAGTCTCGGGGGCGAGCGCCACGTTCATATCCTCGGTCTTGACGGTAAAGCCGTTGCCCGAGCGCACCAGCTGGGCATCGAAGAAGTTCATCTGCGGCACGCCGATGAAGCCGGCGACGAAGATGTTCGCGGGATGGTTGAAGACCTCCTGCGGCGTGGCGATCTGCTGGACAACGCCGTCCTTCATGACCACGATACGGTCACCGAGAGTCATAGCCTCGGTCTGGTCGTGAGTAACATAAATGAACGTGCCCTTGATCTCGTGGCGCAGCTTAATGAGCTCGGCACGCATCTGGTTACGAAGCTTGGCGTCCAGGTTGGACAGCGGCTCGTCCATCAGGAAGACCTTGGGGTCACGCACGATGGCGCGGCCGATAGCGACACGCTGGCGCTGGCCGCCGGAGAGCGCCTTGGGCTTACGGTCGAGGTACTCGGTAATGCCCAGAATCTCGGCAGCAGAGCGAACCTTGCGGTCGATCTCGTCCTTGGGGACCTTCTTGAGCTCGAGCGTAAACGCCATGTTCTCGTACACCGTCATATTGGGGTACAGAGCATAGCTCTGGAACACCATGGCGATGTCGCGGTCCTTGGGCGCCACGTCGTTGACGCGCTTGCCGTCGATGAGCACATCGCCCGAGGTGATGTCCTCCAGGCCGGCAACCATGCGCATCGTCGTGGACTTACCGCAGCCAGAGGGGCCAACGAGGACGACGAACTCCTGATCGTGAACGGTGAGGTTGAAGTCCTCTACAGCGAGCACACCGTCCTCGGTAACCTTGAGGTTGTGCTTCTTCTCCTCGGTCTTCTTCTTTTTGCCAAAGAAGCCCTTCTTTTTGGACTCGGTGTTGGGATACACCTTCTGAACATGTTTGAGAACGATCTCGGCCATGTCTTTACCTTTCGATATGCGGCGCCGCGCTGAGGGGCGCCGCAGAAACTTGCAAAACAGTTACGGCATCAGCCCTTGACGGCACCTGCCACCACGCCGTCGATGATGTACTTCTGGCAGAGGATGTACATGATAACGATGGGGATAACGACCATCATGATGCAGGCCATCATGGGGCCGAGCTCGACGTGGCCGTAGCCGCCGCGGAAGTACTGGATCAAGATAGGAATGGTCTTGTACTTGGTGGAGTCGAGCGTAAGGTAGGGCAGCAGATAGTCGTTCCAGACCCACATGGTCTCGAGGATGCCGACCGAAAGATAGGTGGGCTTCATGATGGGAAGGACGATCTTAAAGAACACCTGGACCGGGTTGCAGCCGTCGATCATGGCCGCCTCTTCGATCTCGAGCGGAATGTTCTTTACAAAGCCGGCGAACATAAAGACCGCCAGGCCCGCGCCAAAGCCGAGGTAGATAAAGCAGATGTTGAACGGCGTGTTGAAGCCGATGCGGTCCGCCAAATTGGACAGCGTGAACATGAGCATCTGGAAGGGCACGACCATCGAGAAGACGAACAGGTAATAGAAGAAGTTCGAGATCTTGCTGTTGACGCGCACTACGTACCAAGCACACATGGAGCAGCACACCAGAATCAGCACGACCGACGTGACCGTGATGATGAGCGAGTACATAAATGCCGAGGCAAAGCCCTGCTCGTTAAGGGCATGCATGTAGTTTGCGAGGCCGTTGAACGTCTCGGGCGTGAGCAGATCGAATGCCGTGGTGGTGCTGATTGCAGTTGCCTTTTTAAAGGAATTGAGCGCAATCATGAACACGGGGTAGATCCACGCGAGCGACAGAATCGTAAAGAAAATCGAGAGCGCGCGGTTGATAACCTTATCGCGTTTCATTACTGCTGCACCTCCTTGGACCTCGTGGCCTTAAGCTGAATCATGGAGATGGCTACGACCAGGATGCAGAAGATAACCGCCTTGGCCTGACCGATGCCCTGCCATGCGATACCGGCACGCGAATAGAACGTGTTGTAGATGTTCAGGGCGAGCATCTCGGTGGAGTGCGCGGGGGCGCCGCCGGTAAGGGCGAGGTTCTGGTCGAACAGCTTAAAGCCGTTGGTGATGGACAAGAACAGGCAGATAGTGATGGTCGGCATCAGGTTAGGGATCTTAACCTTCCAAAACGTCTGCCATGCCGTGGCACCGTCGACCTTGGCGGCCTCGATGTAGTCGGACGGAATGGACTGCAGACCAGCGATGTAGATGATCATCATGTAGCCGACCTGCTGCCACAGGGTCAGGATGATAAGGCCCCAGAAGCCAGCAGCAGAGTTAAGGGCAATGAGCTGGGCGCCCACGTTGGAGAGTAGGCAGTTGATCAGAATCTGCCAGATGTAGCCCAGCACGATGCCGCCGATCAGATTAGGCATAAAGAAGATCGTACGGAAGATATTGGTGCCCTTGAGCGCTTTGCGGGTGAGCGCCTGCGCAATGGCGAGGGCGATCACGTTGATGAGCACCGTCGACAGGAAGGCAAACGCCACGGTAAAGAAGAACGACGTGGCAAACTGCGGATCGGACAGTGCGCGCACGTAGTTCTCGATACCGACAAAGTGCGTATTGTTGATGGTAATAAACTGGCAGAACGAGAGATAGAAGCCCTGGATAAAGGGGATCACGAACCCGATCATAAACGCCAGGCACGTGGGCAGCATAAAGAGCGGCCACCAGCGCTTGAGTGCTTTGCCCATAGAAGGGTCCTTTCAATATGCAGGGGGCGGGCAAACCAACGTCTGCCCGCCCCCTGTCGCTAATCAGATAGCTTGGGCAGCAACTACTTACTCGGAAGCAGCCTTCTCGGTCTTCCAGCCATCGACGAAGGCGTTCTTGACGCCGTCCCACTTGCTGTTGTCGGCAGCATAGGCGATCAGAGCCTGCTTGAGGTTCTTCTTCCACTCCTCAGAGGGGATGTAGACGAAGTCCCAAGCGACGGTCTTCTTGCCGTCCTTGGCCATGGCGACGGCCTGCTGCGAGAAGACGTTGGTGGTTTCCTTGGCGCTCTTGAACGGGGCAGTCAGACCCATCTTGTCAGCGATGATGCTGGTGGCGGTGTCAGAAGTGACGCACCAATACATGAAGTCCTCGGTGGCCTTCTGGGCATCCTCGGAAGCCTGGGAGCTGACGCACCAGTAGTTCTCGCCGCCGGAGCACAGGCCCTGGTTCTCCTCGCCGTCGACACCGATGTAGATGGGCATCATGCCAATCTGATCGTCGGTCATGCCGGCCTTGGTGAGGTCAGCGTAGGCCCAGGAGCCGTTCTGATAGAAGACGGCCTTGCCGGTTGCGAACTCGTTGGTGGCGTCGTCGCCGGTCTTGGAGGCAAGCTGCGAAGGATCGCAGGTGGAGTCGGTGATGTACAGGTCGAAAATCTGCTTGAAGTTGTCGAGATACTCGCCCTTGATCTCGTCGTCCTCCTGGTTGTGCTCCTTCTCGAACTCGTAGTAGAGCGGGAGGTTGGCGAGGTGGGTGGTGTAGCGCCAGCTGGAGGAGTCATCCATGCCAGCAGAAGTGAAGGCACCCTCAATGCCAAGCTCGTCCTTGCGGGCCTGGATGTCGTCGGCACAAGCCTTCAGCTTGTCGAAGGAGTTGATGTCCTCGGCCTTGTAGCCAGCCTTCTCGAGCAGCTGCTTGTTGTAGATGATGCCGTAGCTCTCCTGGACCCAGTCGATACCCAGATCCTTGCCATCGGACTGCAGAGCCAGGGAGTCGTCAATGAGCTCACCGCGGAGCTTGGTATCGGACAGGTCGGCGCAGTAATCCTTCCAGTTCTTAAGACCGGTGGGGCCGTTGACCTGGAACAGGGTCGGAGCGGAGCTCTTGGACATCTCGGACTTAAGCTTCTCCTCGTAGGTGTTGGAAGCGGCGGTCACGATCTTGACCTCGACGCCCTTCTCCTTCTTATAGGCCTTGGCGATCTCCTTCCACTCCTTGTCGACCTCGGGCTTGAATTGGAGGAAGTAGACCTCGGCAGCGTCACCAGAAGCAGAGGAGCCGGAGCCGGCAGAACCACCGCAACCCACGAGGCCCAGACCAAGAACTGCAGCCGCGGAACCAGCAAAGCCCAGGAACTGCCTTCTGCTCATTTCGTTCTTCATTACAATCCACCCTTTCACACCGTGGCGGCACCCTTTGCCGCCGCCTTCGGAGATTGGCTCGGGGACTTTGCCCCTTTTGCTGATTTGAACGATACGCTATTTGGCTAGTTGTTTGAACAAGTATTACTAGAGCGGTAGAAAAACTTCGGTGAACGGTAATTTCAACTTGATACTTGACAAGTTTTGTATAAACAATTATTTGTTATCGAATGCAGAGAAAACGCCCGGTCAAGCCGATGTACCGTCGGTTTGACCGGGCGTTTTCTCTTTGAGGCCATGAGTCTCGTCAGGCTGCGAGCTAGCCGGCTATCGCTTGGAATTGACGCGGTAATGGAAGATCTCGGGGTGTGTGCGAGTGTGCGTCACCTCAAACAAGATGCCATCCGAGGTGTACGACTGACTCTCCATGACGGCAACGCAGTTGTATTTGCCGAGGTCAAGATAGCTGCAGTCCTCATCGTTGGCGAGCTCGACACTCACCGTACGACGGCTCGCCATCACTTTGACACCGCGCTTGTGCTCCAGATAGCCGTAAATAGAATCTGCCGCGATCTCGGGAGTCAGGCCCTTGGCGATCGACGCCAAAAAATAGCCATGGTCCACTTGGCGCGCGTTGCCGTTGAGGCTTCGGACACGCACTACGCGAATCAACTCCTCGCCCACCTTAAAGCCCAGGTGACGAGAGAGTTGCTCGGTGCAAACCAGATGTTCGAAAGACTTAACGTCCGTCGATGCAACGGCATTGTTGCGCTTTGCAAACTCGCCAAACGACTCAACCTCTTCGAGTGCGCCCAACATGTCGGTTTCGCCCTTAAGCCAAATAACGCGCACGCCCTTGCCGTGTATGGGCTGCACAAACATCCCGTCGGCCAGCATACCCAAGGCGCGACGGACGGTATTGCGAGTGCATCCGAACTCTGCGGTCAGCTCGGCTTCGGTTGGCAGCATCTCCTGAAACGCATAGGTCCCATTAATGATGCGCGAGCGTATTTCTCGGTAGATTCCTTCGTATATCGCTTTTGGCATTGTTTCACCTCTACATTATTCATTTCCGGCTAGGCACGATAGCATTTCTTAAAGTTGTTTAAACCGAATATCGGTAAAGCGACAGGATTTAACCGTTGACGGTTTCTGTCATGCCCAAATCGGTTTCGCTCAAAACTGCCGGTACGACAATCGTCTGGTCCTCTACAATGAATCCATTGTTTAAACGTTTCCCCACGCGCAACGCGCCTCGATATTCGGAAGGCAGAACATGCTGCAAAAAATCCAACGCTTTGGCGGGGCAATGTTCGCGCCCGCCATGCTGTTTTCTATATCAGGCCTCATGGTCGGCGTCTCCGCTCTCGCAACGACTGCGGACATCGTCGGCGATCTCGCCGTATACGGAACCCCTTGGTACGTTTTCTGGGCCATCATCCAGCGCGGCTCGTGGACGGTCTTTAAACGCCTCCCACTCCTTTTTGCCGTAGCGTTGCCTATCGGTCTTGCCCAAAAGCAACCAGCACGCTGCTGCTTCGAGGCACTCGTGGCCTATTTTGCCTATTGCTTCTTTTTGAGCGAAATCATTAAGCTGAGCGGAGACAACCTTGGACTTAAGTACCCGTCATCTTTGACCCCCGCCAACGGTATCACCGTCATCGACGGCATCAAGACGCTCGATACCGGCATTATCGGCCCGCTGGCGGTATCGGCAAACGGCGTCGCCCTCCCCAAATGGTGCA
>UQEO01000057.1 GCA_900540095.1 uncultured Collinsella sp.
GCCAATCTGCCGTTCAATTTCAAAGGCGCGACCAGAAGGTCAGCGCCTTTTCATTTCACGGCACCTTGTCTCAAACGGCGGGCTCTCGCTGACTTTTGTTCGACCTGCGGCGCTTTGCTGGCGCGGCCCTACCTGTGGGCTCTCGCTGACTTTTGTTCGACCTGTGGGGTCTTCAAATTGCTAGAGCGTTGCTAAGTAATTCTTTGCGTCTTCTACGTTCATTGCTGCGACGGGCGCATGCGAACAGAGCTTGACATCGTTGGTGACCAGCAAATCTGCTTGGGAGCGTATCGCTGCCGCAATGATTAAATCGTCTTCGTAATCGCTATGGAGCTCACGCTGCCTGCTCGCCATCCATATATCGCTCAGGTCACAGGGCACTGGCGTGGCAAGCTGCGACAGCACGCTAAGACAATCCCATGCAAGCGAAGTCGCCGCCACGGCGGCATCTTGGGATAGTGAGCCATGCCCTCGCCGATACCATGCCTTATGTTCACTTGAAATCAAATAGAACAGATCTTTGGACGATGTCGCCGCATACAGCAAATCCACCTGCACCGTGCATGCATCGCGTAAAAACTCAATCGCCACCGAACGACCACGTCGTGAGGGAATGAAGTAATCGAGCCACACGTTAGTGTCAACCAAGATGCGCCTTGGAGCCTCACTCATAGAGCCAGCTCATCTCCTCGCCATAGCGATCCGCATAGGCATTCCGTTTGAGCTCTTCGTCGTCCGATGGCTGAGCCCTAACCAGATCGATTCCCGACTCACGGCAAGCGGCAGCGAACAGCTTCGACCCCTGATCCATGAGCTCGAGCTTACGTTTGGCGGCCTTTTCGCGCTCGCGCTGTTCCGCCCGGGCACGACTGGGCAGCAGAATATCCTCGAGCGCACCGGGGCGATCGGCCAGCGACGCTGCAAGCTGCCAGAGCGCTCGCACCGCTTGGCTCGGCGTCATACCGGCCCTGGAGAGAGCGGCGTCCCCACTCCTTTTAAGATCGGCATCGAGACGTACGTTGATCTGAGCGGCTGTTGTGGTCATGACCCCTCCTTAATACTTTAAAATTATCATAAAACTCTATGGTAAATACGTAAAGCATGTATAGCAATAAATTAGTATTAGCCGTGCTCCGTGCACAAAAAGCCGCCGAGGCACATTGCACCTCGGCGGCTACGCATCACCAATCTAGTTCGGTTTCACCCTTTGCATTTGCCCAGATAAAACCTACCAAAATGAACCTGTCCCTTTTTGGCTGGTTTAGAGCTCCACGCTTTCGGCGCCGTTGATATGGAGGTCGCGCTCGTAGAAGGCGGTGAGGGCGCGGATGGCGTACATCACGTCGCGTACGCCGCCGGTCTCGTAGCTTGAGTGCATGGCCAGCTGCGGCAGGCCCACGTCCACGGCGTGCATGCTCGCCTGCATGTTCGACAGGTTACCGAGCGTGGAGCCACCCGCCATATCGCTCTTGTTGGCGAAGGCCTGCGTGGGCACGTCGGTGTCATCGCAGATGGCCTGGAACACCGCGCGGCTAAAGGCATCGGTGCAGTAGTGCTGGTTGGCGGCTTCCTTGATAACGATGCCGCCGTTGAGCACAACCTGGTTGCGTGCATCGCACTTCTCGGCGTGGTTGGGGTGCACGGCATGTGCATTGTCGCAGCTCACGAGCATCGAGGCGGCAAGGGCGCGATGGTACGACTCGTCGTCAAAGCCCAGCGATCCGTTGATGCGGCGCAGCGCATCGGCCAAGAACGTCGACATGGCGCCCTGCTTGGTCTCGGAGCCAACCTCCTCGTTATCGAAGCAGCAGAAGACCGAGACGTCGTGCGCGTTCTCGGCGCCCAAAAATGCCTGTAGCGAGGTATAGGCGCAGGCCAGGTCGTCGAGCTTGGGCGTCGAGATAAACTCGTCTGCCCAGCCCCAAATGCGTGCATCCTGACGATTGACCAGGAACAGGTCGCGGCCCAGAATCTGCTCGGGCTCAACGTCCAGCTCTTCGGCAATCAGAGCATCAAAATCGCCCTGCTTAAGCTCACCGGCGCTAATGAGCGGGCACAGGTCAACGGCTCGGTTGGGAGCAAAGCCCTCATTAACGCCGCGGTTCATGTGGATGGCAAGGCTCGGGATAATAGCGACCTCGCGCTCGGTGGCAAGCAGACGGCTCTCAATACGGTCGCCCTCGCGCACCAGCACGCGGCCCGCGAGCGCCAGCGGGCGATCGAACCAGGTGTAGTCAATCATGCCGCCGTAGGCCTCGGTGTTCAGGCGCAGCGTCTCGCCCGCACCGTCAAGCTCGGGCACAGCCTTGACCTTAAACGTCGGCGAATCGCTGTGCGACGCCGTCAGTTGAAAATGATAGTCACCGGCAACGCCGTCCTCGCCCCACGTAGCAGCCAGGTCCTCGCCCACCTTAAAGGCAACAACGCTCGAGGTGTTGCGCTGCGTGTAATAACGCTCGCCCGGCTCGATATCCCACGCCGCGTTCTCGGGCAGGTAGGTAAAGCCCGCCTCGTCGAGCTCGGCCATAATGGTCGCCGCCGTATGGAACATGCTGGGGCATGCCTCGATAAAGTCGATAAGGTCGTTGGCGGCCTCGATATCGTCGGCCGTCACATGTGCGCGCTCGAGCGTTTCCTGATCCGTCATGCTCTCCCCTTTCGCTGGGTTGATGGTCCCCTCCAGCATACCCCGCCACGCCAGTGCCGCACTCTTCATTCCGTGCTTAATTCCGCGCCACTCACCAAGTTGAGCCATCATGCCCGTGCACCTTTTGCGACAATTACGCTAACAGGACGAGAGGAGTCGTCATGAAGCCACGTAACATTGCCATCGCCTGCGGTGTCGCGGGAGTCGCCGTCGGCCTTGCCGCTGCCACCGGTATCGTTTATCACAAGCAAATCAAGTCCGCCGCGTCGCTCAAACGCTTGACCGGCTACGCGGATAGCTATGACCTGTACGCAATCGACATCGCCTACGACTACGATCTTGATCGCATCATCGCCGCTGGCGTGCGCGACGACCAGGCCTACATCGATGCCGTGGTGGCGCAGGTGCTGCCCGGTGTGCCGGTACATGTCCAGGCGCCCCAGTTTGCCTGCAGCGCTTTTGTCGCCGTAGATGCCGAAGGCCGCGTGCGCACCGGTCGCAATTACGACTTTAAGGACGACACCTCGGCACTGCTGGTGCGCAATCACCCACGTGGCGGCTATGCCTCCATCGGGTTTGCCGCCCTTAACAACCTGGGCGATAACACTCCGCTTGACTCCGTCGCCGGACGTGCCGCCGCACTCATGGGCCCGTTTGCCCAGCTCGACGGTGTTAACGAATGCGGCGTGTCCATTGCCGTACTCACTCTGGATTCCAAGCCCTGTGACCAGGACGCGCAACGCCCCGTCATCAATACCTCGCTCGCCATCCGTCTGGTGCTCGACCGTGCCGCCACCACGCAAGAAGCTGTCGACCTGCTTTCCGCCTACGACATGCACGCCATGGCAGGACGCGATTACCACTTCTTTATCAACGACGCCGCCGGTGACGCGCGCGTAGTAGAGTGGGATCCGCGCGATCCGGACCGTGCTTTCAAAGCGACTCCTGTACGCCAGGTTACGAACTTCTACGCCTGCTATGGCGACGAAGTGCTGCCCAACCAAAAGAATGGCGAGCTGGGCCATGGTAAAGAGCGCGCCGTCGCAATCGCCGATGTCCTTGACGCCCATGTCGCTGCTCAGGACGAGGCAGTCACTTGGAAGGCCCTGCGCGCCGCAGCGCAAGAGCCCAATCCGGAAGACATCACCAGCAATACGCAATGGTCGGTCGTCTTTGACAATACCGAACCCGCTGCCGCTATCACGCTGCGCCGCCACTGGGGCGACATCGATGCCTTCGCGCTGTAAGGAGCTGGCACCGTCGTCCTTACGCTGGCCTGACGTTGCTTACATTTCCATACATTTGAGCTAACACGTTTATCCCCGTATCAACAGTGTGCGGGGGTAAACTTATGCGCATGTTATAACTTGCCCGGAAGGATTCACCATGCTTAGAATCGGTCTTCTTACTAGTGGCGGCGACTGCCAGGCGCTCAACGCCACCATGCGCGGCATCGTCAAAACGCTCATGACCAATAGCAAAGAACCTATCGAGATCTACGGTTTTGAGGACGGCTACCAGGGCCTTATCTACAGCAGGTTCCGCGTCATGACGCCCGCCGATTTTAGCGGCATCCTCACCCGCGGCGGCACCATCCTAGGCACGAGCCGTACACCGTTCAAGCGTCTGGATACCCCCGAGGCCGATGGTGTCGAGAAGGTGCCGGCGATGGTCCACACCTATCACAAGCTACAGCTCGACTGCCTGTTTATGCTGGGCGGAAACGGCTCCACCAAGACCGCCAACCGCCTGCGCGAAGAGGGCCTCAACGTTATCGCCCTGCCCAAGACCATCGATAACGACACCTGGGGCACCGAGCTGACGTTTGGCTTTACGAGCGCCATCGACGTCGCCACCAAGTGCATCGACGACATCCACACTACCGCCTCGAGCCACGGCCGCGTGTTTGTCATCGAGATCATGGGCCACAAGGTTGGCTGGATCCCGCTGTACGCCGGCGTCGCGGGCGGTGCGGACGTTATCTTGATTCCCGAGATTCCCTACGACATGGATAACGTCATCAAGACCATTGAGCATCGCATGGAAACCGGCAGCCGCTTTACCATCGTGGCCGTCGCCGAGGGCGCCATCTCCAAGGAGGACGCGGCGCTGTCCAAGAAGGAATACAAGAAGAAGCTCGCCGAGCGCACGAGCCCGTCAATCGTGTACGACATCGCCAAGGAGATCGAGGCCAAGACCGGTCGCGAGACCCGCGTCGCCATCCCCGGCCACACGCAGCGCGGCGGCCAGCCCGATGCCCAGGACCGCATCTTTGCGACCCAGTGCGGCGTCGAGGCCGCGCTTGGCTGCCTGCGCGGCGAGTTTGGCTACATGATCGCCCTGCGCGACGGCAAGATGTGCCACATGCCGCTCGAGGAGGTCGCCGGCAAGCTCAAGTATGTCGATCCCCAGAGCGACCTGGTACGCGAGGCCAAGGCGTTGGGCATCAGCTTCGGCGACGAATAGCCTCAGCCGAAATTCATCCCATCGGGCCCTCCGACCCCGCCCGACGTATTTCGATTTGGCTCCTCCCTTGACTCCGTCAAAGGTCGCCAATCGAAATCGTCGGGCGGGGTCGGAGGGCCCTGCGTTTACATACTCGCCGAGGTTATTCGTCTTCTTGCTCCGGGTGCCTGGCCTGAAATTCAGTTGCGGTGAAATAGTTCCTGCTTAGCCCGCAAATGGCTGAATCTAGGAACTATTCCACCGCAACTTACGAATGATCGGAGCGGCTACAGCACAAGCGTCGGCGTTCGTTTGATGGTCCGCCACGAAAAGGGGCTATCTACTACGTTTAACTCGATGGGGCCAACCATGACCGCCTTTTTCGAAAATCGACAGGCCTTCTACCTGCGATTTTATTTTTCGTTTTCCCGGCATAGTTGAGGGTATCCAATTAAACGTAGTAGATAGGCCCGTTTTGTGGCATACAACCCATTCAAGCCCAATCTCGAAGGCTAAAGAGAGCCTCTCATCAACGCTTGCGAGCGAAAACCAAATAGAATGAAAGGCAAATGGAAAGCCCGTTTGACGAGCGGAGGACATATGCGCGACGTAGCCGAAAGCGACTGGAAACTGTTTAAGAAAATGCTTCCTCAATGGCAAGAACGTTATATGGAAAAGCTCATCAGCCAGTACGTTGAGATGCTGAACGGCGACAGTGAAGCGTCCAGTAGATTTTGGGCACTAGAAGAGCGCCTCAATCGAGACAAGCTGTCCTCAGGAGCGCTTGCAAACGACATTCGCCGCAGCACAATGCACCGAGAGATAGCCAATTTGCTTATCGACAGCGTGATCACCCTTGACGACCTTGACGGTTTTACCGAGAACATTAAGAGTTATGCGCAACACTGGATTGGCCAGTAAGAGCACCGAACGACAAACATCCCCAGCAAAACGGGGCAAACGCCGGGCCACCTAATGGTTGTCCGGCGTTTGCCCAGATAAAACCTACCAAAATAAACCTGTCCCTTTTTAGCAGGTTACTCGGCACTCTTGAGGGCGCCGACCATGTCGATCTTGTTGAGAGTTCGGTTGGTGGCGAGGTTGACGATAATCGTAAAGCCGAAGGAAAGTACCACGGCAAGCACGTAGCTCAGCGGCTCGACTTCGACGTCAAAGTACAGCGACGGCATCTGCAGGATGTACGTAAAGCTCTCGGCAAGCAGGCCACCCAGCGGCACGCCCAATGCGGTGCCAATCGCCGTGAGGCTCAACGTCTCCTTGTTGACGTAGTGGTGCACCTCGCCACGGCGGAAGCCCAGCACCTTGATGGTCGCCAGCTCGCGCTCGCGCTCGGAGATATTCGTGTTGGACAGCGTAAACACCACCACAAACGACAGGCACGCCGCCATAAAGGTCACGAGCACCACGACGGAATTGATAATAGTGAAGTTCGCCTCAAAGTTCTCCCAATGCTCGGCCGTGCTCGAAATCGAAAGCCAGCCGTCACTCTTAAGCTTCTTGCTAAACGCAATCTGGTCGGCCGACGAACCCTTGAGCAGCGCAAAGATGCCATTGAGGCGTGCGCTTCGACCGAACGCGCGCTCATAGGTGCTCTGCGTCATGTAAAGCGTGTTGCCCAGATAGTTAAGCGAAATGTCGCTGACTTTGACCTTGGCGACGTTAAGCGACGAATCTTGGACCTGCGCCGTGTCGCCCGGCTGAATCCCGAGAACCAGCTGTGAACTCTTGCTCAGATACACGTCTCCGTCACGCAAAGATAGCGGCTCTTTGGACTCATCCTCGAGACGCACGTAGTCGTCCAGGTCGTTCGTGCGGTCATCGGGCACCACGATCAGCTGCACGGTCTCGCTCTTTCCGCCAAACGTAAAGGTAACGTTGTCGGTCATGATCGGCAGCGTCGAAGACACCGTCACGTTAGAATCCTTGGCCGCGCTGCGCTCATCCAATGCCGCGCACGTCTGCGAAAAATCGTCGGGATTGGCAACCGCCAGCAAGTCATAGCGCGTGATATGCCCATACTGCTTGGGCGAAAGCGCGACCGACGTGTCGCGAATACCCATACCGCAGATCACAAGCGCGGTGCAACCCGCGATACCGAAGATGGTCATAAAGGCGCGCTTTTTGTAGCGGAACAGGTTACGTGCTGCCACCTTGTTCAAAAAGCCCATGCGGCGCCAGATAAAGCCGATGCGCTCGAGCAAGATACGCGAGCCGGCGCGCGGGGCCTTGGGGCGCATGAGCGAGGCCGGGGTCTCGGCCATCTCGTGGCGGCAGGCGATAATCGTGGCGCCCACCACGCCCACGGCAAACAGCGCCACCGAAACGATCGAGGACACGATGTCGTACGAAAGCAACATCTGGGGCAGCGAGTACATGTCGTCGAACACCGTAAACAGGAACAGCGGCAGGCCCACAAATCCGATGATGTTGCCGAGCACGCCGCCGATCAGACACGCCCACAGCGAGTAGTCCACGTATTTGGACAGAATACGCCCGCGCGAATAGCCGAGCGCTTTGTACAGGCCAATAAGCGTGCGCTCCTCCTCGACCATACGCGTGGCGGTGGTGAGGCTGATGAGCACGGCGACGATAAAGAAGATGAACGGGAACACCGTGGCGATGGCCTCAATTGACGAGCTATCGCTCTCCACGCTCGAGTAGCTTGCGATATTGCCGCGGTCCTGGATGTACCAGGTGCATTCGCCCAGGTCAGAGAGCTCGGCGCGGGCATCGGCAAACTGCTGGTCGGCGGCGGCACGGCGCTGGTCCAGGTCGGCTTGCGCCTGCGCACGCTCGTCGCTGCCCTCTGCCATGCGGTTGATGTTGCCCTGTTCAATCCCAAAGAGCATATTCGTCTGGCGCTCAGCCGCATCTAAGCTTGCCGGCGTGTCGACTGTCAGCTCCTGAGCGCGCGCCTTCTCACGCTCCTCGCGGATCTTCTCGATATTGCCCTTGACCTTGTTGATCTTTGCCGCGTAGGCATCCGAATAGGAGTTGAGGCTCTTGGCTCCCTCGACGATCACGTGGACCGCAGAGTAGGAAGAAGATGTCGCGGCGTCCTCGCTCACATAGAACTTGTAGTCCGCGGCCGAAGCAGCGCGAAAGGCGTTGACTGTCGAGTCGGAGCTCACATCAGTGGGATCGAGAACCTCGGCCGTGATGGTGTAATCGCCATCGGCAAACTGATCCTTGGCGCTTTGGTTCGACGAGCTCGCATCGTTGGCAGCAAAGCTCACCGTATCGCCGAGCTTTTTACCCGAAGCCTTCAGGAACTTCGAAGTCACCGCGACTTCATCAGCGCTCTCGGGCAAATCGCCGTTCACGAGCACCGGCTGATCGATGTTCTCCTTGGAGAGACTCTGCACGACCACGCGCTCACGCGTTGTACCCACGGCGGTGTAGGCGGTCTCGGTGTAGATGCCCTCGGCCGTTTCGACGCCATCGACCTCTTGTATGGCGTCGAGATCATCGTCAGTCAGGCCATAGGTCGACTGCACGTTAATGTCATAGACATTTTGCTGGTCGAAGTAGGCATCAACCGAATCACACAGGTCCTCGCAACCCGCCTTAAGGCCGCACATCACGCTCACGCCAAGCGCGGTGATGACCACGATTGACAAGAAGCGCTTAAGACTGCCTCGGATTGTGCGGTAGATGCCACGGCGAAAAACCGTCGGCACCATATCGTTTGAGCTTTGGGCAGTGCGGTAGGTCGTAAAATCCTGCTCGCGCTCCGTGTTCTGCGCGTCGCGGCGTAGGCTGTTTTGGCGGTCTTGGTCCATGGGCGCTACCACTCGATCGTCTCGATAGGCACGGGATTTTGCTGGACCGTCTCGCTCTCCACGCGACCGTTCTTAAAGCGGATCAGGCGATCGGCCATGGGCGCCAGCGCGGAGTTGTGGGTGATGATGATGACCGTAATGCCCTGCTTGCGGCAAGTGTCCTGCAGCAGCTGCAAGATCTGCTTGCCGGTTTTGTAGTCGAGTGCACCCGTGGGCTCGTCGCACAGGAGCAGCTTGGGGTTCTTTGCCAGTGCACGGGCGATGGACACGCGCTGCTGCTCGCCGCCCGAAAGCTGCGCGGGGAAGTTGGCGAGGCGCTCACCCAGGCCAACCTGGCAAAGCGTTTGCTCGGCATCGAGCGAATCGGGGCAGATTTGCGCCGCAAGCTCGACGTTTTCGAGCGCCGTCAGGTTGGGGACCAGATTGTAGAACTGGAAGACAAAGCCGACGTCGGCGCGGCGGTATTCCACGAGCTGCGCCTCGTTAGCGGAGCTCACATCGCGCCCGTCCACCGTCACGGTGCCGGAGGTTACCGTGTCCATACCGCCCAGAATGTTGAGCGCCGTGGTCTTGCCGGCACCCGAAGCACCCAAAATGATGGCGAGCTCGCCACGCTCGACCGTAAAGCTCGCGCCGTCGAGTGCGTGAATGCGGGCGTCGCCCTCGCCGTATGCCTTGATGACGTCTTTGAATTCGATATAAGCCATCGATCGGTTCCCATCTGGTCGGATAACTCTTTAGTATTACCCATTTCGCACCGACTAAAAAGGGACGGGTTTATTTTGGCAGGTTCTATATGGGGAAACGGCATCTATAGATGAGGCGCCGGGGAGGCAGAGAAATCATCGACGGGGTCAGGCCGACCGCCAAACACAACGCACGCATCTCAATCTGTCAGCCAAATCATTCGAACAGCTGTTCGTTTCTATGATATGATTCCGCTATCTAAGCAGGCCAATACGCAGAAAGGCAGCCAGCATGGCGTTCGACTTTAAGAAGGAATGCAAGGAGCTCTACAAACCTGCAAGCAAGCCGAGTATCGTAACTGTCCCGCCTATGAGCTACGTTGCCGTTCGCGGAAAGGGCGACCCAAATACCGAAGGTGGCGAGTATCAAAACGCCCTGCCGCTGCTTTACGGCATCGCCTATACCGTCAAGATGTCAAAGAAAGGCTCAAGGAGTATCGAGGGCTATTTCGACTTTGTGGTACCGCCGCTCGAAGGTTTCTGGTGGCAAGACTCCCCGAGCGGCGACATCGATTATGTACGCAAAGACGATTTCAACTTCATCTCGTGCATCCGCCTGCCCGATTTCGTCACCCGAGATGACTTTGACTGGGCAGTCGCGGAAGCCACGACCAAAAAGAAACTGGACTTTTCCGCCGTCGAGCTGCTTAAAGTTGACGAGGGTCTCTGCGTTCAATGCATGCATACCGGACCCTACGACAACGAACCGGCGGCCGTAAACGCTATGCATGAATACATGACCGAACAGGGCTATGTCCCCGACTTCTCGGACTCCCGTTTACATCACGAAATCTATCTCTCCGATCCACGCAAATGTGCACCGGAGAGACTTAAGACTGTGGTTCGTCATCCTATCAAGCGCGCTGAATAGCGTGGAGCGTCATTTCACGCGCTAGGTTTTAAGCCAGCCAACCAGCCGCCTCCTAGGCTGTCAAGCAATTATCTTGACGCGGCCCGCCGCATCTAATAAGTTTGTTTTGCTAAAGCTGGAAAGCCTCTCAACGATGCGCAACTCCAGCTCTTTTTATATCAAGAGGCTTAAATGAAATACCAGAAGTCGTGGATATCCATCAACGAACAGATGGCACTATTGACAGAAAACAAGGGTCTTAAGTGCTCTGATCAAAGCGAACTCGAGCGAGCTTTGGTCGAAGTCGGCTACTACAGACTGTCGGCCTACTGGTTTCCCTACAAAACCAAATGCAAGTCCGGGATTACCATCTTTCGCGAAGGCACAACATTCAAAACCATCATCTACACGCATGAATTTGACCGAGCCCTCCGGCAGTTAATGTTTGATGCGGTCGGCAGAATTGAGATCTACCTCAGAAGCAGAATTGCCTATCTTGCCTCTGAGGAACGCGGGCCTTTCTGTTACCCAGATGTCGCCATAACGAGGCTCAACTCGGCATGTCCATCGCGCTTTGCGCCGCACTGGGCTACGCAGCCGTCTTTGGCAGCGCCACCAACACGCTGCTCGCGACCATCCTTATCGGTTGCGAGGTCTTCGGTTTCGGTAATCTGCCGGCGTTCTTCATCGTCTGCGTTGTGGCTTACCTGTTCAACATGGATAAGTCCATCTACGTCCTGCAGGAGCGGGCGTAGATCGATGTCCAGGCAGGTGGTCTCAGCCGGAAACGGCGTCCCACTCTGAGGCTGTATTCCGGGACACGGTTTCCGCTTGGAACGCCATTCGGAAAGCGCATCCCGCTTTAAAACGGAATTCCGGGACGTAGTTTCCGTCTGAGCCTCCATTCGGAAAGCGTGTCCCGTTCTTTCACGGCGTCTTGGCTATGTAAAGTGTTCGAGCGCTACACCTCGTACGCACCCTCAAGCCGAAGCAGCCACTCCTTGCGGTCGAGACCGCCGGCATATCCATTGAGCGACCCGTCGGCCGCCACCACGCGATGGCATGGCACAATAATCGAAACAGGGTTGCGAGCGACCGCGGCCCCCACGGCACGGGGAGACACAACGGGTGTCTCATTTCCCGGCACACGATGTCGAGCCGCAACACGCTGGGCGATCTCGCCATACGTAGCGACCTCGCCACGCGGAATAGAAAGTAGCTCGTACCAAACTTCACGCTGAAACGCCGTGCCAATCAAATGCAACGGCGGCGTAAACCGAGGTTCCTGCCCTGCAAAATAAGCATTCAGCCAAGCCCACGAACGCTCAAGCACCGAAGAAGCCGCACCATTTGCCGGACTCACCGAAGACATCCCACCGGTACCAGAAACCGCATCGGCACCTACGACATACTCCGCATCCTCTTTGAGCAGCGTGGAGCCAAAGTGCTCCTGTCCCTCAAACCAAAGCCCTGTCAAACCGCGGCCATCAGCGGCAAGCAAAATCTCGCCCAAAGGCGAAGCAAACGTCGTCGTGACCACCAGCGGCTCCTTTCAAAACTCCGCACCATAATACCGCGAATTGTGCAGACAACCCCAATCGACCCCAAAGTCACCCAAGGCAGCAGGCGTGCAACGCCGCAGCTGCCGCACGACCCCAA
>UQEO01000058.1 GCA_900540095.1 uncultured Collinsella sp.
TACGCCCGCCATGGGAGCCATAAGGAACGGCTGCTCGGCATAGGCACCTAGCAGCCGCTTGCTGTATTCAGAAAGCGCCATGGACCTACTCGTCCACCATAAGAATCGCCATAAAGGCCTCCTGCGGGACCTCGACCGAGCCGATAGCCTTCATGCGCTTCTTGCCCTCTTTCTGCTTCTCGAGCAGCTTGCGCTTTCGCGAGATATCGCCGCCGTAGCACTTGGCCAGCACGTCCTTGCGGCGTGCCTTAACGGTGGAGCGGGCAATGATCTTGTTGCCGATGGCGCCCTGGATAGGCACCTCGAACAGCTGACGCGGGATGATCTCCTTGAGCTTGTCGCAAAGGCCGCGGGCCAGGCCATAGGCCTTATCCTTGTGCACGATAAACGACAGCGCGTCCACCTCGTCGCCCGAAAGCAGGATGTCGAGCTTGACGAGCTCGGAGGGGCGATATTCGTTGAACTCGTAGTCGAGCGAAGCGTAACCCTTGGTGCGGCTCTTGAGCTGATCGAAGAAGTCCAAGATGAGCTCGGCGAGCGGCATATCAAAGCGCATCTCGACCGATTTGCTCGTCAGGTGGATCATATCGGTCGTGATGCCACGGTGCTCGATAGCGAGTTGCATGACGGCACCCGTATACTCGGGAGGGCAGATGATCTTTGCCTTGAGGTAAGGCTCTTCGATACGCTCGATGCGCGTGGCCTCGGGCAGATCCTGCGGGCTGCGGACATCGACCATCTCGCCGTCAGTCTTGTACACGTGGTAGTCGACCGAGGGGCTCGTGGCGATCAGGTCCAGATTGAACTCGCGCTCCAGGCGCTCTTTGACGACCTCCATGTGAAGCAGGCCCAGGAAGCCCACGCGGAAGCCAAAGCCCAGCGCCACCGACGTCTCAGGCTCCCACACCAACGACGGATCGTTGACGTGCAGCTTATCGAGCGCGTCGCGCAGGTTCTCATAGTCCTTGTTGTCGATGGGGAACAGGCCCGTGTAGACCATGGGCTTGGCCTCGCGGTAGCCCGGCAGCGGCTCGGGGCAGGGGTTCGAAGCCCACGTAAGGGTATCGCCCATGCGCACGGCCTCGGGGTCCTTCAGACCCGTGACCACATAGCCAACCTCGCCAACAGTCAGAGCATCGACCGGCGTCTCGGCAGGACGCTTGACGCCCACGCCGTCGACCAAGAAGTCGCCCTTGGCCTGCATCATGCGCAGGGTATCGCCCTTTTTGATGGAACCGTCAAAGACGCGCACCGTGGCGACGACGCCGCGGTACTCATCGAAGTACGAATCCAGAATAAGTGCCTTGAGAGGGCCATTTGCATCGCCCTTGGGAGGCGAGATCAAAAAGACGATGGACTCCAGCAGATCGTGGATGCCCTCGCCGGTCTTGCCCGACACGCACACGGCATCGTCGGCGGGAATAGCCAGATCGTCTTCGATCTCGGTCTTAACCTCGTCGGGGTGCGCCGAGGGAAGGTCGATCTTGTTGATGGCCGGAACAATGTCCAAGTTAGCGTTCATGGCGAGCGTCGCGTTGGAAACGGTCTGCGCCTCGACGCCCTGGGTGGCGTCCACGACGAGCACCGCACCCTCGCAAGCGGCCAGCGAACGCGAGACCTCGTAGGTGAAGTCCACGTGGCCCGGCGTATCGATCAGGTTGAACTGATACGTCTCGCCGTCGTCGGCGTCATAGGAAACGCGAACGGCATTGGACTTGATCGTGATGCCGCGCTCGCGCTCGATGTCCATGGTGTCGAGCAGCTGCGACTCCATGTCGCGCTCATCGACGGTATGGGTGAGCTCGAGGATGCGGTCACTGATCGTGGACTTGCCATGGTCGATGTGCGCAACGATCGAGAAGTTGCGGATGTGGGAAATGTCAATTGAAGTATTCATGCGGACTATCTTACCCGAGCGGTACAAAAAATGGAGCCTGTTCCATAAAACAGGCTCCATTTATGCGCGTAATCTGTGTGGTGTGAAATTTACAACTTAAGCGTTGATGCTGTTCACGAGCTTGGCAAGACCGGACTTGCGGTTGGAAGCCTGGTTCTTGTGGATGACATGCTTAGCGGCAGCCATGTCGAGACGCTTGGTGACGGTCTTGAGGGCAGCCTGGGCCTTCTCGGCGTCGCCCTCGGCGACGGCGGACTGAACGTGCTTGGTCAGCGTCTTGAGCTCGGACTTGACAGCCTTGTTACGCATGCGAGCTGCCTCATTGGTGCGGATACGCTTCTTCTGAGACTTGATGTTTGCCACTTCTGGAGTTCCTTTCGAGTTCTTTGCAAAAAATGTATGACACCTCTGAGACACGGTGAGGTCATGCAAGCGCCTACTATAGCACGCTCCCCCTCAAAGGGATAGAACGAATTTGTCAAATAGGCAGGTATCATCACGATTTTCTCAAGATGTTCGTAATCCAGAGCAAAAGCGCGGTCTCCGAATCGGCCGAACCCTTGAGCGCGAGCTCCACATCGACGGCACCCTCGAGCGCGGCAACGAGCTCGGTCATAGAAAAACGACGTGCCCAGGTAAGGTGATTCTTGACCTGCCAGGCCTGAAGCTTGAGCGTCGCGGCGAGCTCACGCCCCTGCCCACGCCCATAGAGCGCCTTGGCGACGATCAGCTCACGGATACGACCGCATAGCAGCGTATAGGTCCACACGTAGCTCTTGGAGGGCAGAAGCTTAAAGAGCTCGAGCGAACGCCGCATATCGCGAGCCGAGACGGCGTTGAGGAAGTCCCAGGGCTGAACCTCGGCCGTACGCACAATCCAGCGCTCCACGTCGGCAAGCTCAATCTGAGGCGCCTCGACCATCTGGACGAGCTTTGCCAGATCGTTATCGAGCATGCGCGTGTTTTCGCCCGAACGCGAGACGAGCTCCTCGGCAGCAGCCGTCGAGATGGACTTACCGTGCCGCGTCGCCATCTGCTGAACGCGGCGCGGCAGTTCCCAGCGCTTGGTACCCGAGCAATCGACGATAGCCTTCTTGTCGATCTTGGCGATTGCCTTATACAGGCGCGTATTCTTGGCAAGTGAGTCGGCGATAATGAGACAGACCGTCGTGGGGCTGGGACTTGCGAGGTACTCGACGAGCGGTTCCGAGACCGCCTTGGCAAGCTTGGAGCAGCCGTCGAGGATCACCAGGCGAAACTCGCTACCCATGGGAAAGGTATTGAGCGAGCCGACGATCGACTCGATATCGGGATCTTTCGTCATGTCGCGTTCATCGAGGTTGAACTCAACCATACCCGACTTTTCCAAGCGAGCTTTCATACGCGAGACGGCGTGATCGCGCTTGACCCCATCGGTACCGACGATCAGATATGCCGGCAGAAGACCGGTTTCGGACATTGCGCTCCCCTCTCGCAGACTCTCGAATTCGTACCGTGCCATTTTAGCCCAGGGGTCCACCGCGCGCCAACGATGTCATCACGGCCGCTGGGATCGCATCGCAAAGCCCTTCGCAGTCGGCGTGACGGTAATGTCGCCGTGTTCGATGGTGCATGCGAATGCACCACCCGCTTCCTTAACGGCATCGATGCAGGCATCGGATGGATGGCCGTAGCGGTTGCCCTCGCCCGCACTCGCGAGGGAAAGCTCGGGCTTCAGGACGTCCAGCAACTCACCATCGACTGAAACCTTAGAGCCGTGATGCCCAAGTTTAAGGACATCGATATCCCCCACCTCCTGCACGAATTCCCGTTCTTGGTCGAGCTCGGCATCGCCGGTGAGGAGCATACGCAGGCCCTTGCCTTCCTGAATATAAGAGAGCAGCAGGACAAGCGAGTCCTCATTTCCCTCGCCATCCACGGACTCGAATGGCCACATCACGCGGGCGCAAAATGAGCCGATGTCGACTGTATCCCCACGGCGCACCTGCCGATACTCCACGCCAGGTCGGTTCAACACCTCGGCAGGAGCATCCTCCAGCGCATCAGCCGCCACGGCAATCGTTCCGACCGAAAACTGTTCGAGCACGGCAGGCAGACCACCCCAGTGATCCTCATCCCAATGCGTCACAAAGACGGCATCGATATGGTGCACGTTATTGCGAACCAACGCCGCCACCACGCGCTCGTCGAGCCCGCAGTCGACGAGCGCTACTGAGCCGCCCTGGCGGATAAGAATCGCATCGGCCTGGCCCACATCGAGCACCGTCACCGAAGGCGGAGCGAATCGATCCCAGTAGACGTACGGAATCGCAGCCAAGAGCACCAGGCATGAAAGCCCCACCGCCATAGGACGTACACGGGGACGCGGCCACCAGACCAGCAGAACCGCCAGCAAACACGGCACTAGGTAAATCCACATGCTATCGGGCGGCACACTCACAGATGCACCAGGCACGGCGGCAAACAGCTGCTCGAAGAACAGTGCGCAACGGGCGGCAACCATGGGCGCAACGAGCGCCCAAATCCGCAACGGTTCCACGAGCGAAAAGGGAACCAGCACGATCGACACAGCGAGCAGTACGCTCACCACCGGACCGATGACTGCATTTGCCAGCGGAGCAATGAGCGAGAACGTACCGAAGGCGGGAATGGTAATGCGAAGTGTCGCCAGTTGCGAGCACAGCGTGACGGAAAGCATGCTGGCAACGCCCGATGGCACACCCAGCTCACCCAAAGCGTAAGTCGCATAGGGGCAAAAGCACAGAATGGCTAAGACGCTGGCACATGAAAGCTGAAAGCCCATCTCGAACAGCACCGTCGGCCGCAGTAGCACAAAGATGGACATGGTTACGAAGAGTGCCGATGCGCCGTGCCGGCGACGCCCCGCGCCGTTTACAACAAGCGTAACGAACACCATGCAGCACGCGCGCACGGCCGAGGGAGACGCGCCCGTAAAGGCAGCGTAGACCACAAGCGTTATCGCCAATATCGCCCGCTGAAGACCACGTGAGCACCGAGTCTTTTGCAATACACCCTCGATTACAAACCCCACGATAGCCAAATGGCTGCCCGAGACGGCGATAAGATGCGCCGTTCCCGTCACCGAAAACCAATCGCCCGCCGGCTGGGCGCGCAGCTCGGCCGAACGACCGCAGACGACACCGGCTATGAGCGCACGCGCCGGGTCGGTCGCAGGCGCGATGGACGCAAGCAGCCTATTTCGCAGCCGAAGCAGCGGCCCCGAAGAGCCCTCATCGACCGGCACAATCCGAACGGCTTGGACCTTGCGCACCTCGCCTCGGAGCACGCGCGATCGTCCATATGCATCGTTCTCAAAACGTGAAACGCGACCGATAACACGCACGTGCGCCCCGACCTTGAGCTCGCGGCCGCACGATAGGCGAACCGTTGCCAAGTTCTTACCGTCCGCGCGTGCCTCGCAGGTATAGGAATACACGTCGTTGTTTATGGATGGATCACCCTGCACGACAAACTCGAGGCTGCTTGCCGCTCGACCGTCGAGCGCCTTCGAGGCGCCTAGCGTGCCCACAGCCCACCACGCCGAGACGACCGCTCCCGCCACGAGACCGACGGACGCGGCATACAGCCACCGCTTCCAAGGGGCAAGCCGCGCACAAGATTGAGCCAGCACAACGAATACCGCCGCCGCAACGGGAATGGCCCATAGCAGCCCGACCGCCGGCGCCTGCTCCCTCAGCAGCGCATCAGCGGCCACGTTGAGCACCAAGGCGCAGCTCATGCACATGCCGGCACACAGGGCCATCGTCCACGGCATCAGGGGCCGCGGAGGCATCACATGTTCGCGCTCGGTCGCACTCATACGCAGATGCAATCTTTGATTTTGGCAAGCTTCTTCTCGCCGATTCCCGACACACGCATCAGATCGTCAACCGAGGCAAAAGCACCGTTCTTTGTCCGCTCATCGATAATCGACTGGGCCATGGAGGGACCGATGCCCGAGAGCGTCTGTAGCTCTGCCGCGCTTGCCGTATTGATATTTACTAGGCCTGTTGCGCCACTCACGCCCGATGATGCGGAAGCCCCACCATCAACACCGGCTTCCGCAATGGACGCCTGCTGCTCCCCTACCGTTGGAACGTGGATTTTTTGTCCATCAGTGACCTTAGATGCCCGATTGAGCCCCGTAACGTCTGCCTCGGGCGCCAGCCCGCCGGCGGCATCAATCGCCTGAGCCACCCGAGCGCCGTCCTTGAGCCGATATACGCCGGGCGACACAACGGCGCCATCAACATCGACATAAACCTCTGCCGCGGCAGAAGCCTTTGTCGAAGAACCTTCGGATGTCTTTCCGCTTGAGGCATCACCGGATCCCGGCTCCACCAACGAGCCCGAACCGTCAGTGCGCTCAAACGACACGCCACCGGCACCGCCGCCAAGGTTCGCCATCGCCAGTCCACTCGCCATCGCAATGACGACCAGTATCGCCATCACCACTGCCTTATGACCGAACAGCTTGTCCGCCAAGCGGTCCATCCGTTTGACTCGTTCGTGTTGTTCGCGCTGCGCCATAGCAAAACCTCCCAACACCATCGTGTCAGGAAAGGAGCTCCACAACAGCCACGCTCCAAAACCGGTTTTAACGGTCAAACCAAAAGCTGACCAAAACCTTGCACAAATCTGTCCATTTATTCAGGCACACGTCAGCTAATGAACACTTAGCCGCAAAATGCCCAGATAGCAAAAGACCGACGATGCAAGAGCATCGTCGGTCTATGCACAAATTTACACGTGATCTTGGCAAATCTCACGCGGAGCAAGCTCCGAATGTTTGCGTTTTAAGGTCTTAGGGGCCTTATACGTGTTGCTTTCGAAGTCGATGTACTCGGTCTGCTTGAGTAGGCGCTCGATCATCTCCTCGTGATCGAACAACTCCCAGGCCTCATGCACGGCATCGAGTTTAGCGTGCGTCTCGGGACGACGCGGCATAAACAGCGTGCAGCAGTCGGGAGCGGCCTCGGTCGAGATATCGAACGTACCAATCTCCTCGGCGCGCGCGATAATCTCCTGCTTGTCCGAACCGATGAGCGGACGGAACACGGGGATCTTCACGGCCTCGTTGACGGCCATGATATTCTCAAGCGTTTGGGAGGCAACCTGCCCAAGTGATTCGCCCGTAACGATAGCCTTGGCACTCTCGATGTGTGCAATGCGCTCGGCAACCGAATACATAATGCGGCGATACATAATCACGCGCAGGTTGCTGGGACAGGTGACCGAAATCTCACGCTGGCAGTCGCCAAACGGCACCACGTACAGGCGGCCGATCTGGACACCCGGCTCAAGCGCACGGATGATGTCCTGCACCAAATACTCGCTCGTATCGGGTGTCTGCGGACGACCGGAGAAATGCACCGGCACGCACACCGCGCCGCGACGCGCGAGCATCCAGGTCGCCACCGGAGAATCGATACCCGACGACAACAGCGTCACGACCTTGCCGGCAGAACCCACCGGCAGACCGCCCACGCCACGCTCGGAGCGCGCATACACGTAGACGCTACCCTGGACCACCAGTACGTGCACCATCGCATCGGGGTCGTGCATTTGAACCTTTTTATCGGGGAAGGCCTCACACAACACCTCGCCCACCTGACGATTGATGTCAATCGAGGTGAGCTCATAGTCAGTATTGGAGCGCTTGGCGTGCACCTTAAACGAATCGAAGGAACCAAACTCGCGCAACGCCTTCACGGCGGCGGCACAGTACTCCTGAGGTTCGCGATTGGTGTGATACGCCAAAGACACGCGAGCAACGCCGGGAACGGTGCGAATGACACGCGCCGCCTCGTCGGCCTGATGCTCGTTAAAGGTCACGAGGATATAACCGGAAATTCGAGACACGGCATTCACGGAAAAGGCGGCCAAGGCCGCCTTGATGTTATCCATGAGGATATGCTCAAATTGTGCGCGGTTCTTACCCTTCAGTCCAACCTCGTGATAGTGGACCAGGCAGACGCGAGCCGCCATTTAGGCTTCAGCAACCTTGTGGCCGAGTGCCTTCTCGTAACGGGCCTCGTCGTAAGAGATGTCGCCGTCGACAATCTCGTCCATAGCCATCGAGATGGTATCGGCACCGGAAAGCCCGATGGTGATGTCATCGACATCCTGGACGGCAAGCACGCGGTTGTGCTGGCCACGCAGCATACTATTGATGTCGCAGGCGCGCTTGGAGGCAAGCGAAGCGAGCAGGAAGCGGTTGTGATCGGTCTTCTCCAGAAGATCGTCAATGCAAGGCTTTACAACGGACACGGACCTCAGTTCCTTTCATGCATATCGAGAACGCGAACGAGTTCATCGGTCGCGCGGTCGAGATCGTCATTAACCACGACGTCGTCGTAGCGGTCGGCAAGGGCAAGCTCATCGGCGGCGTTTGCCATACGCAGCTCAATCGTCTCGGGCGTCTCGGTACCGCGACCGACTAGACGCTCGCGGAGCACCTCAAGCGAAGGCGGCTTGATAAAGATCAGCACGGCCTCGGGGAAACGCTCCTTCACCTGCAGGGCGCCCTGGACATCGATCTCCAAAATCAGAGACGCGCCCGAGGCGAGCTTGGATGTGACCTCGCTCACCAACGTGCCGTAGCAGTTACCGTGGACCTCGGCCCACTCAACAAACTCACCGTTTGCCACGCGGCGGTCGAACTCCTCGCGCGTCAGAAAAAAGTAGTTGACGCCGTCGACCTCACCTTTGCGTGGTGCTCGCGTGGTAGCCGAAACCGTCAGGCCCAGGTTCGAGCGGCGCTCGCGCACACGAGTGACGAGCGTACCCTTGCCTGCGCCTGACGGTCCAGAAATCACAAAGAGCTTGGAATCCTGAGCGCTCACTTATTTGGTCAGCTGCTCGAGGAGCTGCTCGCGCTGACGGACGCCGAGGCCCTGGACGCGACGGGTAGCGGAGATACCGAGCTCCTCCATGATTTTGGCGGCCTTGGCCTTGCCATAACCAGGAAGAGACTCGATGAGGGTGGAAACCTTCATGCGGGAAGCGATGGGGTCATCGGAGTTGAGCACGGACTCGAGGGACTTCTCGCCCTTCTTGATCTGCTCGCGAAGCTCAGCGCGGGCGTGACGTGCGGCAGCAGCCTTCTCAAGAGCCTGCTTGCGCTGCTCATCGGTAAGCTGAGGGAGTGCCATTCGTACCTCCAAAAAGTTGGGTTATATCTGATTCAATAATTGGCATTTTAGCACGTAGAACGTACAAAATGCCCAATCGCGGCTCCATAGGTTAGACGATACCCGCAAAAAGTGCAATATACTGCGCCCAAAGTTAAGCCCCTGACCTGCGATTCCACACAAAGGATGGGAAAGTTTACGCAGGCACAGGGGCTATTTTGTGCTAATGAGACCCAAAAGTGGTGACTTAGGGGAATCTTTTAGGCGACGTTTTCGACCAGCTCGGCGACGATAGCGTCAAAGGCGGCAACCGGATCGTCGGCGCCGGTGATGGGACGGCCCACCACGATGTGGCTTGCGCCACGCTCGATAGCCTGGGAAGGCGTCGCCACGCGGGACTGGTCACCAAGGGCGGCACCCACCGGACGCACACCCGGAGTCACGATCAGGGCATCGGGACCCAGCAGCCCACGCATGTCGTGAGCCTCCATCGGCGAGCACACGATACCGTCGATGCCGTTGGCCTGAGCGAGCTTTGCCAGGCGGGCGGCCTCCTCGGCCACGGGCGACTCGACGCCGATCTCGCTCAAGGCATCCTGATTCATGCTCGTAAGAACGGTGATGGCGACGAGCTTGGCGCGGTCCTCGCGCACCTCCTCGGCACCCTCGCGGCAGGCAGCGAGCATGGCGCCCGAACCCAAACCGTGGACCGAAAGCAGATCGGCACCAGCAAGCGAGGCCGAGCGGGCGGCACCGCGAACCTGATGCGGAATATCATGGAACTTAAGGTCAAGGAAGACCTTAAAGCCCAGGTCCTTAAAGGTCTTGACGATCTGGGGACCCTCAGCGTAATAGAGCGTCATGCCAACTTTGAGCCAAGCGGCATGGCCCGAAAGCTCGTGGGCAAGCTCGAGCGCACGCTCACGGTCGCAGTCGAGGGCGACGATTACGCGGTCGCGGGCATCGGTCTCTAGCATTCGAAAGCACCTACCAGTTCGTTGATGTCCTTTACGCCTTGGGACTCAGCCCAGGCCTCGAGCTCATGCGCGATCTTGAGCGAAGCGCACGGATCGACGAAGTTGGCCATGCCGACCGACACGCAGGTGGCACCGGCCAGGATAAACTCAGCCGCATCCTCGCCGGTCATGACACCACCGACACCGTTGATGGGGATATCAACGGCCTGGGCAACCTCCCAGACCATGCGCACGGCGATGTGGTGGCACAGCGGGCCCGAAAGGCCGCCCTTGGGCTTTGCCACGCGGGACTTGCGGGTATGGACGTCGATGGCCATGCCCTGAATGGAGTTGATGACCGAAAGGCCGTCGGCGCCGGCAGCCTCGAGGGCCTTGGCGATCTCGGCGACGTTGACCGGCGCCATCTTCACGAACAGCGGCTTATCGGTCACCTTGCGGCAGGCAGCCATAACGGAAGAGGCGCCCTCGGGCGTGGAGCCCATGGCGGCACCGCCGGCGGCGATATTGGGGCAGCTCACGTTGATCTCGTAGCCGGCAGCCCAGGGGCACAGCTCGACATACATCTCTAGTGCGCGGACAAACTCGTCAACGGAGTGGCCGGCAACCTGACAGATGACCTGGCAGCCGTCCTTGGACAGCTGTTCGAGCCACGGGCCGGACTCGCGGGCAAAGGCGGCCACGCCGGGGTTCTGAAGGCCCACGGAGTTGATCATACCGCCGGGAATCTCGGCCATGCGGGGCGCGGGGTTGCCGGGCCAGGGCTCGGCAGCGCAACCCTTGGTGGTGATGGCGCCCAGCTGGGAAACATCAAAGAAGTTCTGGAACTGCCAACCGTAGCCAAAGGTACCGGCTGCGGTGTTGATGGGGTTCTGCATCTTGACGCCGCCGAAATCGACGACCATGTTCACGGTACCCACTAGAAGACCACCACCTTGGAAGCATCGAACACGGGGCCGCACATGCAAGCACCCTTCATACCGTCGACCGTCTCGACATTGCAGGTGTTGCAGGCACCAAAGCCGCAGCTCATCATGCGCTCGAGCGACACCTCGCAGTACGCGCCGGCCTCGGCGGCAGCGGCGGCGACTTTCTTCATCATGACGGCGGGACCGCAGCTGGCGACGTAGTCGTAGCCGCCCTCGCCGAGCAGCTCGGCTGCCGGGTCGGTGCAAAAACCGTGCGTGCCCAGCGTGCCATCGTCGGTGCACACGTTAACAGTGGCGCCCAGCGCGCGGAACTCATCGACACCCACGGCCTTGGAAGCGGTGCCAAAGCCCAGACAAACGTCGACATCCACGCCCTGCTCGGCAAGCTTGCCGGCGAGGCAGAGCACGGGCGGAACGCCGATGCCGCCCGCCACGAGCAGCGCCTTCCTGGTGCCCTCGGGAACAAGCCAACCGCGGCCGCCAGGGCCCAACAGGTTGGACTTGGAGCCGGGGGCCATCTGCGACAGACGACGGGTGTCGTCACCCACGACGGCGTACCACAGCTCGACGGTGCCGGCCTGGGCGTCGGCACGATAGAAGCTCAGGGGCACACGAAGCAGCGAGGACGCATCGCCGGGCACGGCAATGTTCACAAACTGACCGGGCTTGAGCGCACTTGCAAGCTTGGGGGCCGAGATGACGAGCGAGAAGATGCCGTCGGCGATCTCCTGGTTCGAGACGACCTCGAAGTCGTGCATGCGTGCAGTGGAAGGTGTGGGCATAGACGCTCCAATCCCCCATGCGATTGCATGGTCAAAACGAACAGAAAGCGCGGCACCGCAAGGGCACCGCGCACAAAAGCGATAAGGCTATGCTAGCAGATGCAGCCGTCGGCGAGGGTCTGCGTACCCCCGGGAGACCTCGC
>UQEO01000059.1 GCA_900540095.1 uncultured Collinsella sp.
CGCCGGAGCCCCGCCGCCGGGCGGGTGCGCACCCACGAGCGACCAGCCGATCGGAGCCTGGCCGGCAGCGCCGAGCACGATCATCGTGACCGGAGGGCCGACAACGAGCGTGGTGATTGCGACAGCGCCACGCTCGGCCTCGTTGCCCATGGTGCCCATCAGTCCAGCGTACATAGCATTGTTGGCGCCGGTGCAAGCCGCCAGCATCACCATGGCAGAGATGCCAAACAGGTTGTCGTTGAACACATAAAGAATGAGCAGCGACACGGCAACGACCACGATTTGCTTGACGGCGATGATGATGGCACCGCGGGCAGCGGCGGCAGGAGCACTCTTAAACGAAATCGTCGTACCGACGATAAGCAAAAAAGCGCCCACGAGCGGGCCAGCGCCCTGCTGGGTCATGCCAAGCGTAAAGCTGCCGAGCGTTTTGAACAGGTCGGGGAATAGCGTGTTGAGCAGGCAGCCCAACAAAAGCGGCACCAAAATATTGGCACCCGGGATGGAGGACATCTTAAAGAACGGCTCCTTTGCCGCCGGCGCCTCCACCGCAGTCGATTCACTCATATATATATCTCCTTTGGATGCATGCGAATCGTAGCCGCACGCGCCTATATCAGAAAGAAGGCGACGGTCCCGAGTCGCAGGAGCCGTCGCCGAACAATCGTCGTGGGGTATTACCCGTCCAGGACGATGCCGCCGTCGCAGTCACCGATCTCGCCGTTCACGAAGCTGGCGAGGTCGGAAGCGAAGAACAGCACCATCTGCGCAGGCTCGCTGGCCTGGGCGGCGCGGCCCAGAGGAATACCGTTGATGATGCGCTGAGAGTTCTCGTCAGAGAGAATCGAGGTCATGTCGGTAAGCGTGAGCGACGGGCACACAGCGTTGCAGCGGACGCCGAACTTACCGCCCTCCTTGGCGACCGCCTTGGTAAGGCCATTGACACCGGCCTTGGAGCTCGCGTAGGCCGCGGTGCCGAGCAGGCCGCCACCGATCTTGCCAGCGACAGAGCTCACGTTGACGATAGTGCCGGCATGGGCCGCCTTAAAGTGCGGGTACACGGCGTTCATCATAGTGAAGGTACCGTTGAGGTTGATGTCGATGGTGCGACGCCACTCGGTGTCATCGATCTCGTCGAACTTCTTGGTGCTGATGACGCCAGCGCAGTTAATCAGGATGTTGGTCTGCGGCAGATCGGTGAAAATCTGCTCGACGGTCTCGCGCGCCTTGGGTGCATCGGCGACATCGAGCTGATAGAACTTGTTGCCCTCGCCAAGCTCGGCCACAGCGGCCTCGCCCTTAGCAGCGTTCCTTGCGATGAGCGCGACGTGTCCGCCGCCCGCAACGATACCCTTGGCAATCTCGAGGCCAATGCCCTGAGTGCCACCGGTAACGATCGCGGTCTTGCCCGTGAAGTCAAATGCCATGACTCCATCCCCCTTTATGTAAGGTGTCTCCTTGCGGGAAGTTGGAGCATCGCACGTGGCGATTATATGAGTCCCAGTCGTCATGGTGGTGACAACCCCTCGCCTAACCGCGTGCATGATAGTTCTTTAAAACGCTTCAGCAATTGAATGATTTTAAGTCTTTATGCGCTCTTTATATTGCCCACTGTATGAGGCCCGCGTATGGGGGTATCATCTTTCACCGAAAATAGTTTCTAGTGTTAGGGGTTTTCGGTGGAAGATACCGATTTCCATGAGCTTGGGAGTCAGCTCCTTACCGAGTTTGGCGGCATTCACCAGCGCGTTTCGCGCTTTGTGGACAAAGCTCTCAGCGGCGAGATGGCTGTCATGCGCGCCCTTATGCTCGCTGGCGGTTCGCTCACGCCGAGCGAACTCGCCGATCGCGCCTGGGTCTCGAACGCCCGCATCGCCAATATCCTACGCGCTCTCGAAGCCAAGGGTTGGGTTGAGCGTGAGCACTCAAAGACCGACCGTCGTCGCGTACACGTCATAGTGACCGACAAGGGATTCCAGGATCTCGAAATCAAACGCCGGGAATTCGAGGACCGCACCGCGGCTTTCCTCGAGCAGCTCGGCGAAACAGATACCCAAGAGATGGTGCGCCTTCTTAGACGTGCCAACGAAATTATCGACCGCAATCAAGAAAGGAGAGATGCCGAGTGAGGATTCTCAAGCTCTTTAAAAAGCATATCCTGGCACTGTTCACAGCTATCGTACTCATCGTAATCAGCTGCAACGCCGACCTGGCACTGCCTACCTATATGAGCGATATCGTCGACGTGGGCGTGCAGCAAGGCGGTATCGCCTCGCCCGTACCCGACACCATCCGCGCCGAATCGCTCGACGACCTCGAACTCTTTATGAGCGCCAAGGACGCCAAGGCTGTGGAGGCCGTGTTTAGCAAGGCTGACAAAAACGGCATTCGAACGTACAAGGGCACCGAGGAGGAGCGCGCCGACGGCGGCAAGATTGCCGACATCATGAGCCTGCCTGAGACCGTCGTCCTTTCGTTCAACCAGGGCATCGATGCCGACTCCATGGGCGACATGATGGGCACGTCCGGTGAGAAAGACAACAGCGGCGCTCAGGCCATGCCCACCCCCGAGCAGATGGCGGCAATGACGCCCGAGCAGCTCGCCGAGATGCAGCAGAAGGCCGCAGCGGCGCAGAGCATGCAAAAGCAGATCGACGCCGACGGCGGCAAGATCACCATGAAGAGCCTGCGCCTAGGCGTTGAAGGCGGTCTTATCGATCAGGGCAAGCTCGTCGAGGGCGCCAACGATATGGCGGACAAAATGGGTTCCATGTCGGGCTCCATCGTGACCCAACGCGCCGTGAGCTATGTACAGGACGAGTACAAGGCACAGGGCATCGACCCCGCCGATGTGCAGAACGCCTACCTGAGCCGCATGGCGACCACTATGTTTGGGCTGTGCCTGGTGTCGCTCGTCGCCACCATCCTGACCGGTGCCGTGGCTTCGCGCACCGCCTGCTCCATCGCCCGCGACCTGCGTCGCGAGACCTTCAACAAGGTTATGCACTTCTCGCCGGCCGAAGTGGGCAAGTTTAGCCAGGCCTCGCTCATTACCCGCTGCACCAACGACATTCAGCAGATCCAGATGGCCGCAACCCTGTTTATCCGCATGTGCCTGATGGCCCCCGTCATGGGCATCGTCGCCGTCATGCGCGTCCTGGCCAACCACACCGGCCTGGAGTGGACCATCGCCGTGGCCATCATCGCCGTCTCGGCCGTCGTCGGCGTGCTTATGGGCCTCACCATGCCCAAGTTCAAAAAGATGCAGAGCTTTGTGGACCGCGTGAACCTTACCGCCCGCGAGCTGCTCGACGGCCTTATGCCCATCCGCTCATTCAACCGCGAGGAGCATGAGCTCGAGCGTTTTGACAAGGCTTCGCTCGACCTGATGACCACGCAGCTCTACACCAACCGCGCTATGAGCTTTATGATGCCACTCATGATGCTCGTCATGAACTGCATCACCGTGCTCATCGTGTGGTTTGGCGCGCAGGGCGTGTCCGACGGCGTGATGCAGGTCGGCAACATGATGGCGTTTATCTCCTACACCATGCAGATCGTCATGGCGTTTATGATCCTCACCATGGTTTCGGTCATCCTGCCCCGTGCCGAGGTCGCAGCCGAGCGCGTGGAAGAGGTCATCACCTGCCCCACGAGCATCAACGACCCTGCCTCGCCCAAACTGCCCGCAGCCAGCGCGCCGCGCGGTGAGCTCACCTTCCGCGACGTGAGCTTCCAGTACCCCGATGCCCGCGCCGATGTCATCAGCAGCGTGAACTTCACCACACATGCCGGTCAGATGCTCGGCATCATCGGCTCCACGGGCTCGGGCAAGTCCACGCTCGTGCAGCTGATTCCGCGCCTGTACGACGTCACAGGCGGCAGCATTTCGCTTGACGGCGTCGACGTGCGTGACATGACTCTCTCCGAGCTGCGTCGCCGCATTGGTTACATCCCGCAGCAGGGGCGCCTGTTCTCGGGCACTGTCGAGAGCAACCTCAAGTTTGCCGGCGACATGGTGAGCGATGATGACATGCACCAAGCAGCGCGCATCGCACAAGCCGAGGACTTTATCGCCGAGCGCGAGGGCGGCTACGACTCCCCCATCAGCCAGGGAGGCTCCAATGTCTCGGGCGGTCAGCGCCAGCGCTTGGCCATCGCCCGCGCATTGGCCAAAAAGCCCGAGGTCGTGGTGTTCGATGACTCGTTTAGCGCCCTCGACTACAAGACCGACGCGCGCCTGCGCGAGGAGCTGGCCAAAAACGTTACCGACGCCGCACTCGTGGTCGTGGCCCAGCGCATCGCGACCATCATGCACGCCGACCAGATCATCGTGCTCGATGACGGCCACGTAGTGGGCACCGGCACGCACGAGGAGCTGCTACGCAGCTGCCCGGCGTACCTGGAGATCGCACAGTCGCAGCTTTCCGCCGAGGAGCTGGGGCTTACCCAAAAAGAAATTGCAGCCGTCATGGAAGGAGGCGAGCGCTAATGGCAGACGAGACCAAGACTCAGATTCCCAAGCCCACCCGCCAGCGTGGTCCCATGGGCCGCATGGGCGGCATGCGTCGTGGCGAAAAGGCCAAGGACTTTAAGGGCACCATGAGGCAGCTGCTCGGCTATATCGGCCAGCACAAGATTGCCGTGTTTGCCGCCGTCGCCTTTGCCGTGTGCTCGGTCATCTTTAACATTGTGGGGCCCAAGGTGCTCGGTCAGGTTACCACCAAACTGTTCGAGGGCTTAGTTGCCAAGGTCAACGGCACCGGCGATGTCGACTTTGCCTGGATTGCCAAGACGCTCGGCTTTTTGCTCTGCCTGTATCTGGCGAGCTCTGTCTGCAGCCTCATCCAGGGCTGGCTCATGACCGGCGTCACGCAAAAGATCTGCTATCGCATGCGCAAGGAGATCGCCGCCAAGATCGCCGTCGTTCCGATGAGCTACTTTAACGGACACAGCAAGGGCGACGTGCTCAGTCGCATCACCAACGACGTCGATACGCTCGGCCAGTCGCTCAACCAGAGCGTGACGCAGCTCATCACGTCGGTGACGCAGATTATCGGCGTGCTCGTCATGATGCTGTCGATCAGCCTGCCGCTCACCGGCGTCACCGTGCTCACGCTGCCGGCCGCCGCGATTATCCTGACCGTGATGATTCACTTCTCGCAACCGTACTTCCGCGAGCAACAGCAAGTCCTGGGCGCCGTCAACGGCATTATCGAGGAGGACTTTGCCGGCCAGAACGTCATCCAGGTGTTCGACCGCGCCGAGGCCTCAATCGAGGAGTTCGACCGTCAAAACGACCGCCTCTTTATTAGTGGCTGGCGCTCGCAGTTCCTGTCGGGCCTGATGATGCCGCTTATGAGCTTGGTGGGCAACATGGGCTACGTGGGCGTCGTCGTGGTAGGCGCGCAGCTCGCGCTGACCGGCAATGCCACGCCCGGCGACATCCAGAGCTTTATCCAGTACGTTCGAAACTTTACGCAACCCGTGCAGCAGCTGGGCAACGTGAGCAACACGATGCAGTCGATGGCCGCCGCCACCGAGCGCGTGTTTGAGTTCCTGGCCGCGCCCGAGGAGGAGCAGAAGGCCGACGCGCAGATTCCCGAGAAGCGCCCCGGCCACGTAGAGTTTGACCACGTCAAGTTTGGCTACACGCCCGACAAGACCATCATCCACGACTTTAGCTGCGAGGCGCAGCCCGGCCAGACCATCGCCATCGTCGGCCCCACCGGCGCCGGCAAGACCACGCTCATTAAGCTGCTGCAGCGCTTCTACGACGTGGACGGCGGTTCGCTGCGCGTCGAGGGCGTCGACGTGCGCGACTGGGACCGCGCGGCGCTGCGCGGCGAGTTTGCCATGGTGCTGCAGGACACCTGGCTGTTTAACGGCACCATCCGCGAGAACATCCGCTACGGACGCCCCGATGCGACCGACGCCGAGGTCGAGGCCGCCGCACGCGCCGCACGCTGCGACCACTTTATCCATACGCTCGCCGGCGGTTACGACTTTATGATCAACGAGGAGGGCACTAACCTCTCACAGGGCCAGCGCCAGCTCGTGACCATCGCCCGCGCCATTTTGGCCGACCGCCCGGCACTGATTCTGGACGAGGCGACTTCCAACGTCGATACCCGCACCGAGGAGCTTATTCAGCGCGCCATGGATGCGCTGATGCAGGGCCGCACCAGCTTTGTCATCGCGCACCGCCTGTCCACGATCCGCAACGCCGACGTGATCTTGGTGATTCGCGACGGCGATATCGTCGAGAAGGGCACGCACGACGAGTTGCTCGCCCAGGGCGGCTTCTACGCCGACCTATATAACTCGCAATTCGACGAGGCGGCGTAAATTCTGCTGCAGGGAACGAATAACGCCCGAGAACGGGGACGCAGGACAACCTGCGCCCCCGTTTTTTCGTCCACGGCACTCGAATTAGCTCTCTTGGGGCCCGATTGACAGCCCCTTCCGGACCCCGTGGCCAAAAAAGGTCAAATATGAGTACTGTTACATTTTTAGTAGCAGCCAAAACCGCCTCAAATGACCTCTTTGCGGCTTCTATACGCCTTCAAATTAATCAAAACGCCCGTTAACATGCTTCTGTGTGCCAACGTTAATGAACATATTTGCTGTTATGCCTATTATCTTGTAAGCTCGATATGAGACTACGCCAGCAACAGTACTCATATTTGCCATTTTTTGCCCACGGGGTATGCCGCAGAAGATCCAACTTGCTCCAGCGTGCCGTACGCCGACCCCCTTCCGGCGAGTGCCGACATTTTCCCAGATAAAACCGACCAAAATAAACCTGTCCCTTTTTGGTAGGTTTCGGGGTGACAAGGGGTTGCACTTTAGCGTGCGACAGCGGATAATGCCGAGCATTCGACAATACGCTTATTGCTCTTTCTATAGATTGAGGAGACCCCTATGGCCATGGAATTCAAACGCAGGCTGCCGATCCCCATGGAGATCCGCGAGGAAATGCCACTTTCTGCCGAGCTTACCGCCAAAAAGCAGGCATTTGACGCCGAGGTCGCCAAAGTCTTTACCGGCGAGGACGCACGCAAGGTGCTCATCATCGGCCCGTGCTCTGCCGACCGCGAGGATTCGGTGCTTGAGTACATGAACCGACTGGCCAAGACCGCCGAGGAGGTCAAGGACAAGCTCATCATCATTCCGCGCGTCTACACCAACAAGCCGCGCACCAAGGGCACCGGCTACAAGGGCCTGCTGCACAACCCCAACCCCGAGGCTCCCGACGATCTGCTCGAGGGCGTCAAGGCCATCCGCCATATGCACCTGCGCGTTATTGAGGAAACGGGCTTCTTCACCGCCGACGAGATGCTCTATCCGTCCAACTACCAATACCTCGTCGACCTGCTGAGCTATGTTGCCGTGGGCGCACGCTCGGTCGAAAACCAGGAACATCGCCTGGTGTCGAGCGGCATTTCGGTACCCGTTGGCATGAAGAATCCCACTGCCGGCTCTACCACCGTTATGCTCAACTCCATTTACGCCGCGCAGGCGCACCAGAGCTTCATCTTCCGCAACTGGGAGGTCGAGTGCGACGGCAATCCGCTCGCGCACGCCGTTATGCGTGGCTACATCGGTCTCGATGGGCGCACCTACCCCAACTACCACTACGAGCACCTGGAGCGCCTGGCCGAGCGCTATACCGAGCATGCCGGCTATGCCAATCCGGCAGCGATCATCGACTGCAACCATGACAACTCGGGCAAGCGTCCGCTGGAGCAGTATCGCATTTGCAAGGAAGTGCTCGACAGCTGCCGCCGCAACGAGTCCATCTCCAAGCTGGTCAAGGGCTTTATGATCGAGTCTTACCTGGAGGACGGCAACCAGCCGGTCGACGGCGGCGTCTTTGGCAAGTCGATCACCGATCCGTGCCTGGGCTGGGAAAAGACCGACTACCTCATCCACGAGATCGCGGAACGTATTTAGTTACGCGGTTTTACCAAACCGCGTAACGGCTCGACGCTGCAAACCCGCCAGAACGGCAATCTGCCTTTCAGCTTCGACGGCATGACCAGAAGGTCAATGCCGCCTCGTTTCAAGGCACCTTGCTCGCTCTGGCGGGTTTTCGCTGACGTTTTTTCGACCTGCATTGTTGCCAAGGTTGGCACCAATGACTAATGCGGTAACTAGCTACGTCGGTCCGCTTGACCGGCTGGGTTTCCGAGGTGCCCCAGGTCGCCGCGAGAGAGGAGCGAAGCGTACTTTGGTACGCGAGCGACGGTTTGAGCGGCGAGATGGGGTGCCTCGGGAAGCCGGACGATTAAGCGGACGGTTCCTGCTGCGTAATGCAGTGGATATTTCCACCACCGAAGACGACCTGCTCGGACTGAACGCCGACGCACTTGTAGACGCCCTCGCCCCAGACCTCGTCGTAGATCTTCTGGAGCGTGTCAACGGCAAGCTGATCGTTCTCGTCGCCGTACTGCGGGACGATAACGCCGTGGTTGGTGACCAGGTAGTTCATGTAGGAGGCGATCAGCGGCTCGTCGGCAACGCGCGGCTCGGCGTTCTCGTCGGCGTCGATGGTGTCGCAGGAAGCCTGGTCCATGAACAGCGGGTTCACAGGCATGCAGAGCTTGTAGACCTTCATCTTGCGGCCCTTGGCGTCAACGGCGTTGGAAAGGGTCTCGTAGACAGCATGGCACTGCTCGTAGAACGGATACTCGGGATCGTCAGTCCAGATGCAGGCCATGACGCCCGGAGCGATGAACGTGGCGACGTCATCGATGTGACCGTTGGTCTCCTCGGGGTCGATGCCCTCCTTGACCCAGATGACCTTCTCGACACCCAGATAATCCTTGAGGTGTTCGTCCATATAGGCGCGAAGTTCCTCGCTCCAGGGCTCGAACTTCCTCTTGAACTTGGGCCAGATGGACTCGGGATCCTCTTCCTCCTCCAGAACCGCAGAGCAGGTGCGGCCCGGGGAAAGCAGGCACTGGTCGGTCACGACCACGGTACCTTCGCCGTCGACGGTGATGGAACCGCCCTCGAGGATCATGTCATCGGGACGATAACGACGACAGCCGGAAAGCTCAGCCATCTTAAGGGCGATCTGCTCGTCCTTGTCCCACGGGAAGTACAGGCCGTCGACAAGACCGCCATAAGCGTTGAAGTGCCAGTGGTTGGCGCGCTTATCGCCCTTGCCGTTGATAACAAAAGTGGCAGCGGTGTCGCGGAACCAAGCGTCGTCGGTGGTCATCTCGATAACGGTAACGTTCTCGTCTTCCTCAAAGACGGCCTTGCAGTTGGCGTAGTCGGCCTGATTGACGCATATGGTAACCGGAGTGAACTCGGCAATAGCGCGAGCGATGGCGGCATACTGCTTCTGAGCCGGCTTGGCGCCATGGGCCCAGGTATCGGTGCGATGGGGCCAGCCCATCCACACGCGATCCTGCGGAGCGAACTCAGCAGGCATAAAGTAGCCGTCGGCCTTAGGGGTGGACTCGGACTCGGTGATCGTACGCATAAGATTTCCTCCAAATCGAACGATCGCTTGCTGCAGGCGGGTTACCCGCAGCCTAAAACCAAGAGGTGGCGGACGCCCGTTCCCCGGCAAAGGTCGGGGCGCCCGGCGCCGGTTTTCACGGAGTCGCACCGGCAAGCGACGACGTAACCTGGCGCGCGGAGACAAAACGCACGAAGGATACGGAAGAGAGATTGGGGCGGGCGGTGGTTACCAGAGCTATCGTTCACACCCACCCCGGGGAATGGTCAAGTAGCGAGGAGGGTTGGAGCCCCGAATCCGGGTGCTCTAGTCCTCCTCGGACTCCTCAGCGAGGCGCTGAGCAGCCAGCTCGGGAGTGAGACCCTTGTACTCGGTCTCGCGGCCCTTAGCGCTGACGACGCGGACAACCTCGCCAATAAGCAAGAGCACGATGAAGATGACGATCATCGGGACCTTATCGCCAATCTCATCGACAGAGAACGGAATCAGCGTTGCAACGATAGCCAGAATCAGCTCGATGCAGGGAATAGCCAGCATGACCTTCATCATGGCTCCCTTAAACGGGAACGTAAAGATACGCTCACGGTTGGGGTCGTTCTTACGAAGGTTGAGGAATGCCGGGAACATCGGGATGTAGGTCAGCAGCAGGAAGACAACGGAGGTACCGAAGAGCATCCAGAAGACACCGTTGGAGATGGCGTCGATGGGAACCAGCTGCAGGCACAGCACCAGGGAGGCAACGATGGCGTTGACCAGGTTGGCGCCGTTGGGCATGTCGTCATCCGAGATCATCGAGGTGAAGACCTTGGGCATGTTGCCATGCTCGGCAGCATAGCGAGCAACGGAGTTGACGCCGAAGGACCAGGCAGCCATGTTGGCGAACAGCGTGATCAGGAAGGCGATGCAGATGACCTTAAAGATCATGGAATCGCCCACAATAGTCTGGACAGCGTAAATCATGCCGTAGTCGGGATCGATGGAATCGGCCGACACAGCAGCGCCGATGCCAAAGCCAGCGAACAGATAGATCACGGCGATGGACAGGCCGCCGACGATGATAGCCTTGGGGATATCGCGAGCGGGATCGGCCATATCGTCGGTCATGGTGCAAATGACCTCGAAGCCCATGAAGTTAAAGATGATGATCGACAGGTAGCCAAGCGCGTTGGTGTTGGTGAGCTCGGGCAAGAAGGTGGCAGCGGACATATCGTTCGCAAAGCCGTTCTCCATGGCGTACCAGATGCCCAAAGCGCCGACGATAACGGCAACGGCAACCTTGATGATGGCGCCGCCGTTCAGGACCCACTCGGAGTCGGCAGCCTTGGAGCGACCCATAAGATAGACGATCCACACAAAGGCAAGGTCGATACCAATCTTGGCAATCAGATTGAACTCGACGCCAAAGACCATACCCAAAATGTCAGGGAACATGGTGGCCAGCGAGGCAATCCACAGCGGGTAGTTAACCCAGTAGTAGTACGAAATGCGGGCGCCCCACTTGTCGCCCAGGCCATCGCGTACCCAGTCGTAAATGCCACCCTCGCCGTCATAGGTAGTGCCGAGCTCGGCAACGACCATGCCATAAGGGAGCAGGAAGGTCAGAATCAGGAAGATCCACCAGAAGAACTGCTGGTTGCCAATGGCAGCAGCAGGTGCGGCGGCCTCGCAAACGAAGACGACGCAGATGATGGTCGAGATGACCGTCAAGAAGGAAAGCTTTTTCTTTCCGTCGCTCATGATGAGCTCCTTCGCTCAGTCTTGGACAAATCGAGGTCCTTAAGATATTAAGGCAATTGCCGGGCCTCGGTGAGCGGGCGACAGGAGACGAGCATCCGCCGCCCGCAAACGTGCTTCTACGATGAAGTTACGCGGTTTTACCAAACCGCGTAACGGCTCGACGCTGCAAACGCCCCTAAGCGGCAATCTGACGTTCAATCATCGGTTGCGTACCCAAAGTACGCTTCCCTCCTCTTTCACGTCACCTTGCTCGCTTAGGGGCGTTTTCGCTGACCTATGCTCAACCTACGATAATTCCAAGCTGAACGAGTTACTCGCTGTAGCGGGTGGCGATGGCGGCTCGCACCATGCCGGTGCTCATGAGGTAGGTCACCAGGAAGTAGCCACCGTATGCTGCCAGGAAGATTGCACAGGTGAGGCCCACGGTGCCGCCGATGCTCATATTTCCGAATATGCTCACCAGCTCGATGATCACCTTAAGTGCCACAAAGGAGTGCGCCAGGCCCACTGCCAGCGGGAACAGGAAGAATACCGCTTGCTGCGCCATCACCGAATGGCGAATCTGGCGGTCCTCACAGCCGATCTGTGCCAGCACACGATAGCTGCGGGCGGCGGCGGCCCCCCTTGGGGGGGTGCAGCCGTA
>UQEO01000060.1 GCA_900540095.1 uncultured Collinsella sp.
GGCGTGGTTGGGCCGGACAGGGCCCGGGGCTCGGTTGCTACCGTGCTCGTGACCCGCGGTACCCTGCACGTGGGCGATACGCTGGTCGCCGGCCTTACCTACGGCCGCGTCCGCGCCATGCTCGACCCCAAGGGTCGCGCCGTCACCGAGGCCGGTCCCTCCGACGCTGTCGAGATCCTGGGCCTGCAGTCCGTGCCCAACGCCGGTGACGAGTTCCGCGTGTTCGAGGACGAGCGCGAGGCTCGCGCCCTTGCCGACGAGCGTTCGCTCAAGGCCCGTATCGAGGAGCAGAGCCGCGTCAAGCACGTCACGCTCGAGAACCTCTTCGAGACCATTGCCGACGCCGAGGTCAAGGAGCTCAACCTGATCATCAAGGCCGACGTCCAGGGTTCCATCGAGGCCCTTCAGGACTCGCTCGACAAGATGGATCAGTCCGAGGTTCGCATCAACACGATCCACTCCGCCGTTGGCGCAATCAACGAGACCGACGTCGTTCTGGCCGACGCCTCCAACGCCATCATCATCGGCTTTGGCGTCCGTCCCGACGGTAAGGCCCGCTCCGCCGCCGAGCGCGAGGGCGTCGAGATCCGTTGCTACGACGTCATCTACAAGTGCCTCGAGGAGCTTGACGCCGCCCGTATCGGCATGCTCAAGCCCACCGAGGTCGAGGTCGCCACGGGTACCGCGACTGTCCTGGACACCTTTAAGGTGCCCAAAGTCGGTATCGCCGCCGGTGTCCGCGTCGAAGAGGGCGAGATCGCCGCGACCGATTCCGTGCGCCTGGTGCGCGACGGCATCGTGGTCTTCAACGGCAAGATCGCCTCGATGCGCCACTACAAGGACGAGGCCAAGAGCCTCAAGAGCGGTTCCGAGGGCGGCATTGGCCTGGAGAACTTCCAGGACATCAAGCCCGGCGACCAGATCGAGGGTTACCGCATCGACCAGGTTGCCCGTACCGAGTAGGGGGTAGCGCTATGAAGCAAACGCAGGCAACCCGCCGTCTGGGCGAGCAGCTTCGCGAGAAGCTCGGTTATATCCTGCTCTTTGAGGTTTCCGATCCGCGTCTCGACCTGGTTACTCTGACCGCGGTCGAGGTCGCGGTGGACCGTTCGTTCGCGCGCGTGTACGTGTCGTGCGATGCGATCCGCTACGACGAGGTCATGGAGGCGCTCGCAAGCGCCAAGGGCCGTATTCGTAGCCTGTTGGCTCGCTCGCTCGATTGGCGTGTCACGCCCGAGCTCGATTTTCGCATCGATCGCTCGACCGATGAGGCCGAGCGCATCACGCGTGCGCTGGAAAACGTTCCCGCCACGCTTGCGATCGAAAAGGACGAGGACGGCTATCCGATAGCGGATGCCGCCCAGGAGGCAGCTTTAGATGACTAATTCCGCCGACCTCGCCTCGTGCGAGTCTGCAGATATTCAGCGACGCATCCTCGAGCTCATCGAGGGTGCGTCCTCCATTGCGATTTCGGGACATACTTCTCCCGATGGCGACGCCTTGGGCTCCGTGTTGGGTCTGGGCCTTTCGCTCATGAAGTTTTTTCCCAACAAGGACATTGCGCTGCTGCTGGCAGACGATGATCCGGTTCCGCGCATCTACCGCTTTATGGAAGGCTCCGATCGCCTGGTGCCGGCATCTGCGTATACCGGCAATCCTGACCTGTTCATCTCGGTGGACGTGCCGGTCGTCGAGCGCCTGAACAACTCCGCCGAGGTGCTGCGTCGATCGGCGCATGTGGTGTGCTTCGATCACCATCCAGCGCGCGAGGAGTTTGCCGAGCTCAGTCTGAGGTGCGTCGAAGCTGCAGCCTGCGCTATGATCATCGACCGCTTCTTGGACAATTGTGGCATTGTCGCACGTGATGGCGTTGCGACCTGTCTGCTGTGTGGCTTGGTTACCGATACCGGTCGTTTCCAGTACCAAAACGCCGATGCCGCCGCATTCCATGCGGCCTCGCGTCTGGTTGCCCACGGTGCCGACCCGGCGCGCGTTGCGCTCGAGGTTTATCAGAGCATGCGCGTTGAGTTTTTGCACCTCAAGTCCATTGTCATGGGTCGCATTAAGACGGTCGCGCATGGGCGCGTGGCGTATAGCTATGCCTACCAGAGCGACCTTGAGGCCTGCGGCGTCACCTCGGACGAGTGCGACGGCCTGGTCGATGTGGTGCGTTCGGTGATGGGCGTCGAGGTCTGCATGTTCTTAAAGGGCATTGAGGGCGATACCAAGGTGCGTGGCAACCTGCGCTCCAAGGGCGACCTCGATGTGTCCGAGATTGCTGCCAACTTTGGCGGTGGCGGGCATCATGCCGCCGCCGGCTTTTCCAACAACGGAACGATTCGCGAGACGCTCGCCGTGGCACTTCCCATGCTGGCCGAGCTGGTGGGGGAGGATCCCGCTTCGGTGACCGTCGAGCTCTAACTAATTGGATGGTACATGGCTCGTCGAACGCCTTCTCAATTGAATATGCTACTCGCCGTCGATAAGCCGGTGGGCTGCACGTCCCATGACGTGGTTTCGCAATGCCGACGCGCCCTCCATGAGCGGCGCGTTGGCCATGCCGGTACGCTTGACCCCATGGCATCCGGTGTCATGGTGGTGGGCGTGGGCCAGGCCACCCGTCTGCTGGGCATGCTTACCCTCGATACCAAAAGCTATGTCGCCGACATTTCGTTTGGCGCCGAGACCAATACCGATGACGCGGAGGGTGAGGCCGTCCGCACGGTGGCTGTTGCCAACGAGCTCCGCGATCCTGCCTATGCCCGTGAGCACTTGGTCGCCATGCTGGGTCCGCAGATGCAGGTGCCGCCGGCGTTTTCGGCTATCTCGGTCAATGGCGTTCGCGCCTACAAGTCTGCTCGCGAGGGCAATGCGGTGGATCTACCTCCGCGTCCCGTCGAGGTCTATGCCGCCGACCTGATCGCCGTGGGCGGCGAGGGTGATACGTGTGTGTGGACCGTGGCGTTCTCGGTGAGCAAGGGCACCTATATCCGAGCGCTCGCTCGCGACCTGGGCCGCGCCTGCGACAGCGCCGCGCACATTTCCGCGCTGCGCCGCACGGCCTCCGGTGTTGTTTCCATTGGCGCTTGTCATGCGATCGAGGAGCTTTCTCCCGAGTCTGCGGCTGGCTTTGCCCTGGATCCCATTGCGGCCCTGGGCGCCACGCGTGTTGACTTGCCGGGCAATCTTGCCGACGACCTGCTTTGCGGCCGACGCATTCCCGTTGAGCGTGCGCTTGCCGATTTCGATGCCTCGAAGGCGCCGTTTGCGTTGGTGCTCGATGGGGGACTCAAGGCGCTCGCCCGCATTGAGAGTGGCCGCTTTGTTATGGAGCACGTGTTTCCGCAAGCAATCGGCGGTGTTCGATGATGTTGTCCGCTCGCGAGCTCGCGCGTGTCTTTTTCGCGGGCGAGTCGGACGAGGCTCGCATCGTTACTGCCGATACGTTTGATGAGTGCGAGCACTTGGGTGCCGCATCGATTGCCATCGGCGTGTTCGATGGCGTTCACCGTGGACACCAGGAACTCATCGAAGCGCTTGTCCGTGATGCCCGTGCCCATGGCTGTAAGGCGGTCGTGGTTACCTTCGATCCGGACCCGGACGTCGTGGTAAGCCCTTCGCCCGCTCAAAAATTGATGACAACGGCCGACCGTCTACATGCCTTGGCTCGGACCGGGGTCGATGCAGTGGTGGCCGTTCCCTTTACGCCTGAGGTTGCGGCGCTTGACCATGTTGCTTTTCTCTCGCTGGTATCGCGTCTGGTCGACATTCGCTCGATTCGCGTTGGCAGTGACTTTAGGCTGGGTCGTGGCGGCGCCTCGGGCGTTGCCGAGATGCAAGCATGGGGAGCCGAGCGCGGTGTAGACGTCTTTGGTCACGAGCTGCTGTGCGCCGATGGGCAGACGATCTGCGCTACCCGAATTCGCCAGGAGCTCCGCCGGGGTCATGTTGAGCTTGCCGCCGAGCTGCTCGGTCGTCCGTACATGCTGCGCGGTATTGTTGCCGGCGGTCGTCACCAGGGTTCCGACATGGGTTTTCCCACGGCAAACATTCAGGTGCCCGAGTGTATTCAGGTGCCTGCCGATGGCGTCTACGAGGGCCTGGTGCTGGTCGAAGATACCGTGTGGCCTGCCGCCGTCAACGTGGGCCTGCCGCCGACGTATGCCAACGATGCCGCCTCGGCGCATCTCGAGGCCAACCTGATCGGGTATGCGGGCGATCTGTACGGCGCCTCGGTGTCGCTGGCGTTTACGCGTTGGCTGCGCCCGTCGCGCGTGTTCGATTCGCTGGACGAGCTTATCGCGACCGTCGAGGGTAATATTGACGATATCCGTCATCATTTGGGTGAGCAGGGGGTGAGCATCTGTGATTAGCGATGAGGAGAAAGACCAGGTGCGCGCTGCGTCCGATCTGGTTGCCATCGTGCAGGAAACGGTTGAGCTCAAGCCCCGCGGCCATGAGTTTTGGGGTTGCTGTCCCTTCCATGGCGAAAAGACCCCGTCGTTTCATATTATCCCCGCCACGCAGGTGTGGCACTGCTTTGGCTGTGGCGAGGGCGGCGACGTCTTCACCTACATCATGAAGCGCGAGAACCTGAGCTTTCCCGAGTCGATTCGCTACCTGGCCGACCGTGCCGGTATTGAGCTGCACGATACCGGCGCCTATCGCGAGCGCGGCACCAAGCGCGCCCGCATCTATGACCTGTGTGCCGAAACCGCCCAGTTCTATCACACCATGCTTATGCGCGGTAAGGACAGCCGTCCGCGCGAGTACTTTGCCAGCCGCGGTATGGGCGGCGACGTCTGCCGCCGCTACTGCCTGGGCTTTGCACCGGGCCGTAACGCGCTGGTGTCGCACCTGTCCCAGGCGGGTTTTACCCCGCAGGAGATGATCGACGCCAACGTTGCCGTGAGCCGCGGGCGCGGGCAGCTTGCCGACCGCTTCTACGACCGCGTAATGTTCCCCATCTTTGACGAGCAGGGTCACAACATTGCCTTTGGCGGTCGCATCATGGGTGACGGCCAACCCAAGTATCTCAACACCGCCGAGACGAGTGTGTTCCATAAAAAGCGAAACCTCTACGGTTTTAATTGGGCCAAGGAGTTTATCGTCGCGCAGGATACCGCCATCGTGGTGGAGGGTTATACCGATTGCATCGCCTGCTGGGAGGCGGGGATTAAAAACGTTGTCGCCACGCTGGGCACCGCCCTCACGGAGCATCACGTCAAGACGCTCACCCGCTTTGCCAAGCGCATCGTGTACATGTTCGATGGTGACGCCGCCGGCCAAAAGGCCGCTCGCCGTGCGATTCAGTTTATCGAGCAGGATTCTATGGATCTGCGTTGCGTGGTGCTGCCCGACGGTAACGATCCCATGGAGTTCATCACGGCGCATGGTGGCGAGGCACTGCAGACGCGCATCGACGCTGCCGAGCCGCTTATGGACTTTGTTTACCGTTCGCTGCAGGAGTCGAGCGACATCACCACGCCGGGCGGTCGCGCCAAGGCGCTGGAGGATGCGCTGACGCTTATCTATCCGTTGCGCAACAGCTATATGATCGACACGTACTTTATCCAGATTGCCGACCTGTTGGGTTTGGATCTGGAGACCGTGCGTGCGAGCTCGGGCCGTGTGTTTCGCGATGTCGCCAAGCGCGAGGATGCGGAACGACGTCGTGAGCAGAACTATGAGCGCCAGCGGGCACAGGCTGAGCGGTCCGGTAGCGCGGGCGGTCGGACGTCGGGTTCTTGCGATGCCGGTCGCGGTGCTTGGGCATCGGGCGCTACGCCGCCGGTGTCCGCGCCGGTCGAAGAAGAGCCGTACGACTACGTCCCGCTCGATGCCTACGGTGCCGCGCCCGTGGAGGTCGTCGACGATCTTCCGCCGATCGATGTGCCTGATGGTATGGGCGCCGCGCCCGCCGGTGCCCCGACAGACGCCTCGGCCCCTATGGTTCTTACCGATCTAGAGCGCAAGTCCTTGGCAGGGGAGCGCGAGCTGCTGACCATGCTCACGAGCTACCCCGACCTGTTCCGCACGTATGCCGACCGCATCTGCTCCATCGAGTGGGTTGACCCACGTCACGAGTCCATCGCATGGGCTGTTCTGGCAACGCCGCCGGGAACCGATCCTGCAGTCTGCATGGATGCGGCGCGCTCAGTGTGTCCCGATGCGGCAACGCTTGTGAGTGCCGGGCGCATCTCGGCGACGAGCAAGCACCCCACCGAGACGAACATCGTGTTTATGCTCGATACGCTCGAGCTCTACACCATCAAGCGTCGCATGCGCGCCGCACAGGCCAAGCTGCGCCAGGACCGTTCGCTCGATGATGAGGCCCGTCGTGCACTGACCGTGCAGGCCGCGCAGGACTCGCAGCGTCAACGTGAGCTGCAAAAGTCGATCGGCGGCGTGGCGGACCCGTTCCGTTTGATTGGTTTGGAGACCGCAGGAACCGAACAGGCCTAGATGTTGTGGTCAACCAGCGTATTCTCGCCTATATCCAGTCCTCTTTTTGGGTATAGACATCAATGTGTGTGCTAAAGTATTGAGTCCTGTGGACTATGAAGGGAGAATCTGTGCCAAAAAAGACTGAGAGCACGGGTACTGGGCTGGAATCCTACGTTGCAAAGCTCATGGGCAACGGCTCAAACAGGACTTCGGTAACCGAGGACGAGATTCAGGTCGCCCTGAAGGATATCGATGTTTCTGACGAGCAGCTCACCGCGGTGTATTCCGCGCTGCGCAACAGCGGCATCCAGATTATCTCCGCGAGCGGTAACGACGACGCCCCCATGGACGTCGACGATGACGATAACGATACCGATACCGACGATTTCGATGACGACGACGAGCACGATTCCGGCTCGCTTGACGATCATGAGCTCAAGATGGCCCGTCAGGCCGATGCCGAGATGGGTTCTTCCAAGAGCAAGAAGAAGCGCACCGTGCGCACGTCCCGTTCGCGTTCGCGCGTGCGCGGCATCGATGCCTCCACGGTGATGCTGACCGGCGACCCGGTCCGTATGTACCTCAAGGAGATCGGCAAGGTCGACCTGCTGACCGCCTCCGAAGAGGTCGATCTGGCCATGAAGATCGAGGCCGGTCTCGAGGCCACCGAGAAGCTCGAGGCTGCCGATGCTGGTGAGCTCGAACTCACGCGTGCCGAGATGCGTCGTCTTACGCGCATTGAGAACGTGGGCCTCGAAGCCAAGCAGGCGCTCATCAGCGCAAACCTGCGTCTGGTCGTCTCCATCGCCAAGCGCTATGTCGGCCGCGGCATGCTGTTCCTGGACCTGATCCAGGAGGGCAACCTCGGTCTGATTCGCGCCGTCGAGAAGTTCGACTACCAGAAGGGCTTTAAGTTCTCCACGTACGCCACGTGGTGGATCCGTCAGGCCATCACGCGCGCTATCGCCGACCAGGCCCGTACCATCCGTATTCCCGTGCACATGGTCGAGACCATCAATAAGCTCGTCCGCGTGCAGCGTCAGCTCCTTCAGGACTTGGGCCGCGACCCGACCCCCGAGGAGATCGGTGCCGAGATGGACATGAGCGCCGACCGCGTCCGCGAGATCCAGAAGATCTCGCAGGAGCCCGTGTCGCTCGAGACGCCCATCGGCGAGGAAGAGGATTCTCAGCTGGGCGACTTCATCGAGGACTCCCAGGCCATCGTTCCGCCCGATGCGGCCAGCTTCTCCATGCTGCAGGAGCAGCTCACCCAGGTGCTCGACTCGCTTGCCGATCGTGAGCGCAAGGTTATCGAGCTGCGCTTTGGCCTTGTCGACGGACATCCCCGTACGCTCGAGGAAGTCGGCCGCGAGTTTGGCGTCACGCGCGAGCGCATCCGCCAGATCGAGTCCAAGACCCTGGCCAAGCTTCGCCACCCGAGCCGCAGCAGCAAGCTCAAGGACTATATCGAGTCTTAGTAGTTACGGCGTTTTACCAAACGCCGTAACTTGTCGACGCTGCGCGGACACCAGAGCGACAACTTGTCATTCAAAGAGGACGGCATGACCAGAAGGTCTATGCCGTCCTCTTTTCATGCCAATTTGTTCGCTCTGGTGCCCGCTCGCTGGCATTGTCAATACATCGGCGTTTCCGTTGCTGGTGCCGGCAGTTGGGCCGTCCCCAAGGGATCATGGAGAGAAAATTTCTTAAAAAAGTTCTTGCCCTGAGCTGATTCGTCCGTATAATAAACTTCGTTGCTTGAGAGCACGCACCTATTCCTCGGTAGCTCAATGGTAGAGCACGCGGCTGTTAACCGCGCTGTTGTAGGTTCGAGTCCTACCCGGGGAGCCAGAATTTTCCAGCCTATTCCGTTGGGCTTTAAATTCCTCGGTAGCTCAATGGTAGAGCACGCGGCTGTTAACCGCGCTGTTGTAGGTTCGAGTCCTACCCGAGGAGCCAGGTTGTAAAACCCGTCGCTTATGAGGCGGGTTTTTTCATGCCGCGATCGCCGTTCGCGAACGTTACCGTATCAACATTTCGTGTCGAGGATGTAATCCCGAGGCCCGCCACCTCAACATGGCGCGGTCGTTGTAGAATAATGCAATGATTGCTCCCACGACATGGTGCCGCGAGCACCAAGAAAAGGAGATTCTTGTGTCTGAGACCATTAACGGCAGCCTGAGCGTCTCGAACGACGTTATTGCCGATATTGCCGGTTATGCCGCGATGACGTGCTATGGCGTTGTCGGTATGGCTGAGCAGCTCCAGGGCGCCGAGAGCGTGCGCCTGCTTGCCGGTCAGCGCCTCCGCAAGGGCGTGCTTGTCTCTGCCGACGAGAACGGCCTTACGGTCGATCTTCACGTCGTGCTCGAGAACGGCGTCAACATGAAGTCCGTCTGCCACAATCTTTCGAGCTCCGTTGCCTTCACCCTGCAGGAGATCGCCCAGATCGATCCCGCCAGCCTTAAGATCGGCATCCATATCGACGCGCTCAAGAGCCGTCTGAACTAGCATCCGAAAACGGAGATTCAAATACCCATGATTGCAAAGACCATTCGCACCTGTTTTCCGATCGCTGCGGCTGCCGTTTCCGACAAGGCCGAGGAGATCAACAAGCTCAACGTCTTCCCCGTGCCCGATGGCGATACCGGCACCAACATGTCGCTCACGCTCGCCTCGGTGACCAAGGAGCTCTCTGCCCTTCCCGCCGATGCCGATATGGAGGCCATCGCCGGTGCCATCACCCACGGCTCTCTCATGGGCGCTCGCGGTAACTCCGGCGTTATTACCTCGCAGATTCTTCGCGGCGTGGCCGAGGGCCTTGTCTCTGCCGACGAGCCTATTACGTCCGCCAACATTGCCTTCGCCTTCCGTCGTGCCGTCAAGGTCGCCTTCCAGGCTGTCCGCAAGCCCATCGAGGGCACGATCCTCACGGTCCTGCGCGATGTCTCGACCAAGGCCGATGAGTGCGAGAAGAAGAAGTTCTCGGCCGAGGATGCGCTCGATGCTATCGTCGTCGAGGCGTACCAGTCCGTCGCCCGCACGCCCGACCTGCTGCCCGTTCTGAAGGAGAACGGCGTGGTCGACTCCGGCGCCTTTGGCTTCGCCATCTTCCTTGAGAACTTTGTGGCTGCTGCACTTGGCCGCAGCACCGTTGTCGAGGATTTCTCCGCTACGTTTGACTCCGCCGGCTCTGCCCGCGATGCCGCTCTTGGCCGCGTTGAGATCGAGGCTAACGACGACTGGGAGGGCTCGGAGTTCCGCTACTGCAACGAGTTTCTCTTTAAGGCCGACGCCCCGTTTGACGAGGACGAATGCCTTAAGTTCCTAGGCTCCATGGGCGACTGTGAGCTGCTCGTGGGCGCCTATCCCGACTACAAGATCCATGTGCACTCCAATACCCCCAACCTGGTGCTCGAGCACATGCTGCAGCTCGGTCAGATATATGAGGTCTTTATCCACAACATGGAGATGGAGGCCCACGACCGTACCGCCAAGATCCACGAGGATCAAGAAAAGGCCGTCGAGCCCGCCAAGGCGTTGGGTTTTGTCGCCGTTGCCGCCGGTTCCGGCGAGGCGGACATCCTCAAGTCCCTTGGCGTCGACGTGATCGTCTCGGGTGGCCAGACCATGAACCCCTCGACCGCCGACCTGCTGGGTGCCGTGGACCAAGTCAACGCGACCTCGGTCATCATCCTGCCCAATAACGGCAACATCCGCATGGCTGCCGAGGCTGCCCCTTCTGCCCGCACCGACCAGAAAGCCTGCAATCGAGGCTGCCGCTTCTGCCTGCACGGACAAGAAGGTCGCCGTCGTTCCCACCAAGACCGTTCCGCAGGCCTTCTCCGCGCTGTTCGCGGTCCTACCCGATTCCGAGCTCGAGGATGCCGTCGCCGCTATGGTCGACGCCATCAGCGAGGTCCGCGATGGCGAGGTCACCCGCGCCGTGCGCGACTCCAGCGCCTCGGACGGTTCTCCGATTCACTCCGGTGACGTCATGGGTATCATTGCCGGCTCCATCGACGTGGTCGGCTCCGACGTGAAGCAGGTCACGCTCGATTGCATCAACCGCATGCAGGAGGAAGAGGAGGGTGACGCGCTGACGATTCTGGCCGGCGAGGAGCTGTCCGATGAGGCCTTCCAGGAGATCGTCGACGCTATTGAGGAGGCTCAGCCCGACCTGGAGATCGACGCCCATCGTGGCGAGCAGCCGCTCTATCCCGTGATCTTCTCGATCGAGTAGGCATCTGCCCATGTCCGAGCTCTGCTCCGTGCCGCGCGTCTCGGATCGCTTTGCCCAGAGCAATGCGCTCGACGAGGATATCGCGCGACTCAAATATGTTTCGGGTAAACGTGAGGAGGCCCTTCGCCGTCTGGGAATTCGGACGGTGGGGGACCTCCTTCTCCATATCCCTCATCGATACCTCGACTTTACCCGTTCTTGGTCTATCGAGATGGCGCCCATCGGTACCGTGTGCACCATCATCGCCACGGTCGACCGTATCGTTCAAAAGCAGCCGCGTCCGCGCATGCAGGTGACCGAGGTCTCACTCATTGACGAGACGGGCGTGCTGCAGGTCGCCTTTTTCCGCCAGCCCTGGATTGCCCAGCAGCTTAAGCAGGGCGACCGCCTGGCCGTGATGGGCAAGGTTGAGTTTGCCTACGGTTTTAAGCAGATGGCCTCGCCGCACTTTGAAAAGCTCGAGGAAGGGCGTGCCGCGGGCACTATCCTGCCGGTCCATTACGTGAGTGATGGCGTGAGCCAGGCGTGGATGCGCCGCATCGTAAGCGGTGCGCTCGAGGTCGTCGGCAATCCCTTTGATCCCATTCCGGCACGCTTGCGCGTTAAGCGTCGCCTGATGAGCAACGCCCGTGCGCTTCGATCGATCCACTTTCCCTCGAGCATGGCCGAGCGCGATATCGCGCGCGCACGGCTGGCATACGAGGAGTGCCTCTACCTGCAGCTGGCGCTGCGTCTGCGCAACGACGGCGGTCTGGTCGATGTGGTGCCCTATGCCCACACCGCGGGCGAGCACCTGGCCGCGCTCAAGCAAGCCCTGCCGTTTTCGCTGAGCGACGAGCAGGAGGCCGCATTCCAAGACATTCTGCACGACATGTGCGATGGTGGGCGCGTGATGAACCGCCTGCTGCTGGGCGATGTCGGTACCGGTAAGACCGCCGTTGCCGCTTGCGCGCTGGCTGTGGCTGCCGATAGCGGGACGCCGGCCCGCGGCAAACCGGTG
>UQEO01000061.1 GCA_900540095.1 uncultured Collinsella sp.
GGCCGAGGGCCCCCCTAGACAAAAAAGAAAAGGGGCCCCCGCCGAGGAATCGGCAGGCCCCGCTTGTACATTGTATCTCGAAAGGAGATAAAACCTTAGCGCTTGGAGAACTGGGGAGCGCGGCGGGCCTTCTTGAGGCCGTACTTCTTGCGCTCGACCACGCGAGCATCGCGCGTAAGGAAACCGGCCTTCTTGAGGTCAGCACGGTAATCGCCAGCGTTCAGAAGAGCACGAGCGATGCCCAGGCGCAGAGCGCCGGACTGACCGGAGATGCCGCCGCCATCGCACAGAGCGATAACGTCGAACTGACCGGCGGTGTCGGTCACCTTGAAGGGAGCAAGGGCGTTCTCAACGAGCTGATGACGGCCGAAATACTGCTCGGCGTCACGCTTGTTGATGGTCACCTTGCCGGTGCCGGGGACGAGACGGACGCGGGCGACGGCGTTCTTACGACGGCCGGTACCCTGGTAGACAACGGTGTTCTCAGCCATCTTTAAGCCTCCAGCTCAATCTTCGTGGGGTTCTGGGCAGCGTGCGGATGCTCGGCACCAGCGTAGACCTTAAGCTTGGTCATCTGGGCACGGCCGAGGGTGGTCTTGGGCAGCATGCCGCGAACGGCGCGCTCGATGACCTTCTCCGGGTGCTTCTCCATAGCCTGGCGGAAGCTCTCAGCCTTGAGGCCGCCGTTGTAGCCGCTGTGGCGATAATAGGTCTTCGTGTCGGCCTTGTTACCGGTAAGCTGGACCTTATCGGCGTTGATGACGACAACGAAGTCGCCGCAGTCACTGTTGGGCGTGAACTGGGGCTTGTTCTTACCGCGCAGGATCATTGCGATCTGGGTGGCAAGACGGCCCAGGACAGCACCATCGGCGTCGACGAGAACCCAGTTGCGCTGGACCTCGCCCTGCTTGGCGTAGTGAGTCGATTTCGAAATCACTTAGACTCCTCCATGTACAGTACGTGTTGTTACAGAGATTCACGGGGCTCTGCAAGTAACCCGTCCATATTACCCCGCTCGCCGCCCGAGTCAACAGGTATTTTGGCTCCGACCAGAGTTTCTGCACATGTCGTCCATGGGTCATGACGTCGCGACGCTAGCGCTCGACAAACGCCTCGATATCTCCCAGCAAGCGCTTTGCCTCCTGGCGGCCCTGAATATACAAGTCGAGGAGCTTTGCCGGATCGTGCTCAACGTGGCCGACCTCGACCGGCTTTTGCGGAGCGACGACCAGCGCGCGGCCCTCGCGCTCATACTTCCACAGATGCATGCGCTGGATGTTGTAGCGATCGTGGCGCGTCTCGATAGCCTCGAGCAGGTAGGGGTAGTCGGCATAGCGAGCGCGTGCGGCTGGCATAAACTCGTAGGGCTTTTTCTCGTATGAACGGTCCTGCGTGACAATGACAACCGCACGGTCGAAGCCCGCCTCCTCGAGCACATGCTCGATAGGAACCGAATCGGCCACGCCGCCGTCGACGTATTTGTGCCCATCGATCTCGACCAGCGGCGTCACCAGCGGCAGCGACGTCGATGCGCGCACGGCATCGAGGTCAAGTACGGCGCTTTTGACCGGCAGGTACGCGGCGGTTCCAAAGAGCATATCCGTCGCGACGGCGTACATCTCGATGGGGCTCGCGTCGAACGTCTCGTTGTCAAAGGGATCCAGGCGGTCCTGGACATCGTTGAAAATAAAGTCGTAACCCACAATGGAGCCCGTGGATGCAAACGATGCGGCGCCCATGAAGCGGTTGTCGTTGCAGAAAGCCAGGTTGATGCGGTTGGCACGGCCGATCTGGTGCGACTTGTAGTTCACGCCGTTGAGGGCACCGGCCGATACACCGTAGACAGCCGGAATCTCGACGCCAGCCTCCATGAGGACGTCGAGCACGCCCGCGGTAAACTGCCCGCGGAAGCTGCCGCCCTCCAAAACGAGCGCGACCTTGCCGGCGTTCTTTGCCTTATCTTCTGCAGTCATATTGACCTCCTGCGATTGCGTTTTGGCTTTCTTCTACCCAGTTTTGGAATGGAGGGCGCATAGGTTTTGGAGTTGAGAAGATGGAGCGGAAAGCGTATCCCAGTTTGAGACGGGATTCCGGGATGAGCTTTCCGCCAACAGTCCATCCGGAAAATGCATCCCATTCTGAGCCGATATTCTGGGAGGCAGTTTCCGTTGGATGACCGTTAGGAAAGCGCGTTCCACCTTGCGCTGCCGCGACGTTTTCCTAACGTCCGCGCCCTGCGCAGAGTTCGATTCTCCGCGGTACGGGGTTCCGTTGGTGCGGGGCATGGCCGGCTGAGATTCGATAAACATCGCATCTGTTTTGGGCTGGGGCATTGCGCGGAGAATCCGCGTATTTGCTTCGCAAATCCGCGCCGGCTTCGGCCGTCCTCGCCCGCTCGCTACAAACGCTTCGCGTTTGCTTTACGCTCGCGCCCTGCATAGAGTTCGATTCTCCGCGGTATCTATATGTAATAAAAAAGCAGGTAGAGACACTTCTCTACCTGCCTGTAACTATTGGTGGAGGCGCGGAGAATCGAACTCCGGTCCACGAAAGCCCCCTGATTGGCATCTCCAAGCTCAGTCGCTGGTTTTGTCTCGGACGCTTTGCGCGCAGCGACACGCTCGCGGCGTCCCAACCGGTTCTGTCTTAGCCTGCGCCATACCGATTACGTGCGCAGGAGCATTCCCCTAAAATGACGTCGCACCGGTGTCGGGGAAATCACCGGGTTGACGCGCCGCTATAAACTAAGCAGCGAGAGCCATAGGCTCAAAAGAAGAGTTGTTGTCAATTCAATTTGACGGTACCCCTGTTTAACGAGGCGAGGAGACCTCGGCTTGCTTCCTCTCTCAGAGCTATCGTGTCGAAACCAGTCGCCCCCGAATGTCGGGAAAGTCTGGATGGTATTGAGCACGAGCACCCAACACCCGTCGACTTTTCAAGGAACATACGGAGCGAGCCCCGCTTGTGGAGTGTTATCTTACCACGTTCTGAAAGCGGACAGCTGTTCTATGCACGAGCTGTGAAGACCCCAATGTGCGCCGCACTTCGCACTTTTGCTACCGATCGCGTCACGTATATTTTCGCCAAGCAAAATTGACCCATCGAAAGGATCGTTATGGATACCAAGCAGCAACTCGTCAATGCACTCGCAGGCCTGGGCTCAACCATTACCGAAGCTATGGATGTGATCGAGGGCTTTGTTCCCTGCGGACATCCCGCCCTCACGGTATCGAACGCACTCGTCGCGCTGGACGCTGACGATGATGCGGCTCTCGCCCAGCAGCTTGAGACCGTCGAGGGCTTTATCGACCACGTGAGTGAGAACCGCGGCGCGGCCGCCTACCACGGCATCGAGGTCGAGCTCGCGGGTCCCAAAGCCGATCTGTTCGCAGCAATCCGCGAGGTAGGCGCCCTTATGCAGACCGCAGGCGTCAAGAACACCCAGGTCAACGAGTGGGTCTACCGCAGTCTGGCAGCACTCGACAGCTCAGACGAAAAGGCAGCCGAGCAGCTCACCGAAGCCCCTGCCATCAAAGCTGCACTTGCCTAAAAAGGCCTGCACCCTGGCGGCTGCGGTACCGCCCGGGTGCAGGCCATAAGCTCAATCGAAAACCCTAACGCAGATACGCTTTCGCGTTGTCCAAGCTGTACGCAATCGTCGAGCCGTTGTGCAACAGCGACGACGTCTGCGGGGTAATCGCGCCGGTAATGCCCAGTGCCAAGAGCGCCGAGTTGGTGAGCATCACCTTGGAATACGAACTCGTCAGACGGTCGATAAGCCCCTGGCTCATGCGACGTAGACGCACGATTGCGGCGAGATCCGTGTCAGTCAGGATGATATCGGCGACCTCCTTGGCGATGTCGCTTCCGCCGCCCATGGCCAGCCCCACGTCGGCCAAACCGAGCGCCGGCGAATCGTTGACGCCGTCGCCCACCATGGCAACGTGGCGCCCCTCGCGCTTAATCCGCTCAACATACGCGTACTTGTCCTCGGGCAGCAGCTCGGCCTTAAACTCGTCGACACCTGCCTCGCGAGCAATGCGCTCGGCCGTGCGCTCCGAGTCGCCCGTGAGCATGACCACGTGCTTAACGCCCAACGCGTGCAAGTCGGCGATGGCCTCACAGACCCCGGCCTTGAGCGGATCCTCGATACCGAGCACGCCGACGACCTTGCCATCGACCGCCAGGTACAGCGGCGACAGGCCCTGCATCTGGGACTCAATGCGTTCCTTGATGTCGGAATCGAGCTGCGCGCCCTCGTCCTCAAATACAAAGTGCGCGGAACCGATGATAGCGCGACGCCCTTCGATGGACGAGGCAATGCCGTGCGCCACGATGTACTCGACGGCGGCGTGGCGCTCGCGATGCTCGAGCCCGCGCTCACGTGCCGCATTGACCACGGCGCGCGCCACCGGATGCGGAAAATGCTCCTCCAGGCAAGCGGAAAGGCGCAGGACCTCGTCCTCGCTCCAGCCATCGGTGGTGAGTACGCAGGCAAGACGCGGCTGCGCCTCGGTGAGCGTACCGGTCTTATCAAACACAATGGTGTCGGCCTTGGCAAACGACTCAAAGTACTTCGCGCCCTTGACCATTACGCCCATCTTGGCGGCGTCGCTCATGGCAGTCATGACGGCGACGGAACCCGTGAGCTTGAGTGCGCACGAGTAGTCGACCATCAGCGCCGCCGAGGTCTTGATGAGGCTGCGGGTGGTAAGCGCAACCAGGCCCGCGAGCAGGAAGTTCCACGGGACGATCTTGTTGGCAAGGTCCTCCATATGCGACTGGCCCTCGGACTTGAGCGAGTCGGCCGTCTGCACGAGCGAGACGATCGAGCGCAGCTTGGTCTGCGCCGTGTTGGCGCGCACGCGCACCAAGATGCTGCCGTCTTCCACGACGGTGCCGGCGAACACGTCGTCGCCCACGCTGCGCTCGACGGCCAGCGGCTCGCCGGTCAGGGTCGCCTGGTTGACCATAGCGCTCCCCTGCTCGACCACGCCGTCGATGCAAATGGACATGCCAGTGCGTACGGCGACCAGATCGCCGGGCTCGAGCTCGGTGGCGGCAACACTTACCTCGGTGTCACCGACCACTTTTTGTGCCTTGTCGGGCACGTCGAGCAGCGAGTTGATGAGCTCGTTTTCGCTCATGGCGCGCGTGTAGTCCTCGAGCAGCTCGCCCACGTTGAGCAGGAACATTGTCTGGCCCGCGGTGTCGACATCACGTTTGATGAACGAAATGCCGATGGCCGAAGCGTCGAGCACGGGAACGGTCAGGCGCGGCTGCGCGAGCTCACGGAGGGCGGTGCGCAAAAAGGTCATGTAGCCGGCCACGACAAACATCGCACGCAGAGGCGTCGGCAAGAACCAGCGGCGCGCGTAGTGGGCGCCGATAAGTGTGGCAAGATCCATGACGAGCTTGTGCTTGCGTGGCTCAAGCTGCATCACGTAGCCCGACTTGGCATCGGCGATAGCTTGAGCATCGAGTGCGCCCAAGGCGTCGAGCACGCTTGCACGGCGCGGCTCGTCGTACTCCAGCGCCATCTGGCCAATGCGGCCATACACGCGCACCTTGTGCACGCCGTCGATATCGCCGCTGAGCTTAAGAAGTGCATCGAGATCGCTCTCTGGCACAGGACCCGCCAATTGAAGACGGGTCCTGCCGGGGATCTCGCTAATAATCGAGAATCTCATAGTTTGTGCCTGGGAGCGTTACTCGGCTGCCTCGTCAGCAGCGGCCTCGCTCTGGGTGATGTAGGCAGCCTCGGCAACCATGTCGTCGACATTAGCCTTGGCCTGCTCGACCATGTCCTGGTAGCCGTTCTTGATGCGCATGCCGCACGCGATACCCTGCACGCAGGCATTCTTGACCGGAGCGCTGGTAAGCAGCTTGATGCCGGCCGTGCCAAGCAGAAAACCGCCACCGACAAGCAGGGTATTGAACGTCGACTTCTTCATGTTGCTTCTCCCTTTTGCCGCATTGGACGCGGCACGGTGCCTTAGTACCCGAGTAAACAAGTTTGCTCGGGTACACTTTTGAGACTAGTTTAGTATAATTATTTGGTCAACAACGGCTAACTTTTTGGAAACTATGGGGGTGAACTCAATATGACAAAGGGACTGTCCCTTTGTCACACTCCTACAGCTGCCAGGCCGCCGCTTCCTTTTGCAGCGCAACCATGCGGGCGAATTCTCCACCTGCCGCTTTGAGCTGCGCCGGGGTGCCCTGTTCGGCAACCACGCCATTCTTGAGCACAACGATTTTGTCGGCATTTTCCACCGTACGCATACGGTGGGCAATAACGATAACCGTCTTACCTGCAAGCAGACGGGAGAGTGCCTGTTGCACCACGGTCTCGTTCTCCACATCCAAGCTTGCCGTCGCCTCGTCCAACAGCACGATAGGCGCGTCTTTGAGCAGTGCGCGGGCGATGGAGATGCGCTGGCGCTCGCCGCCGGAGAGTTTGGAGCCGTTCTCTCCAATCATAGTGTCATAGCCCTGCGGCATGCGGTTCACGAACTCGTCACAGTTGGCGGCACGCGCGGCTGCAAGCACTTCCTCATCGGTGGCATCACGACGCCCGAGGCGGATGTTTCCCATCACCGTGTCGTCAAAGAGCAGCACGTCTTGGAACACAATGGCGTAGTCGCGCAGCAGCACCTCGGGATCCACGCCCGCAACATCCACACCGCCCACGGCAACCTTGCCCGCAGTGGCATCCCAAAAGCGCGCGGCCAGGCGGCTCACCGTAGACTTACCGGAACCCGAAGGACCGACCAGCGCCGTGACCTCGCCTTCCTTGGCGGTAAAGCTCACATCGGTAAGAACTTTCTCGCCGGCGCGTCCGTCCTCGCCCGCACCATAGCCAAATGCCACGTGATCGAACACCACATCGTGGCCCGCGGGCTCAAATTTCTCGCTGCCCCGCGCCACAGGCTCTTCCATGATGGAACGCATGCGCTTGGCAGACGACTCGGCGACGAACAGCTCGGACATTAACATTAACGCCTGGTCAAACGGCGCATAGATACGGCTCACCATAAGCAGGAAGGCAAACATCACCAAAAAGTCGACCTGCCCGGAGGCGACCATCGCAGCACCCGTGACCAGCGTAGTGGCAATGCCCAGACGCAGGATGGCAAAGGCGGAGTTGACCAAAAGCCCGTTAGCGAGCTCGCCCTTGGTGGTCTCGCGCTCCTCGGCATCGATCACAACGTTGAGTCCCTCAAGATAATGGGCCTCTTGGTTGGTGGCGCGGATCTCGCGAACGCAGTCGAGCGTCTCTTGAATCGCCTCGGTAACCTTGACCTTCTCGGCGCGCACGCGATCGAACACCGGAGTCATGGGGCCGCGTGTTAGATACAGCACGGCAAAGGCCACGGGAACGCTCCAAAACGCCGCGATCGCCAGCTGCCAGCAAAAGAACAGCGACGCCACGAACACAATGGCGCTTGCGATGATGGCACCCCAAAGCTCTCCCAGCACGTGGCTGTAGGCGTGCTCCATGGCCTGGACGTCACCCATGATGGTCTCGGTTAAATCGGCCAGATCACGACGACCAAAAAACGACAGCGGCAGTTTGCGCAAGCGCTCGGCAATCTCCATACGCTGCTTGCCGCACTCCTCGTAAAAGATGCAGTAGGTGTAGTAATACTGCTGCCAGTTAGAAGCGAAGAGCAACACAAAAAAGACCAGGAGGCCGCCCACGATCGGCAGGGCATCCGGCAGGTCAGCCCCGCTGGCGAGGTGTTCGACAAAACCGGCCATAACCAGGAATAAAAAGCCCATGCCGGCCATGGTAATAAGATTGGTGAGCGTGGTCCAGAAAATGCCGCGTTTTACGCCGGCGACGCCTTTATCGGATAGGAAATACTTCTTTTGGAATGAGGCGAACATTTAGGCCTCGCCTCCCTTCGTGACGGCGGCATCCGCGGTCGCTGCAGTTATTTTCCAGCTCGCGGCCTGTTCGTATTCGGCCCACATCTTGGCATACAGGCCATTTTGGGACAGCAACTCGGCATGGGTACCCGACTCCTGCACGCTGCCCTGGTTGAGCACCACGATTTGGTCTGCGCCCACCACGGTCGAAAGCCGGTGCGCAATCATAATGACCGTGCGACCCGCCGCCAGCTTGCTAAAGGCGCGCTGAATGAGCGCCTCGTTCTCGGGATCGGCAAACGCCGTGGCCTCATCGAGCACCACGATAGGCGCGTCTTTAAGGATCGCGCGGGCGAGGGCCACGCGCTGGACCTCGCCGCCCGAAAGATATGCTCCGCCGGCACCGAGCATGGTATTGATGCCCTGCGGGAGCTTGGCCACAATGTCGTCGCACTGAGCTGCGGAGAGGGCCGCACACACTTCGTCGTCAGTGGCCGTAGGCTTGGAGGCGCGCACGTTATCGGCAAGTGTTTGCCGGAACAGCTGGTTGGTCTGGAACACGAAGGCGACCTGGTCCATAAGCTCGTGCGGATCCATATCGCGAACGTCCACACCGCCTACGAGCACTCGACCCGAGGAAACATCCCAAAAACGCGGGATCAGGCTTGCGCAGGTTGACTTACCGCCACCCGAGGGACCCACCAGGGCGAGGGTGCTACCAGCGGAAACGCTAAAACTCACATGGCTGACAGCAGGTGCTTCAGCACCCTCGTACGTAAAGCTCACGTCCTCAAATCGCACGTCGCCGCCGGCAGGGTGCTTGGGTTGGGCGGGCACGGAGAGCTGCTTGGAATCCATGACGCTTCGAATGCGAGCCAGCGAATCAGCACTCATCTGAGAGGCCTCGCCCACAAACATGAGCTTGGTCATGGCCGTCGGCACCACGGCCGAAAATATCGCGTAAAACGTGAAGTTGACCATAAAATGCGCGAAGTCCGTCTCACCCGGTGCCAACAGCAACGCCACGGGCAACAGGAATGCCACAAGACCATTGAGCGCGGTAAGGTTGAGTACCTGCGGACCTCGGCAGAACGTGCCCGAATAGTTTTGTGCCATGTCGGCGTATTCGGCGATCGCATCGTGGAAGGCCTTAAAGGAGTAGACCGTCTGCTGAAACACCTTGACCACGGGGATGCCGCGTACGTATTCGGTGCCGGTCTTGTTCATCTTGACCAGCGCTCCCATGTAGGCCTTCATGAACTCGGCGCCCTTGCCGCCCATCATGGCGGCCATGGCGCCAAACGAAACGACGACCGAGATAAGGCATGCAGCCCCCAGACGCCAATCGAGGGCGAAAAGCAGCACGAGCAGACCTGCGACCATGGCGGTGGCGCCGGCGATATCGGGCAGCATGTGCGCGAGCAGGGTCTCGGTGGAGGCGGCACATCCGTCTACAATACGGCGCAGCTCACCGGTAGCGTGCATGTCAAAGTAGCCAAGCGGCAGCTTGAGCAGGTGCTCGCTCGCAGTCTTGCGGATATTGGACGCGCAGCGAAACGCAGACAGGTGCGTGCACATGAGGCCTGCGAAATACACTACGATGCTTGCCAGGGCAAAACCAACGGCCCACCAGCCATACATCGCGATATCGGTGGCTTCGCTCCAGTTAGGCGCCACAGCGATCAGGTCTCGCGCGACAAACCAGATGCACACGTACGGGCCAAAGCCCAGCAGCTGCGAGAGCGCCGAGAGCGCCATGCCCAAATACGTTAGGAATTTACGGTCGCCGGCATATGCAAGTAGCTCGCCGATACCGCCGCCTTCCCTTTTTGATCCCTTTGCCATGAGATTCCTTTCTAACGGCTTGAGAGTTAACCGTAATCAACTTATCATTGATATGTTAGCCAAGGCACACAATCGAGCCAGGCGTGGATGTTTCTGCAAAGGAAGGGGACGCTTTCGAAAATGCATCGGGCCGCGACCAACATAACCGAGCTATACGCACCACAGTTTGAGCAGTTTGGCCTGGAGCTTTCCGGCAAGGGCGCCGTCTTTACCGGCGAGGTAGCAAATGATCGGGCGCACGGACGCGCATGGATCATGCCCCTCTCCCCCACCTGCATCGTCATAGAGCATTTCATTACCCCGACGCACGATATGTACCTGACCGAATACACACCTGAGCCGTACGCCTGCGTGAGCGAAGTCAGCGCGCCCACACTTACATGCATGCCCGAGGCTGGCATAACGCCTGCGAACCTTACACTCTTGCATGGACCGTGGCCAAACAATGCCGTTTGCAGCTTTATCCAAGATAACTGTGGCGAGGAATTAAGCCCACTGTTTGCAGGGCAACTCTACCACTCGCGCTCGGTGCTCTTTTTGCCTGGATATTTTGACGAACTGGAGCACCGCTATCCCACCGAATTCGCGGGAATCTTTGAGGCGTTTGCCGAGCCATGGCACGAGGAAGCGGCGTCTGCCATCTGCCACACGCTGCGCCGGATTAACGAGAACCGCGCCCGCACCGTAGGCGGGCACGTCTATATGCAAGGCATCGTGGAGACCATGGTCGCCGAGCTCGCCTGTTCGCGCGCGGCCCACAAGCAGGCGCGGCAGGCGGCAGACACACGCGTCAGCATAACCATTGCCGAAGAAGCAACGGCAATGATTGAGCGCGCACTCGACAAAGGCAGACGTGTGGGTATCAACGAGGTGGCCGAGAGGCTCTACACAAGCCGCTCCAAACTATGCGCCACCTTTAAGGCCCAAACAGGCGAGTCGATGGGCGCCTACATTCGCAGACGCCGTATGGAGCGAGCACAGGACCTTTTGGCCGATAGCGCGCTCACGATAGCGCAGGTAGCAGAGCGCCTAGGCTACCCTCAGCAGGCCGCCTTCACCCAAGCCTTCAAACAATACACCGGCACCACCCCCACCACCTGGCGTTCCCAACATATATAAAGAATGGGGGCGCCAACGGCGCCCTCATTCACCAAATTCCATTCAGCCCCACCTGACCCGAACGGCCGAGTCGTTGCAGAACCCGGGAGCCCCGGCAGGGCGGGTGCTTGCTCAAAATGAGTTCCGCACGCAAAGAAGGCCACTTAATGTGGCCTTCGTCTTGCGCAGGACTGTTCGAAATTTTGAGGAAGCACCCGCCCTGCCGGGGCTCCCGGGTTCCCGTTTACGAGAGCGACGTTCTCAGCAACTCGTTGAAGAGCTTCGGGTTGCCCTTGCCGCGACTCGCCTTCATGCACTGGCCCACCAAAAAGCCGATGACCTTTTGGTTACCGTCACGATACTGCTGCGCCTGATCGGCACAGTTCGCCAGCACCTCGTCCACGATCGGCTGCAGTGCGCCGGCATCGCTCACCTGACGCATACCGCGCTCGTCGACAATCTTGTTGGGGTCGTCGCCGGTCTGGGCCATGGCCTCAAAGACCTCGTGCGCCTGGTTGGAGCTGATGGCATCGGTCGCCAGCAGCTTGGCAAGGGCTGCCACCTGAGCCGGCGCAATGCCGGACTCGGCTAGTGAAACGCCTGCACCCTTAAGGTAGGCGATCATCTCGTTCACCAGCAGGTTTGCGACCGTCTGGGCCTCCCTGCCGGCCCCACCGGCCGCAGCCGGCAGACCCGCCA
>UQEO01000062.1 GCA_900540095.1 uncultured Collinsella sp.
AGCACCTGGGTCTGACCGCGCTGGAACAGGCCGGAGCCGTGAACGAGCGGCAGGTAGTTGTCCTTTACCATGATGGGACGAATCTCGTCGGCGGCACGACCGTCGACGCGCTCGCCGGTCTCGACGACCATGGTGCGCATGGCCTTCTTCTCGAGCTTCTTGAGTGCCACGGGGATCTCGCGCTCCCAGGCGGCCTGCTCCTCGTCGGTGAACTCGGCGCGGATGGACTCCTTCAGAGCCTCGACCTTACCGATGCGGGAAAGCTTGTCGGCGTCGCGCAGGGCAGCGGCCATCTCGTCGTAGTGGGCGAAGATACGCTCCTGGACCTCCTCGACGGGCTGGTCGAGCGGGTACTCCTTCTTAACGATAGCGCCGTTGACCTGCTCCCACTCGGCGACGAACTCGTCTTGGGCCTGGCAGAAGGCGGCGAGGGCCTCCTGACCAAACTTCATAGCGGCGAGCATGTCGTCCTCGGAGATCTCCTCGGCGCCGGCCTCGACCATCGAGATGAAGTCGGCAGAGCCGCCCAGCTCCAGGTCCAGGTCGGAGTTCTCGCGCTCCTCATAGGTGGGGTTGACGATAAACTCGCCGGTCTCCACGTTGCGGCCGATGCGCACGCAGGCAAGCGGACCCTCGAAGGGTACGCCGCCGAGCGTCATGGCCAGAGAGGCGCCCATGACGTTGATAACGTCGAAGGGGTTAACCTGGTCGGCGACGAGCGAGGTGGCGACGATGTGCACCTCGTTGCGGAAACCGTCCGGGAAGCTCGGGCGGATCGGGCGGTCGATCATACGAGCCGTGAGCGTGGCCTTCTCGCTGGGACGGCCCTCGCGCTTGAGATAACCACCCGGGATACGGCCGGCAGCGTACATCTTCTCGTTGAAGTCGACGGTCAGCGGGAAGAAGTCGTAATTCTTGCGCTCCTTGGAGACGACCACGGTATCGAGCATCGTGGTGTCACCCTGCTTGACCAGACAAGCGCCGGTGGCCTGCTTGGCAAGCTCGCCGGACTCGAAGGTGTAGGTCTTGCCGTACAGCTCAAAGGTCTTGGATACGAGTGTCATTGTTCTCCTTTACCCCACAGGCCCCTTGCCTGCGGGCTTCTCATGTGACGCGGGCCCCCTGCCCCCGCCACGCTGTAGAGCGTGATTGTTCACGCCCTTACACAAAAAGAGCGCCCCGCTGCGCAGGACGCTCTTAGCATGTACAAATCCTTACTGGATGTTGTCGCGGATGCCCAGAGCCTTGATGAGCTCACGGTACTCGACGATGTCGTTCTTCTTGATGTAGGAGAGAAGACGACGACGACGGCCAACGAGCATGAGCAGGCCACGACGGGTGTGGAAGTCCTTCTGGTGGGACTTCATGTGCTCGGTCAGCTCCTTGATGCGCTCGGACAGGATGGCGACCTGAACCTTGGGGTTACCGGTATCGACCGGGGAGTTACCGAACTGGGCGGTCAGCTCCGCCTTGCGCTCTTTGGAAACAGTCATTGTTTCACCTTTCGTTTCGCGTCGCCCGCGGGCGACTCTATTCGCCTCGGACTGGGAAGCCGCCGGTGGAGCGGGCATCCAAGGTCGAGGTACCAACAAGTCGGTATGTTACCACAAGCGGCGCGCGCCTACGCATCATCACCGGCCCAACATGAATTCCATCGCACGGAGCCGCTGGTCGGTGTGCGTGGCGGCCCAAACATGCGAAAGCCCCAGCAAAAAAGCAGCCGTATGCGGATCGATCCGCTCGTCCATAAGGGCATCGAACGTCATGGACATCAGGACGCGCAGCCATGCGACCTCGCCGACTGATACCAACTCGGCGCCAGGCACGCTCGAGGCGCACGACCCGCACAGAAGCCCGCCCGCCTGGGGCGAAAAATACGACAGCATGGGGTCTCCGCACAGCACGCATGCCGAAAAATCGGGTCGGTAGCCAACGTGCGACAGCAGTTTAAAGACAAAGGCCGCCACGAGCAGGTCCATATGTGCCGAGTCGAGCCCGCTGCCGATAAGCGTGAGCGCCCGCTGCGTGATGGCAAAGGTAAATGGATCCTCGGCATCCTCGAACGAGCACACACGCGCAACCTCGGCAATCGCGCTGGCGGCACAGGTCGTCTCGTAGTCAGGAGCGGCACCGAGCGGCGCCTCCATAAGCTCCGCCTGAGAAACCACGTCGAGCGAGCGACCATGCGCGAGCAGCATATCAACGGTGCAGAAGAGCTCGCAACGGGCCGCAAGGCGACCGCCAGGCTTACGTGCGCCCTTGGCCACGGCACGCACCTGCCGCCCCCGTTCGTCGAGCATCGTCAAAATCAGGTCGGTTTCCTTGAGCTTCGTCTTGTCGAGGACAAGCACCTTTGTGCGATATGTGCGAGAGCCTGCCATGAACGCCGAGGCTTAATCTTCGGCGTTATAGCCAAAGCGGCGGATTTGCGCCTCGTCATCGCGCCAGCCGGCCTTAACCTTCACGTCGAGCTCCAAAAAGACCTGAGTGCCAAAGATACGCTCAAGATCGCGACGGGCATCGATGCCGATATGCTTAATCATCTCGCCGCCCTTGCCGATGATGATGCCCTTCTGCCCCTCGCGCTCGACGTAAATCGTGGCGTGCACGCGCAGGACCTTCTTAGTCTGCTCGAGCGCGTCACAGATGACGCCCACGGAGTGAGGGATCTCGTCGCGGGTGCGACGCAGGACCTTCTCGCGCACAAACTCGGCCACGAGGGTCTCGTCGGACGCGTCGGTGCCCATGTCCTCGGGGAACCAACGCGGGCCCTCGGGCAAGAAGTGAGCGACGGTCTCGATAAACGCATCGACGTTGAAGTTCTTGACCGACGACGTCACGATCTCATCGTCGTATTCCATAAGCTCGTGGGCGGCCTTGAGTTGTTCCATAACCTGGGCGGGATCGGCCTCGTCGGCTTTGGTAAGCACCAGGACCTTTTTTGAACGGGCGTTCTTGACGCGCTCTGCGACCCAGGCGTCTCCCCTGCCGATGGGTTTGGTGGCGTCGATCAGAAACGCGACGACATCGACATCGTTCAGTTCGAACAACGCGCTCTTGTTAAGCTCGGAGCCCAGGCCGTCCTTGGGCTTGTGGATACCCGGCGTGTCAACGAAAACCAGCTGATAGCCGGGGCGGTTGACCACGGCGCGCATACGGCGGCGGGTCGTCTGGGCAACCGGAGAGGTAATGGCGACCTTCTTGCCGTAACAGGCGTTGAGCAGCGTGGACTTGCCGGCGTTGGGACGACCGACCAGGGCCACAAAGCCGCTGCGGAAACCAGGTTCCACGTCGCCAAAGCCCGCGAGGCTCTCATCCTCGTCGCAAAGGGCATCGAGTTCCTCGTCGCTCATACCCTCAAACGGGTCGAACTCCTCGACCTCGTCAAACGAATCGGCACCTTCAGCCTCGTCCAGGACCTCGTCATCCAAAACTTCACCGGTAGGCTGCATATTGTCGGACATGGGAATCCCTTTCTAAATAAAGTCGAGCGCGTGAGCAAAGACAAGCAAGCCCACGATCGCGGCGGTAATGGAAAGAACGTATACAGAGGCAGCGGCGATATCCTTCGCGCGCTTGGCCAGCGGATGCAGCTCCTGGGTCGCCAGGTCCACAATCGCCTCCATGGCGGTATTGCACAGCTCGCCGTGAATCACCAGGCCGCAGCAAATGATGACCGTAGCCCACTCGGCAATATCGAGCCCCACGATGCAGCCGGCAATGACGGTGCACACGCCCGCCGCGAGCATGACCTTAATGTTGCGCTCGGTCTTGACGGCAGTGACGAAGCCCTCCATCGCGTATGAGAACGACTTTAAAAAGGACGGATGGTCCTTGTTCGATCCGGGAATCATAGACGGCTCCTAGTCGTGGGAATGATTGGTTATGGGGCCGACGTGGACGAGTTTGGGGTCCTCGCCGCGCTCAAGCGCCAAGTCGCGTAGAATGGCATCCTCGCGTGCCTCCATGACCTCGGCCTCATCGTCCTCGATGTGGTCGTAACCCAGCAGGTGCAGCATTCCGTGCACGAGCATCAGTCGGCACTCATCGGCGGGACTGTTGCCAAAGCCGGGGGCCTGGCGGGCAATAACCTGCGGGGCCAGGATAATATCGCCGAGCTCAAGCGTCTCATCGGCGGGAATGTCCTCGTCAAAGGCCGAGTCACATTCAAACGAGAGCACGTCGGTCGTGCGGTCGATACTGCGCCACTCAAGGTTGAGCTCGTGCATCTCGTCTTCATCGACATACGAAAGGGAAATCTCGACCTCACGCTCAACACCCTCGGCGGCAAGCACAACTCCGCAGATGTGCTCCACCTCCTGGGCATCGAGCAGCGTATCGAGCTCGGCATCGTTGCTGATCAATACACTCAACGGGACTCCTTTCGATCGTGTGCGCGCTGCTCACGCGCATCGTCGTATGCATCATAGGCCTCAACGATACGGCCCACCAGGGCATGGCGAACCACATCGGCACGCTCCAGGTGAGAAAACGTCACATCGTCGACGCGACCCAAAATCCTTTCGACATCGGCAAGACCGCCGCGGCGACCCACCAGGTCACGCTGGCTCAGGTCGCCGGTAATCACGAACTTGGAATTAAAACCCAGACGCGTCAGGAACATCTTCATCTGCTCAGGCGTTGTGTTTTGTGCCTCATCGAGCACCACAAAGGCATCACTCAGCGTTCGACCGCGCATGTAGGCGAGCGGGGCGATCTCGATCACGCCACGCTCCATAAGCTCATCGGTGCGCTCGCGATCCATCATGTCAAAGAGGGCATCATAGAGCGGGCGCATATACGGGTCGATCTTTTCCTCGAGGGTGCCGGGCAAAAAGCCCAGGTTCTCCCCCGCCTCGACAACCGGGCGCGTTAGGATCAGGCGGCCTACCTCATGGCGCTTGAGCGCGGCGACGGCGAGCGCCATGGCCAGATAGGTTTTACCGGTACCGGCGGGACCGAGGCCAAACGTGATGGTAGAAGAGCGGATGGCATCCACATAGCGCTTTTGGCCGAGCGTCTTGGGGCGGATAACGCGACCGCGATACGATAGCAGCACGTCATCGCGAAGCGACGTAGCCTCGTGCTCACCGTCGCGCAAGACAGCCAGGCAGCGAGAGACATCATCGGCAGAAAGCGTGCGCCCGGCAGCGGCCTCACGAAAGGCATGTTCGAAAAAACGCGCGACCAACTCAACCTCGTCCGGATCGCCGCTCACGGCAACGCTGTCACCGCGGGCAACCACATGGGCGCGCACCAAGTTCTCGAGCGCACGAAGGACGCCGTCGCCGGCGCCCAAAACGCGCGAGGGGTCGATACCCTCGGGAACGGTAAGTCTAATCTTCGAGGCTTCCATGAACCTCCCTGAGTGCATGGACCAAGCCGGAATCATCGACTCCGATGATAGCAACATCGAGCAGGCACGGGGCTGTGAGTCCACAGGTATCATCGAGACGGGCATGATGGAACGAGCCGAGCGTCAAATTGTCACCGTACTCAAGCACGGCGCGCTCGACGGTGCCCACGCGACGACGGGCATCGGCAACCGCGAGCTCCTGAGCCGCCGCACGCATGCGACGGCTGCGCTCAGCCATGACCTCAGGGGGTACCTGGTCGGGCATGTCGGCGGCGAGGGTGCCGGGGCGCTTGCTATAGCGGAACACGTGCATGCGCGAAAAGCCCACGCGACGGCACAGCGCCAGCGACTCCTCGAACTCCTCGTCCGTCTCGCCGGGAAAACCGACGATGACATCGCACGAAAGAGACGCCTGAGGCAAGTTGGTGCGAATCATACGCACCGTGTCCTCAAAGGCCTCGGCGCTATAGGGACGGCCCATGCGATGCAGCGTCGCCGTGCAGCCAGACTGCACGGGAAGGTGCAAAAACGGCGCGATACGCTTTGGATAGCGAGCCATCACCTTGAGCAGGCGCTCGGAAATATCCATGGGTTCCACCGAGGAGATGCGCACGTGGGCGATCTCGGTGCGCTCCATGATGGCCTGGAGCAGCTCATCGATCTCGACATGTTCGTCGGTCGCGCTCTTGCCGTCATAGGCACCCAGATTCACGCCGGTCAGCACGACCTCGGGCACGCCGGCCTCCTGAGCTTCACGCACCTGTTCGAGCACGGACTCGACGGGCACGGAACGCTCGGGGCCGCGGGCCTTCCACACGATGCAATAGGTACAGCGGTGGTTGCAGCCATCCTGGATCTTCACGCCCAGCCGCGAACGACCGAGCGCATCGACCACGTCGCCATCGCTGCAGGCGGGCACGCTATCGGATTCGACACCCAGCACCTCGCAGACGCGCTCGGCGACGTCAATCTTGGACGGTTCGGCGATCACGCGATCGGAGAGCTCCAGCAGCTCCTCGGGATGAAGGTTGACGACGCAGCCGGTTACGACCACGTAAGGCTCGCCGGGATAGGCCAGGGCGTGACGGACGGCCTTGCGGGTCTTGGCCTCGGCCTCCCCCGTCACGGCACAGGTATTGATAACGATCAGATCGGCGTCCTGGGGCTCCACCATCGCAAAGCCCAGGCGCATAAGATCGGCAGTGATACGGTCGGACTCAACCCGGTTGACACGACAACCGAGGTTGACGACGGAAATATGGGGTGCGAGCACACGGGCTCCTTAATCGAGGATGTCGTCGAGGGCACTCTTGATACGGTCGGTCACCGACTTCTTACCGGATGCGACGTCATCGCCCATCTCGTCGGCAAAGGCGCGAAGCAGCTCGCGCTGCTTGTTGGAGAGATTGGTGGGGACGACCACGCGCAGCTGCACGACCAGACGACCGCGCGAACCGCCGCCGCCGATTCGCGGCATGCCGTAATTGTTGACGCTCACGGTGTCACCGTACTGTGTGCCGGCGGGGACACACACCTTGACGACCTCGTCAGGCATAATGCCCTCGACCTCAATCTCGCAACCGAGCGCGGCCTGCGCAATCGAGATATCGCTCACCAGATACAGGTCATCGCCATTACGCTTAAAACGCTCGTGGTCGGCGACACGCACGTTGACGATCAGGTCACCAGACGGCTCGCCACGAAGGCCGGCCTCTCCAAATCCACTCACGCGCAGCTGGCGACCGGTCGAAACACCGGCGGGAATATCGATGTCAATCTTTTCGTGAGAAGGCGTGCGGCCCTGGCCATCACAGGTCTCGCAGGGATGATCGATGACCGTGCCTTCGCCGTGGCAGTCGGGACAGGGCGAAGAGGACTGAACCTGGCCCAGGAAAGAACGCTGGACCGTCGTCACATAGCCCGTGCCGTGACAGCGGCTGCACTGCTTTTCGGTCGCGCCCTCGGCCTTGCCGGTACCATTACAGTCATCGCAAGGGGCAAGGCGGTCGTAGCTGATCGTCTTTTTGCAGCCGAGCGCCGCCTCCTCGAGCGTCACCGAAAGGGAAATGGCCATATCGCGGCCGCGACGACGCTCGCGGCGATTTCGGGCGCCACCGCCGGCACCGCCGCCAAAGAACGACGAGAAGAGGTCGTCCATACCCATGCCGCCAAAGATATCGTTGATATCGACATAGCCAGAACCACCGGGGCCGTCCGCGGTACCGTAACGGTCGTAGTTAGCACGCTTCTGCTCGTCGGAAAGAACGGAATAGGCCTCGTTGAGCTCTTTGAACTTGGCCTCGGCCTCGGGGTCGTCCGAAACATCCGGGTGTACCGTACGGGCTTTCTTTAGAAACGCGCGCTTGATCGTCCGCGCGTCGGCATCCTTGTCAACGCCAAGTACCTCGTAGTAATCCCTATTTTCCGACACGACCGAATCCTTCCAACTTTCATTATTGTCACAGTGCGTCCTATACCCAAGCTGGGCCGGCCGCAAACAGAGGGTTTGATGTTATTGCATCCCGTAGGGCGAAAGCATGGCCTGCTGCGAGCAGCTCGCAAACCAGACCGACACGAGCGCAAACATAAAGCCGTTGGCAAAACCATTGGCAAACTGCATCGCGCCGCGCTTCCACCACAGCAGGCTGCGATGAAGCACGCCGTCCGACAGCACCATGAACAAGCCCATGGCAAACGGAATGAAGCACATCATGGCGAAGGCGGAGAACACGCCCGAGATGGCCGACAGCACCAAAAACGGAGCGATGATGCCCATGAGGTAGAAGCCGGTGCGAGCCTTACCCTCCAGGCGCTCGGCCTCAACGTGCGCACGACCGACCAGATCGCCGCCCGAAGCGCCGTTCGTGCCGGCGTGACCCATGTTGGGGACGCGCACCTCGTCGCCATCATGCGTGCCGGCGGGAAACTCAATCGTCTGCTCGGAGGTCACACGGACACGGCCGCTGCCACCGCAATCGGGGCACGGGTCGGCAACGACCTTGCCGGAACCGCCGCACTCAGGACAAACCGTCTGGAACGTGCCCGCACCAAACAGGAAAGACAGGTCGACATCGATATGGCCGCGACCACCGCAGCTCGGACAGGTGTGGGCATGCTCTGACGAAACGGAGCCCGATCCGCCACAATGTCCGCAGGTGTCAAAGCGGGTGTAGCGAACGGTCTTGTGGGCACCGCCCTTAGCCTCCTTGACGTCGAGCTTGATATCGACGACCACGTTGGCGCCACTCTCGGGGTTGTAGGCCGCCTGGCCGCGACGGGGCTGGCCCCAGGCGCCCCCGAAGGGGAAACCGCCGTCAAAGGGATTGCCGTAACCGGCGCTGCCGGCATAGCCACCGCCATAGGGCGAAGCCGTCGGTGCACCGGCAAAGGGATTGCCCGACCGCATGGCGTCGTAACGCGCACGCTTCTGCTCGTCCGAGAGCACGGCGTAGGCCTCGGAAACCTCTTTAAACTTTTCCTCGGCATCCGGCTCTTTATTGACGTCCGGATGGAGTTTGCGGGCCTTTTGCTGGAAAGCCTTTTGAATATCACGCGAGGTGGCGTCCTTGGAGACACCCAAAATCTCGTAGTAATCTTTTTCGTTCATCGTCGCCATGCGCGGCAACCTCCTGCTCACAGCAGCGTATATATTGCGGTAATTCTACCCGAGCGGCCTAGGCTAGACCCCAAAACAGCTCGAACAGAACATTTCCATCGAGCCAGCCCAGGTGGGTCGGCGCCAGGCGGGCACAGGAGCGGCCAGCGATGACATCGACAGAGGAGATAGGCTCCGCATGAGTATCACCGTGCTCGGGCACCCAAGCGGCAAGCCCAAGCTCAAGAGCGCGGTCACAAACCGCTGTCAGCTCCTCAGCAGGGATGACACGAGCCGCGCGAACCAACAGATCGGACGCGACACCGCGCGTCATGCGACAAGCGAGCATCAGGTCCTCTGCTGCCGCCTCGCGATGCGTAAGGTACTCGGCCTCAAACGCCGTCGCGTCATCGTTGCGCTGGACCAGACGCACGCGATGAAAGTCACCACGGGGGGCCACGTCGGGATACAGCCCGGCCAAGCGATCGAAATCCTCGGCATCGAGCATACCCGCGGCAGAACGACCCAAACCCAGGTAGCCCTGTCCGGTCCAATAGGCAATGTTGTGGGCGCATTCATGCCCATCGAGCGCGTAGCTCGCCACCTCATACGGATGGTAGCCCGCCGAACTCAGCCGCTCGCGCGCAACGTCCATGCATGCGGCCTGGAAATCCTCATCAGGCTCAAGCGACTCGTCACGGCACGCCATGCGGTAAAGCGGCGTGCCCTCCTCGAGCGTGAGCGGATAGACCGACACATGGTGCGGGGCCGCCGCAAGCACGCCATCGAGCGTGTGCTGCCAGCTCGCCATAGTCTGTCCGGGAAGCCCGCACATAAGATCGCACGACACATCGAGCCCAACATCCTTCACCGTCGCGATAGCCTCAAGCGCCCGTTCGGCATCATGGATACGGCCAATAACAGCCAACTCGGTATTGTCGAGGGATTGCACGCCCAGAGAGATGCGCGTGACACCCGCCTCGGCAAGCGTGGTGGCGAGTTCGGCGGTCAGCGACTCGGGATTGGCCTCGCAAGTAAACTCAACGGGCTTGCACCACATGGAGATACGACGGGCAAGTTCCACCAGGCGCTCCCCTGCCAGCGACGGCGTTCCGCCGCCTACGTAGACCGTGCGGATCTGCCTGAGTGCCCCGGCGTTGCCATAGGCATCGAGCCGCACATACAGGTGCTCAAAATAGGCATCGAGAGCAGCACCCAGGTCGCACGGAGCGAAGCTGCGCGAATCAAAGTCGCAATAGCGGCATTTTTGAGCGCAAAACGGCACGTGCACATACAGCGCGGTAACGGCCACCCTTAAGCCTCCAGCGGATGAGCGGGCACCGACTCACCGGCGGCAAGCGCGGCGTCGCAGGCCACCACGTCGCGCTCGATATCATCGACCAGCGCCATAAACTCCTCGTACGCGGAGCAGCGCACCACCTGAGCGCGCCAGGCGGCGGCATGGGGCATGCCCTTTAAGTACCAGCTTGCATACGTACGGGCGCGCGACATAAGCGGCAGAAGCTCGTGCGTCAACGTCAGGTGCTCACGCAGAGCCTCCAGGCGCTCAACCGAGGAGCGAGAAGGAACCGGTGTGCCATCGAGTGCAAGGGCTCGGGCATCGCCGAACACCCAGGGATTGCCGTAGATACCGCGCGCAATAAACACCGCGCTGGCACGCGAGCCTTGCAGATGCTCGGCAGCGTCCTCGGCCGAGAACACATCGCCCGAACCAATCACGGGAATCTCGACAGCGTCGGCAACCTCATCGACGACAGACCAATCGGCCTGGCCTGTATAGAGCTGCGTGGCACAACGACCGTGCACGGCAACTGCAGAGGCGCCCGCCCCTTCGAGCATCTGGGCAAACGTTGCGGCGTTGCGGTCCTCGGCATAAAAACCCTTGCGGATCTTCACGGTCACGGGAACATGCGCCGCGCCCACCGCTGCCTCGACAATCTTCTCGGCCAGGTCGGGCGTGCGCATAAGCGCCGAGCCCTCGCCCTTGGTAACGACCTTGCGAGCCGGACAGGCCATGTTAATATCAATCAATGACAGGCGATCGCCCACGCGTTCCTCGACGGCAGCGACGGCACTCGCAAACTGATCGGGCTTAGAACCAAAGAGCTGCACGCAGATCTGCTGCTCCTCGTCGGCCGGCAACACCAGGCGCCACGTCTTGTTGCTGGCATAGGCAAGGCCTGCAACGCTCACCATCTCGCTGTAGGCAAGGTTGGCGCCGCGGCGGCGACACATGATGCGATAGGCGGGG
>UQEO01000063.1 GCA_900540095.1 uncultured Collinsella sp.
CGGGATTGGTCAATCTCGGCCGACTATATTTGGCTAAATTATTCCGACGCTAACAGTTCTTTAATTCCATTACCAGATGCGACGGTTTGGCCCTTGCCCGAAAGGCGATCCAATGTGTACGCGATGGATGCCGGTCTCCTATGGAAACGGCCTTTGTCATGATGCTAACGCTGCCTAAAAGCGAAGGAGGACTTGGTATTAAGGGAATTGAGACCGATTACGAGGTGCAGGTCACCGCTGCCGCAAAGAATCTCACGAGACGCAAAAAGTTCTTTATGGATGCATATCTAAAGAAATCTCGCACAGACATTGAATACAACGGGTTTTATCATGACGCGGAAGAAGACCGCGCCATCGATGAGGAGCGCAAGAATGCGCTTGCGTCCATGGGATACGGAATCATCACCGTCAGTCGTTATTCCTTTATGCATGCCAGCGCTTTTGTTAGGGTCATGGAAGCAATCCAGCGGAAAGAGGGCGTACGCCCCTCGCGTCTGCCAAAAGACTTTCAAATCATGCAAGAGGACCTGAGACAGTTTGTACTCAGAAGGCTTATAGAAGAGAAAAAGCGAATTCAGAAGCAGCTCCGCCAGGATTCCGAAGAGCGTCAACGAATCGACCTCGAAAAAGCAACGCTCGAAGGCATCACGCTGGATGACCCGACAATTAATGAAGTTCCGGCAATCGATGACATGCAGACTGTCGAATCCGACAGCCCATCATTTGCCCAAACAAGCAGCCTCGCGCCCGAGGGCAGGGTCTTCGGGGCCGGAGACTAGGCCGGCTAACAAGGTGGGTACCCTAGCGACGTGCAAAATTGCGAGTATTCAGCAGGGTCGGGTGTCTATCACCCTCGAGTGGATCCAAATGTGAAGCGAAATCACTCTTGCGTGAGAGCGTTAGGCAACATTTGAGGAAGAACTCATCGGATTAACACCCTAAGATAACTCTTGAACTGCATTATATGACCTGCAATAAATTAGCGGACCCCTATAGTTGCAGAATACTCCATTTTTTGCACGGCACGAGGGTACCCACCTTGGCATCGACTATCAAAAAACGCTCAGTCCGGGATCTCGTCCACTATTCCCCATCATTTTGTACAACGAATTACCTGAACGTCATTGACATATGAACATGCACTCATATAATCGAAAGTAAATTATATGAGCGCATGTTCATATGAAAGGATATTGCAATGAGCATCCGCGTTGATGAAACGAAACTCGACATCGAGGCCACCGAACCCGCGATCCCGACCACCTGCTCGCCCGAGGACCTTCCCGACGAGGAGCTTCTCTACGACCTCGCCGACCTGTTCAAGGTCTTCAGCGACACCACGCGCATCAAGATCCTTTACGCCCTCATGGGCCGCGAGCTCTGCGTGGCAGACATCGCCGAAGCGACCGAAACCTCGCAGTCCGCGGTGTCGCACCAGCTGCGCACACTCAAGCAGTCGCACCTGGTTAAATTCCGGCGCGACGGGCGCAATATCCTCTACTCGCTCGCCGACGACCACGTCTACACCATGCTCAACCAGGGCATGAGCCATATCTGCGAATAGCAACCAACCACGGTACCAGCGCGGCCTGCACCCAAGCCGCAAAAACGGGAAAGGAACCCACCATGAAAAAGCAGTACAAGCTCGATGAGATCGATTGCGCCAACTGTGCGCGCGAGCTTCAGGACGAGCTGGCCAAGCTCGAGGGCGTCAAATCCGTGTCCGTCAACTTTATGACCCAGAAGCTGACGCTCGAGGCCGATGACGCCGAGTTCGACGAGGTCCTCGACCGCGTTGTGGAGTTCACCGCCGACGCCGAGCCGGACTGCGAGATCATTCTCTAGCCCAGGTTTACGCCAACCCGCAAGGCCGCGCTTGCCGCGGCCTTTGCTCGCGAAATTATATGAGCGAGTGTTCATACATTCAAATGGGAGGATACGAATCATGGCCACCGCCGACCCCAGGAAGAAAAAGAAGAAGCGCAGGAAAAAAGAGTCACTCGAGCATAAGCGCAACCGCATCCTGGTAGCGCTGGGCATTTTTGCCGTGGTGTACGCCCTCGATGAGCTCGGCACCCTCACTGCCGCATTCGGCACCCCGGGCGACATCTACGCCAGCTTTGTGCTGTTCCTCGTGCCGTTTTTGATTGCCGGCTACGACGTACTGCAAAAGGCATTCAATAACATCCGCCGCGGCAAGGCCTTCGACGAGAGCTTCCTCATGGCCGTCGCGACCATCGGCGCGTTTGCCATGGTGCTCTTCCCCGATACCGACCCGCACATGGCCGAAGGCGCCGCCGTCATGCTGTTCTACCAGGTCGGCGAGCTGTTTCAGGCGTACGCCGTGGGCAAGAGCCGCAAGTCGATCAGTGCCATGATGGACATCGCGCCCGACTACGCTAACGTCGAGCAGCCCGACGGCACACTCGAGCAGGTCTTCCCCGATGACATCGCCGTCGGCACCGTGATCGTGGTCAAGCCCGGTGAGCGCGTGCCTATCGACGGCGTCATCGTCGAAGGCGAAACCCAGCTCGACACCGCCGCACTCACGGGCGAGTCAGTTCCCCGCCCCGCCAAGTCCGGCGACGACATCATCAGCGGCTGCATCAACATGACGGGTCTCATCCACGTGCGCACCACCAAGCCATTTGGCGAGTCCACCGTCGCGCGCGTCCTGGAGCTCGTAGAAAACGCCAGCGAAAAGAAGGCGCGCACCGAGAACTTCATCACGCGCTTCGCCCGCGTCTACACGCCCGCCGTCACCGGCGCTGCCGCGGTGCTCGCGCTTGGCGGCGGCTTGGTCACCGGCGCCTGGTCCGACTGGATCCTGCGCGGCCTGACCTTCTTGGTCGTCAGCTGCCCGTGCGCGTTGGTGATCAGCGTGCCGCTTAGTTTCTTTGGCGGCATCGGCGGCGCATCCAAGCTGGGCGTTCTCATCAAGGGTTCTAACTACCTCGAGACGCTCGCCGACGTGGACACCGTCGTCTTTGACAAGACGGGCACCCTCACCAACGGCACGTTCTCGGTGGTCGCGGTACACCCCGAGGCCGGCTATACCGAGCAGTCGTTGCTCGAAGTCGCAGCCCTTGCTGAGTCGTTCTCCGATCACCCCATCGCGCAGTCCGTACGTGTCGCCTACCAGGGCGAGGTCGACCCCAAGCGCGTAAGCGACTCCACCAACGACGCGGGCCATGGCGTGACGGCAACCATCGACGGCAAGCACGTCGTCGTTGGCAACGCAAAGATGCTCGCCGCGGCCGGCGTCGAAGCGCCCGATTGCGAGGTCGTCGGAACGATTCTGCATGTGCTCGTTGACGGCGTGTACGCCGGCCACATCGTGATTGCAGACACCGTCAAGGCCGATGCCGAGCAGACGATCAGCGACCTGCACGCCGCCGGCGTCAAGCGCACCGTCATGCTCACGGGCGACCGCGAGGAGGTTGCGGCGTCTGTGGCCAAGCAACTCAGTCTCGACGAGTTCCACGCGCAGCTGCTGCCGGGCGATAAGGTCGAGCGTGTTGAGGCGTTGCTTGCGAGCGAGAACGGCAAGGGCAAGCTCGCTTTTGTCGGCGACGGTATCAACGACGCACCCGTGCTTACCCGTGCCGATGTGGGCATCGCCATGGGCGCCATGGGCTCGGACGCCGCAATTGAGGCGGCGGACGTCGTGCTGATGGATGACAAGCCGTCCAACATTTCCCGCGCGATCCGCGTGGCGCGCAAGACCATGGCGATTGTCTGGCAGAACATCATCTTTGCGCTGGGCGTTAAGCTGCTGATCCTGGTGCTGGCAGCGCTGGGCATTGCCGACATGTGGCTTGCCGTGTTCGGCGACGTAGGCGTGGCGATCATCGCCATCCTGAACGCCATGCGCGCGATGGGTGTCAAGAACTTGTAGCGTTCGTGGGCTGTCCGGCCGGGACCGGGCTTGGTTTTGAAAACGTCCTCGCGCATGAGGCCCGTCTTTCCTGCTCCTGCGGAGCAACGGAAAGACGGGTCTCGCGCTGCGGAATGTTTTCAAAACCAAGCCCGGCCCCGACCTGCGTTGACACAGCTGGCGGTTCTTGGGCATCGCTTGCTGGTGGGGTTCCTTGTCTGAGTTGGACTTAGTTGGTGGGACCACTCGTCTCGGTCGCTGTCCCGCACCGTTCCGGCGCGGGAGGCGCGCCGCTGCGGGAGTGCTAGTCGGTCATTGTTGGCGCCGAAGCACCGTCCCGCCCCAGCATCGATCTTAGCTTCTCAAAGCTCTCCTCGCTCAGGCAGTGCTCCATGTGGCAGCCCTCTTGCGAGGCAACCTCAGGCGCTACGCCTGCGTCCTCGAGCAGCCCTACAAAAAAGCAATGGCGCTCCCACATTTGGCGAGCGACCTCCAGACCGCGTTCCGTCAGATGCACATCGCGTTTGCCCATCTCCACGTAGCCGTTACTCTCTAAGGTCGCCATGGCCTTGGAAACGCTCGCCTTGGTTACGCCCAGGTATTCGGCAACGTCAATCGATCGAACGATGCCTTGGTGCTTCGAGAGCACATAAATAGATTCGAGATAGTCTTCTCCGGATTCACGTAGGGCCATGGGCCGCCTTTCGCGATGATTGCTAGTTAGCCTTTGGATACTTTCCACGGCTAACTTTACCGCAAAAGTTGCCCATGTCTTACTACTTTGCCTAAAAGTTAGCCGTGTTTCACAAAACGTGCGGGACGAAAACAAAATGGGGACGCTCCGCAAGGAGTGTCCCCAGGCGCCGGGTGCCGGCCCGCAGTTACATCAATCCCAAGCGCTTCGCGGCGTTGTAGATGCCGTCGTCGTCCACGGCGGTCGTTACGTAGGTCGCCGCGGCCTTCACGGTATCCTGCGCATTGCCCATGGCCACGCTCGTGCCCACGGCGGAAAACATCGACAGGTCGTTCTCGCCATCGCCAAAGGCAATCGCCTCGCTCGCGTCGATGCCTAGGCGCTCCAGCGTCGCCGCAACACCCAGGTCCTTACCGCCGTTAGTGGGGATAATGTCGCAGAACAGATCGCACCAGCGCGTAGTGAGCGAATGCGACACCGCGTCGGTCACGATATGCTCGTCGGCAGGGTCCACAAAGGCGCAAAACTGGTAGACCGGCGCGTCAAAGGCGTGCTCAAACGGCTCCTCGTGGTAAACGATTCCCGCGTTGCTGCCGGCCGTCACCACGCGCTCGGACAGGCGGTTCACAAACGAGTTCTCGCCCTGCATACACAGCGAGTCATAGCACCCCTGCGCCACCTGGTCCACAATCACCGCGACGTCGTCCGGATCAATCGGGCAGCTGCGGTAGACGCCCTTGGCATCAAAACAGTGCTGGCCCGAAAGCGTAATGTACGCATCCCAACCAAGATCGAGCAGCCAATCCGGCATCTGGTAGGTCGGACGGCCCGTGGCGATAACGCATGCGATCCCCTGCTCGTGAAAGCTGTCGAGCACCTGCTGCGCCGACGCCGGAATCCGGTGGGTCTTAAAGCTCAGCAGCGTGCCGTCGATATCGAAAAACGCGGCTTTGATCATCCTCGCCTACTCCTCGCCCTCGAGCTTTTCACTCGCCTCGAGCCACGCCATCTCCAGCTCATCCATGGCGGCGTGGGCCTCGTCGATCTTTGCCTGCTGCTCGCCCAGCGCCGTGTAGTTGGTCGGATCGACCTGGGCCATGGCGGCCTCGGCCTCCTCCACGCGAGCGCGCTGCGTCTCCATCTTGCGCTCGAGCGAGCTCACCTCGCGACGGAGCTTCTGACGCTCGGCGTTGGACAGGCTGTTGGGCTGACCGCTCGACTTGGGCTTTTCGGCCGCAGCTGCCGCGGCACCGGTGTCAAACGTGCCGGCCTTGGCGCTCGGCGCGCCCACGGGCTCGCCCTCGGCGGTAGCGTTGCACAGGCGAAGGTACTGGTCCACGCCACCGGGCATATGCGTCAGGTGGCCGTCGAGCAGCGCCCACTGCTGGTCGGTCACGCGCTCCATCAAGAAGCGGTCGTGCGTGACCACGATCAGCGTGCCGGGCCAGCCGTCGAGCAGATCCTCGACAATCGCGAGCATGTCGGTATCCAGGTCGTTGCCCGGCTCGTCCAGGATAAGCACGTTGGGCTCGTCCAGGATTGTCAGTAGCAGCGACAGGCGACGGCGCTGGCCGCCCGAAAGATCGCCGATGCGACTCCAGAGCTGCTGCGTCGTAAAGCCCAGACGCTCGCAGAGCTTCTCGGGCGAGGTCTCCTTGCCATCGATGACGTAGTACTTCTTATAGTTGCCGAGCACCTCGCGGATCGTGTCGCCCATGTAGGGCTTGAGCTCCTCGAGCTGCTGCGACAGCACGCCAAAGCGCACTGTCTGGCCAATCTTCACGCGGCCGCGCGTGGGTTCAATCTTGCCCTGGATCACGTCAAGCAGCGTCGACTTGCCAGCGCCATTCTCACCCAAAAGACCATAGCGGTCGCCCGCACCAATGAGCCAGGTCACATCGGAGAGCACCTGCTTGGGCGCGCCGCCGGCATCCGCATAGCCGGCGTCCACGTCGACCACGTCGATAACCTGCTTGCCTAGGCGGCTCACGGCGAGGCGCTTGAGCTCCAGCTCGTCACGCACGGGCGGCACGTCGGCGATCAGCTCGCGAGCGGCATCAACACGAAACTTGGGCTTGGTGGAACGCGCCTGGGCGCCGCGGCTCAGCCACGCGAGCTCCTTGCGCGCCATGTTGCGACGGCGCCCCTCGGTAACCGCGGCCATGCGGTCGCGCTCCACGCGCTGCAGGATATATGCGGAGTAACCGCCCTCGAAGGGATCGACCTGGCCGTCGTGGACCTCCCACATACTGGTGCAGACCTCGTCCAAGAACCAGCGGTCGTGCGTGACCACGAGCATCGCGCCCTGGCCGCGCTGCCAGCGGGCCTTTAAGTGACGCGCGAGCCAGTTGATGGTGCGCATGTCCAGGTGGTTGGTGGGCTCGTCGAGCATGAGCACGTCATAGTCGCCGATCAGCAGGCGCGCGAGGTCCACGCGACGGCGCTGGCCGCCCGAAAGCTCGCCCACCGTGCCCTCCCAGGGCACATCGCTAATAAGGCCGGCCAGAATCTGGCGCGTACGCGGGCTCGAGGCCCACTCGTATTCAGGCGTGTCACCGACGACGGCATGATGCACGGTGTCGGTATCGACCAGGTTATCCTTTTGGCCGAGCAATCCAATCGTCGTGCCGCGGCGGTGCGTCACGCGTCCGTCATCGGGCTCCAGCGTGCCGGCGAGCACGCTCAGCAGCGTCGACTTGCCGTCGCCGTTTTTACCGACAATACCAATGCGGTCACCCTCGCCCACGCCGAGCGTCACGCTATCGAAAATATGCTTGGTGGGAAACTCTAGGCTGACGGAATCGCATCCCAAAAGAATCGCCATATGCCCTGCTCCTTCGTAGAAATTCAACGTTGTCCATGATAGCAGCGAAAAGGCGGGCCGCACACGACACAAAAAGGCGGGCCATCTCCCACAAGAGATGACCCGCCTCCCCAATCAGTCCCGTGGCGACCGTGGCCACCGCGGGCCTCAAGCATGTCCCGGACTAGGAGAACATGCCGGTGAGGTAATCATTCAGCCGCTTGTCCTTGGGCCGTTGGAAAATCTCGTCAGTCTCGTCGTACTCGACCATATCGCCCATGTAGAAAAACGCCGTGCGGTTGGACACACGCGACGCCTGCTCCATGTTGTGCGTCACGATGACGATGGCGCGGTCGGCAACGATCGACGACATGAGGTCCTCGATCGCCAGCGTCGAGATGGGGTCGAGCGCCGAGCAGGGCTCGTCGAACAAGATCACGTCGGGGTTGAGCGCCAGCGTGCGCGCGATGCACAGGCGCTGCTGCTGACCGCCCGAAAGCGCATGGGCGCTCTTGTCGAGCTTGTCCTTGACCTCGTCCCACAGCGCCGCGCCGCGCAGGCTCTCCTCGACCATGCGGTCGAGCTCGTCGCGGTCGGTGATGCCGTGGCGCTTAGGCGCAAACGTGATGTTGTCGCGAATGGACTTGCGGAACGGGTTGGGCTGCTGGAACACCATGCCAATGGAACGGCGCAGCTCGTAGGTGTTTTCGGTCTTGGTGTTCACGTTGCGCCCGCGATAGTTGATCTCGCCCTCCACGCGGCAGCCGCGAATCTCGCGATTCATGAGGTTGAGGCTACGCAAGAAGGTCGACTTACCGCAGCCCGAAGGCCCAATGAGCGCCGTGATCTCGCCCTTGTGGAAGTCGAGCGACGTATTGTGCAGTGCATGGTGGTCGCCATAGTACACGTTGACGTCCTTGGTGGAGAGCACGACCTCGTCGCTCACGGCCTTGCCGCTCACGCGCACGCGCTTCTCGCTCTCCCCCACGCTCGACAGGAAGTCCTGGGTCTCGGACGATGCCGCTTCGGTTGCGGGCGTTGCATTCATCTCGCTCATTCGGCCGTCATCCTTCTTGCCAGTTGCTTGCCCACGATACGGGCGACTACGTTAAACAGCAGCACGCAAATCATCAGCAGCGCCGCGGTGCCCCAAACAATCTGCTGGGCCTCGGGGCTGCCCTCGCCATAGATCTTGTAGATGTGCACGGCGAGCGACTCGCCGGGACGGAACACGTTCCAAGCGCAGGTGGGGCTCGACAGGTTAAAGCTCAAGAAGTTCAGGCGAACCGGCGAGCTCATACCCGAGGTAAAAAGCAGTGCTGCGGCCTCGCCAAACACGCGACCGGCCGAAAGCACGATGCCCGTCACGATGGCAGGCATGGCCTCGGGGATCAGGATGTGCAGCGTGGCCTCCCAGCGAGTGAGGCCCATGGCCAGGCACGCATCGCGCTGGGCCTGCGGCACGTCCTCGAGCGCCTGCTGGATCACGCGCACCAGGATGGGGATGTTGAACATGGTGAGCGCGACGGCGCCGGAGATGATGGAGTACTTCCAGCCCAGCTGCACCGAGAACACCAGAAAACCGAACATGCCGACGACGATGGAAGGCAGCGAGGACAACGTCTCGATGGCGGTGGAGGCGATGTCGCGGATGGGTCCGTCCGGCGCGTACTCAACCAAAAAGACCGCTCCGCCCAGGCTGATGGGCACCGAGATGATCAGGGTGATCAGCAGCAGGTAGAACGAGTCGAACAGCTGGTAGAGCACGCCGCCCTGCGTTCCGTTGGCGCGCGACGGCTCCGTGAGAAAGCCCGGCTGGAACAGCGTCGAGATGCCCTCGAACAGGATATAGGCCACCATGGAGACGACGATGAGCATGACGATGGCGACGATCGCCGTCAACACGCCCGTGGCGAAGCGGTCCTGCTTTTGGACACGCCCGAGCCTCGCCTCGTCGATGTGGATACGCGTGCTAGCCACGAGCCTTCGCCCCCTTGCGGCCGATAAGGTGGATGATCAGGATGAAGATGAGACTCATGCCCATCAGCAGCAGGCCGAGCGCCCACAGAACATCGTCTTGGGCCGAGCCCTCGGCATAGACTGCCATGGACGTGGTGAGCGTGGTGGTGATGGTCGAAGCCGGCGACAGCAGCGACGTCGGCATGGCCTCGATGCCGCCGATGACCATGCGCACGGCGAGCGTCTCGCCAAAGGCGCGGGTCATGCCCAAGATAACCGCGGTCATGAGCGACGGCATGGCGGACTTGAGCACCACGTGCCAGATGGTCTGCCAGCGGGTGTAGCCCAGCGCGAGCGAGCCCTGGCGGTAGCCGTCGGGCACGGCGCGCAGACCATCGACCGAAAGCGTGGTCATCGTCGGCAGAATCATGACCGCCAGCACGATGGCGCCGGGCAAGATGCCCAGGCCCGTGCTCACGTGGAAAACGCTCTTCATAAGACCGACGACCACGTGAAAACCGATCAGGCCAAAGACGACCGAGGGAATGCCGGTCAAAAGCTCAATGAGCGGCTGAAAGATCTTAGAGCCAAACTTAGGGCTAATCTCGACCGCAAAGATGGCAGAGCCGATGGCGATGGGCAGCGCGATAAGCGTGGAGAGCACCATGACCGCAAACGAGGTGACGATCAGGGGCAGGGCGCCGGTATAGGGCAGGCCGTTTTCGGCTGTGTTGGCCAGGTCCCACTTGGTGCCGGTGAAAAACTCGACGACCGAGACGCCGTCCTTGACAAAAGCCGAGAGGCCCTTTTGGGCGACCATAAAGATGAGCGCGGCAACGACAAGCGTCACGAGCGCTACGCACGCGCCCGTGACGCCCAGGCCCACGTTCTCAAGGTCGCGCTTTGGCAGCTGTTTTGCCATTGCAAACCTTTCCGGGGCGATTACTTATTTAGCAGAGACCTTGCCGCTGGCGTCCTTGACGACCTTCATGGCAGAGACGGGGATGAAGCCCTGCTCCTCGACGAGCTTGCCCTGGACGTCGTCGGAAAGCATGAACTCCAGGAAGGCCTTGGTGGCCTCGTCGGCGTCCTTGGAGCAGTACATGTGCTCGGTAGCCCAGATCTTGAAGGAGTCATCAGTGACATTCTTGCTCTTGGGCTCGACGCCCTCGACCTTGATGGCGTTGAACTTGGAGTCATCGAAGTGCGAGAAGTCGAGGTAGGAGATGGCGTTATCGGTGCTGCCCATCTGAGTCTGGACGTCGCCGGACTTGTCGAGCTCGGCGTCGCCCTTAAAGTCGACGGCCTCGTCGCCAAAGACGGCGGCCTCGAAGGTGGCGCGGGTGCCGGAGCCGGCCTTGCGGTTGAGGACGACGATGGTGGCGTCGTCGCCGCCGACCTCCTTCCAGTTGGTGATCTGGCCAGAGAAGATGCCCTTGAGCTGCTCGAGGGACAGGTCGTCGACCGTCACGTTCTTGGAGACGACGGGACCCATGCCCACGACGGCAACCTCGTGGTCGACGAGGTTCTTGACCTGGTCGGCCTCGAGCTTGGTCTCGGCGAAGACGTCGGAGTTACCGATGGTGACGGTGCCTGCGGCGACAGCGGTCAGACCCTTGCCCGAACCGTTGCCCGAGCCGGAAACGGAGACGTCCGGGTTGGCATCCATGAACTTCTCGGCAGCAGCCTCGACGAGAGCCTGGAACGAGGAGGCACCGTCGTAGGTCACCTCGCCGGAGACGGACTCGGCAGTAGCAGCGGCGCTACCCCTGTCCGCGGGCGTTATCCGTTT
>UQEO01000064.1 GCA_900540095.1 uncultured Collinsella sp.
TATCGACCATAAAGGGGGCCCGGCGGGGGGCGGGAGCCACTACAGTGGCAGCCCGCGTCACCGTCCGCCCCGTGCGGATGCTCGTGCTCGTACCCGCAGCCGTGCTCGTGTTCGGTCACCTTACACCAGCTTCACGGAGCCGACGGAGTTGTGGTCGGCCTCGATGGCCTCTTCGTAGCCCTCGAGTGCGTCGTGGGCCTCGTGCAGCGCGGCCATGGCTGCTTCGAGCTTGGCGCCGATGCGCTCCATATCAAAGTTCTCGGTCGCATGCAGCAGCTGATGGCTCCACTCGTGAGCAAGCTCGATGGTGTCGTCGACCTGCTTGACGCTCATGGCAAGCTGGCTCATGTTCATTCCAACATCATGCATGGGAAATCTCCTTTTGTATGGGGCAGTTCAGTGGTTCAAATTTTACTACGCCCGCTCTGCGCGCAGCTGCATAAGAAAACGGGTGCGAGTCTGTGTGACCCGCACCCGTTCACTGGGGGCTGTTTGTGACTACCATACTATCCGTGGTTGCACTCGGTGCATCCAGAAGTCCGGCGAGCGGTGCAAAAGCGCTCATAGACGGCGGGTAAGTAACAAGCGTATTACAGATGCTTTTCCAGCAGCGCCTGCAGCCTCGCCTTGGGCAGAGCGCCAACTGAGCGGTCAATCTCCTCGCCGTTCTTAAACACAATCAGCGTGGGGATGCTCATGACGCCATACTTCATGGCCAGGTCCTGGTTGTCGTCGACGTTGCACTTGGCAACGGCGAGCTTGCCCGCCAGCTCATCGGCAACCTCGTCAACGATGGGCGAGAGGGATCGACAGGGCCCGCACCACGGTGCCCAAAAATCGACCAGCACGGGCAGGCTGTCGTTAACGATGGAATCGAAGTTCTCGGGGGTAATCTGATTAATGTCAGCCATGGTGACCTCCATAATGCGACGCGGCTCGGCCGCGTAAAACTCAGTACGATCGTGCTTATACCCAGCCGCCCGCAAAGCAACCACTCGCGGGCAGCTCTTTTATATAATGGTGGGCACGCAAACGATTGGAGAGCGCATGTCCACGTCACAAAGCCAGAAAAAAGAAGCCATCGCCCAGGCGGCCGAGCAGGAGCTCACATCGCTTGCGATCCGTGGCGTGCGTATCGCGGGCAACGCGTGCTCGCCGATCGTGCTGGTCAAAGGCGATTTGGACGAGGCCGAGCGTTCGGGTGGCGAGCTTGCCGCCGGCCCGGATGGCGCGGCGTTGCGCAAGGCGCTTGGGGCCATCGGCTACGCGCCCGAGGATTTTTGCGTGCTGGCAAGCGTCGCTGGCGTGGGTGACGGAGCGGTCGCGGTGGGCGAGACTCTGCCGTGCGAGCTGTTCCGTGAGGCGCTTGAGGCTTTGGACCCCGAGGCGGTGCTACTGCTCGACAACAACGCGGCTGACGCCATGCGCGAGACCTACGCCGATATGCTCGTGGCGATCGATGACTTCGACACCGCCATGCTCAAGCCCGGCTTGGTCGCCCATGTGCAGGGTCGCCGCGTGCTCGCGCTCGACGGTTTTGAGGCGGCGCTCACTGACAAAGCCGCCAAGCAGCGCATGTGGGCATACATCAAGCAGCTGACCCCGGCAGCCGCGCCGCTGTAGCGGATTGGCGCCGGCGAGCGATTGCCTGGCGGGCAAGGCGCGCCTCGAGATCGGCGCCGCACTTCTACATCACAGCGCGCAGCTCAAACCGATCGCCGTTAATGCGGAACTGACAGTTGCCGTTCATGCGTTCGACGGCAAGTTTGATGCTCCTGGTGCCAAAGCCGTGGCCCGCATGCCGGGTCACGGGCATGCCATCGACCATGCGCGGCGCGCGGTCAAACGTGTTGGAAACTAACAGCAGCAGCTGGCCGTCCTCTAATCGCAGGTCAAAGTCGACGAATCGCTTTCCTTGGGGTGCGGCGCTTGCGGCGGTGATAGCGTTTTCCAAGGCATTTGAGAGCACGCTAAACAGGTCGGCGTCACCTACGTGGATGGTTTCGGGTACGGCGGCGCGCAGGTTGGCGGTAATGCCGTTTCTATTGATATCCGAGTTAAATGACGAAAGCGCGATGTTTACGGTCTCGTTGGCGCAGAAGCGGCGTACGGCGGTGCGATCGCCGGCTTCGCAGAGTTCATCGATGCGTTTGAGCGCCTCGTCGGTGTGGCCCTCATCAATTAAAGCGGCCAGGCCGCGTAGGAAGTGGCGCATGTCATGGCGAAGAATCGACAGCTCGCGCCCAGATTGACGCCAAGCCTCGAGCTCTTTGATGGCGGCGCTGTCGCGGGTTTCGAGCATCCAGCGCTCTCGCTCGGCGGTTTCCTTTTCTTCGTATTCACGCAGGTAGACGGCGAGGAACATAAGGTAGAACGCGCAGAGTGCAAAGGCCAAAAACTCGACCGTCACCACCGAGCCCGAGTGGAACAGCGTGGTGTAGACGTTGGTGGCATAGTCAAAGACGTAATAGACGAGCGGCAGGATTAAAAGGATGCCCAGCTCGGTGGTGCTTTTAATCGCCAAGCGTGGACCGATGTCGCCGGCCCAATGCAGCAGGACGGCAAAGACGGCGAGTGTGGTCGCGATGCGCGCCAGATAGTACGCGATCTGAGAATCGGTTGCGGCAAATGCGGCGATGCCCATCCAATTGCTGAACTGGCAGCTCAGATAGGCACTCGTAATGCCGAGCACGGCAAGCAGCGGGCTCAGGCGGTAGCGCGCGCACAAATAGATGATGAGCGGCAGATGCACGACGAGCGGATATACCTGGCGGGCGAAAAGCTCTCCGCCGACGGCATTGGCGATCGAAAAGGCAGCGCCGGTTGCGACTCCGACCCCCACCAACTCGAGTGCATGGCGTCGATTGATTTCGATACCGCACAGCGCCGCCGAGGCAAAGACGCCAAAGAGCAACGTCGTGGCGTGGTGGATTGCCCAAAGGATCATTTCGACCGAGGAGACCATCAGTGTCTCCCACCCTCAAAGCGCGCCGCAAAGTAGGCGTCTTGGAATCCCTGCTTGCAGCTGCGCGAAAGCGGGATGCACGCGCCCGAGCGCATGACGATGTCCGTGCGGTCAAAGTGATCGATATTGCGCAGGTTGACCTGGTAGCTGCGGTGGCATTTAAAGAAGGTGGCATTTTGCACCAAACGGTCCTCGACGCTGCGGAACGACTCGAGTGCCTCGATATCGCGTCCGTCGCGCAGGTGGAAGACCACGTGCTTGTTGCGCGCCTCGGCATATTCGATGTCGGACAGGCGCAGGGCGTGGTAGCCAAAGGAAGTTTTGATCACGAGCTCGTCGGTTGCCGCCGGGCGCATGCTCGAAAGCTCGTTAAGTAACTGCGCCAGGCGTTCGTAAGTCACGGGCTTGAGCAGATAGTCGAAGGCACGGACCTCGTAGGACTCCAGTGCGAACTCGGGCGACGAGGTGAGGAACACCAGGCGCACGGCGGTATCGGCCTGGCGCAATTCGCGCGCGGTGTCCATGCCGTTGACGAGCGGCATGATCATGTCGAGCAGAATGATGTCGGCGCGCGATGCGGCATGGCGGGCCAGCAGGTCCTCGCCGCGCGTGACGAGCGCAACATCGACCGCCGTGCCCGTCTCGGTCGACCAACGGTCGATCATCCGGTGCAGTCTATCTAGAAAAGCGACATCATCGTCGCAGGCAATAATCTTGAGCATTCTGAGCCCCCTTAGTAGTTCGATTTTGCCACATTGGGTGCGGACCGCTCGCGGAGGCGTGTCCCATTTGCGCCCCACGTCGCGCAACTCGCGCCGAGCGGTATTGCGGTGGCGAAAGATGCCTCCTGCGCTATCGAGAGCTCGGCTATCCTCAGCTTGCCAGTTCGAAAATGGACCTGCCACATGATTGAATCTTTATTTCAACTTTACACCTAGGTTTACAGCTGTCTTGTCAGCTGTAAACCTAGGTGTCATACTAAAGCCCCAAGATTCGCCAAAAGAGAGGGGCCTTGATGGCACAGAGCGCGAACATGGATGCATCGGAGCTTGCACGCGATATCGCGGCCGGCCTGGCATCGGCAACGACGGCAACGGAGCGCGCGGCATTGGTGCCCGCAGAGCTCGTCGAGGCCATTCAGCAACTAAAAACCCAACGTGACGTGGTGATCCTAGCGCACTATTACGTGGCGCCCGAGGTGCAGGCCGTGGCTGATTACGTCGGCGACAGCTTCTACCTGGCTAAGCTCGCTAAAAGCCTGCCGCAGCAGACCATCGTGCTGTGCGGCGTGGAGTTTATGGGCGAGAGCGCCAAGCTGCTCAATCCCACCAAGACCGTGCTGCTGCCCGAGCCGGGCGCGGACTGCCCCATGGCTCACATGGTCAAGCGCGAGACGGTCGACGCCGCCCGCGCCGAGTACGGTGACGACCTTGCCGTGGTCTGCTACGTCAACTCGACGGTCGAGATCAAGAGCTGGAGTGACGTGTGCGTCACCAGCTCCAACGCCGTCAAGATCGTGTCCGAGCTGCCGCAGCAGCATATCCTGTTCATTCCCGACCAAAACCTGGGCCGCTTCGTAGCCGAGCAGGTGCCGCAAAAGCACGTCATCCTCAACAACGGCTACTGCCCGCGCCATCACATCATCACCGTCGAGCAGATCGTCGACGCGACGGAGGCCCACCCCGACGCGCTCGTGCTGGTGCACCCCGAGTGCAAGGCCGACGTCCTGGCCGAGGCCGACTACATCGGCTCCACCGCCGGCATCATCAAGTATGCCGAGGAGTCCGACGCGAGCGAGTTCATTATCGTGACGGTCCGCGGCGTGCTCTACGAGCTCGAGCGCCGCTGCCAGGGCACTGGCAAGAAGTTCTACTTCCCCGCGGTGCAGCCCACCTGCGTCAACATGGACCTCATCACGCTCGAAAAGCTCGTGCACTGCCTGGAGACGGGCGAGGGCGAGGTACAGATCGGCGTCTCGGACGAGGCAGCAGACCGGGCCAAGCTCACGCTCGACCGTATGCTCGAGTACGCAGCACGCTAGAACAATGTTGCATGAGGGACGGTCCCTTATGTCACATTCAAGGGAGAGGATTCCTGTGGAAACCAAGCAATACCCCGATATGGAGTGCGACGTCGTCATTGCCGGCTGCGGCGTAGCGGGTCTGTACGCGGCCCTCAATCTGCCGACGAGCACGCGCGTGATCATGCTCTCCAAGGGCGCGGTTGATGAGTGCGATTCGATGCTCGCGCAGGGCGGCATCTGCGTGCTGCCCGAAGGCTCGGACTACGATGCCTTCTTTGAGGACACCATGCACGCCGGCCACTACGAGAACCGCCGCGAGAGCGTCGACATCATGATTCGCTCGAGTCGCTCGGTCATCAACGACCTGCTAGCGATGGGCGTGGATTTTGAGCGCAAGGCCGACGGCAGCCTCAATTTTACCCGCGAGGGCGCGCACAGCCGTCCGCGCATTGCCTTCCATGCCGACATTACGGGCAAGGAGATCACGACCAAGCTGCTCCAGGCCGTTCGCAAGCTGGACAACGTGCAGATTTTGGAGCACGTGGCCATGACCGACATCCTGACCGCCGAGCGCGATGGCGCCACGGTGTGCACCGGCGTCGTCGCCGTAGCCGTGGACGAGGACAACTCGGTTCGCCCCGCCGACGAGCTGGCAAATGCCGCTGAGGGCGTGCATGCCGGTAAGCCGTTTAAGATCCATGCCCGCCACACGCTGTGGGCGACGGGTGGCATTGGCGGCGTGTACGACCACTCGACCAACTACCCGCAGCTCACGGGCGACGCCTGCTACATCGCTCAGGAGCATGGCATTAAGATGGAGCACCTGGACTACGTGCAGATCCATCCCACGGGCCTGTTCTCGCCGCAGCCGGGCCGCACCTTCCTGATCAGCGAGAGCTGCCGCGGCGAGGGCGCGATTTTGCTCAACGCCGCCGGCGAGCGCTTTACCGACGAGCTCCAGCCGCGCGATGTGGTCGCCGCCGCCATCCGCGAGCAGATGAAGCAGGACGGCACCGAGCACGAGTGGCTGAGCTTTGCCCCCGTCGAGCGCGACGTGGTGACCGGGCATTTTGCCAACATTCGCGCGCGCTGCCTTGAGGACGGTCGCGACATCCTGGACGAGCCCATTCCCGTTACGCCCACGCAGCACTACTTTATGGGCGGCGTGTGGGTAGACAGGGACGGCCGCACCTCGATGCCCGAGCTCTACGCCGCGGGCGAGACGGCTTGCAACGGCGTGCACGGCAAGAACCGCCTTGCATCAAACAGCCTGCTCGAGGCGTTGGTCTGGGGTCGTCGCGCCGCGTGGTACATGCGCACCGGCGAGTCGCTGGCCGTGGAGCAGGCGGGCGATCCCGCGCTCGATGGCCGTCATCGCGCCCTGAGCGTCGACACCCTGGCAATCGATGAATTGGCCCGTGCCGCCGGCACGCAGGCCGTGGAGGAGTAGACCATGAATCCCATTACCATGAAGCTCGTCGTCGATGATCTGATTCTGCAGGCTCTGCGCGAGGACATTACGTTTGAGGACGTGAGCACGGCGAGCGTGTGCCCCACGGCGCGTCCCGCCACGGTGGAGCTTATCGCCAAGGCCGACGGCATTATCGCCGGCCTGGACGTATTCGCCCGCACCTTTGAGCTGCTGGATCCGCAGAGCTCCGTGTTGTTCGATGTCTCGGATGGCGACGAGGTGCATGCCGGCGATCACGTGGGCCAGGTGCGCGGCGACGCGCGCGTGTTGCTTTCGGGCGAGCGCGTGGCGCTCAACTACCTGCAGCGCATGAGCGGCATCGCTACCTACACGCACAGCATGGCCGCGGCGCTCGAGGGCACTAAGACCGTGCTTGTCGACACGCGCAAGACCACACCGGGCATGCGTGTGTTTGAAAAGGCGGCAGTCGAGATCGGCGGCGGCAGCAACCACCGTTACAACCTGTCGACGGCCGTCATGCTCAAGGACAACCACATCGATGCCGCCGGTGGCGTGACGCGTGCGATCGAGATGGCGCGCGCCCATGCATCGTTTACCGCGACGGTCGAGATTGAGTGCGAGAACCTGGACATGGTACGCGAGGCCATGGAGGCCGGCGCCGATATCATCATGTTCGACAACATGACCCACGACGACATGGCTGCCGCGATTGAGCTTATCGCCGGTCGCGCCAAGACCGAGTGCTCGGGCAACGTGGACGCCAGCAATATCCGCGCGCTCGCCGACCTGGGCGTTGACTTTATAAGCTCGGGGGCGTTAACGCACTCTGCGCCGATTCTCGACCTCTCGCTTAAGCACCTGCGTCTGCTGGACGGTAAATAATGGACGCCCGCGAGCGTCGCCGTGCCATCATGGCCGTGCTCGAGGTGGCCAAGGGGCCCGTATCGGGCAGCGCACTTGCTCGTGAGGTGGGTGTGAGCCGCCAGGTCGTGGTGCAGGACATCGCCCTGCTGCGCGCCGATGGGCACGATATCGTGGCGACCAACCGTGGTTATGTGCTGCAGGAGGCCCCCAGCAGCCCCGCCGTGCCCACGCGTCTTGTTAAGGTGCGCCACAGCGTGGAGCAGGCGGGCGACGAACTTACGAGTATCGTCGACGCGGGTGGCGCCGTGCTTAACGTGATCGTCAACCATCGTGTGTACGGCAAGATCACGGCCGACCTGGACATCCGCAATCGTCGCGATGTCGAGCGCTATCTGCGCGATATCGAGAGCGGCAAGAGCTTTCCGCTGCTGACGGTGACCAGCGGCTACCACTTCCATCGCATTGCGGCGGAGGACGAACAGACCCTCGACGAGATCGAGGCGATGCTCAAGGAGAAGGGCTACCTTGCCGATTTAATGCCCTACGAGGATGATTTGTCCTAGCCCGACACCGTCTTTATAAGTTGCGGTGAAATAGTTCCTACAATCGGCACCTAAGCAATGAGCCAGGAACTATTCCACCGCAACTGCCCACATATGCAAAAGGAGGCCTCCGCGGCGATGCGGAGGCCTCCTTTTTGTGCACGGTGTACTTGTGAGTGCGCAAGTGGGGGAGTTGTTACTCCTCGACGATCTCGGTGATCGCGCCAGCGGGGCAAGCGTCCTGGCAAGCGCCACAGGCGACGCAGGAGTCCTCGTCAGCGACGGTAGCGACGTCCTGGAGCTCCAGAACGCCAGCGGGGCAGGAGTCGACGCAAACGCCACAAGCGATGCACTCGTCGGCATCAATTACGGGATGAGCCATGGTAGTTTCCTCTCTGTTGACCGACGCTACAGGCGATGCGCGTCGGTTTGATTCGGGCAAAAACATACCACGGGAGCGACCGTTTGCAATACCCTCTGACCGGCATCTTCATACCGTTCGCCGAGTATGCCAAGGTTTACTAAAAAATGCGCAGGTGGGGCCGTTGAGCTGCGCAAATGTTAGCTAAAGGTGACTTGAAATATAGGGCGATTGAGCGTGCTTGCGGAAACCGCATCCCATTATTTTGTCGAAAAACGGGTTGCAGTTTCCGGTTAGGCCCGCTAGCGGAAAATGCGAGCCGGTATCAGCTCTCAAAACGGGATACGGTTTCCGGTTGAGTCTTCAGACGGAAACTGCGACCCGGAATCCACGCTCAAACCGGGACGAGCTTTCCACAAGGCAGCCCCAGGCGCCCCCGGACCCAAACCTCAGCCATCTCTACATAGATCTCGATAGATTTGCCGAGAACTCAATCAGCGCATCTACCTGCGCATTTAAGAACCTAAACTCTCAGCAATAAGAAATCTTATATGAATTGACTTAGATTTTGTATATTCCGGCCCATAAGGGGATACACTACATCCTGAAAGACAAGCCGAAACACCGCTCGGCAGACCGCCGAGTCGGTGCAAACGCACAAGAGAGAGGGAATTTCTAATGGGCAAGATTCTTGGTATCGACCTTGGTACTACCAACTCCGCTATGGCCGTCCTCGAGGGCGGTTCTCCGACCATCATCGTGAACGCCGAGGGCGACCGCACCACCCCGTCTGTCGTGGGCTTCCGTGCCGACGGCGACCGCGTCGTGGGTAAGGCCGCTAAGAACCAAGCTGTCACCAACCCCAAGAACACCGTGTTCTCCATCAAGCGCTTCATGGGCCGCAAGTACTCCGAGTGCACCTCCGAGATCAAGACCGTGCCGTACGAGGTCAAGGAGGGCCAGGGTGGCCGTGCCGTCGTCGACATCGAGGGCAAGGATTACACCGCCGAGCAGGTGAGCGCCATGACGCTCGCAAAGATGAAGGCCGACGCCGAGAAGTATCTGGGCGAGACCGTCACCGACGCCGTCATCACCGTCCCGGCCTACTTCAACGACGCCCAGCGTCAGGCCACTAAGGATGCCGGTAAGATCGCCGGCCTCAACGTCAAGCGTATCGTCAACGAGCCGACCGCTGCTGCTCTTGCCTATGGCCTGGACAAGCAGGGCACCGACCAGCGCATCCTGGTCTTCGACCTGGGCGGCGGCACCTTCGACGTCTCCATCCTCGACCTCGCCGACGGCGTGTTTGAGGTTCTGTCCACCTCGGGCGACAACCACCTGGGCGGCGATGACTGGGATCAGCGCGTCATCGATTGGATGGCCGATAAGTTCCAGCAGGAGAACGGTGTCGACCTGCGTCAGGACCCCATGGCCCTGCAGCGTCTGAAGGAGGCCGCCGAGAACGCCAAGAAGGAGCTCTCCGCCGCCCAGCAGACCACCATCAACCTGCCGTTCATTACCATGAACCAGTCCGGCCCGCTGCACCTCAACTACACGCTGACCCGCGCCGAGTTCGAGAAGATCACCCGCGACCTGCTCGAGCGCTGCAAGCAGCCTGTCACCAACGCCCTGCGCGACGCCAAGCTTAAGCTCTCCGATCTGACCGAGGTCATCCTCGTCGGCGGCTCCACCCGTATGCCCGCTGTCCAGGAGCTCGTCAAGACCATGACCGGCAAGCAGCCCAACATGTCCGTGAACCCCGACGAGGTCGTTGCCGACGGCGCTGCCGTCCAGGGCGGCGTGCTCACCGGCGACGTCGAGGGCATCCTGCTGCTCGACGTTACCCCGCTGTCGCTGGGTGTCGAGACCATGGGCGGCATCATGACCAAGATGATCGACCGCAACACCACGATCCCGACCTCCAAGACCGAGGTCTACTCCACCGCTGCCGACAACCAGACCAGCGTCGAGATCAACGTGCTCCAGGGCGAGCGCGAGCTTGCCCGCGACAACAAGTCGCTCGGTAAGTTCCAGCTGACCGGCATCCCGGCTGCCCGCCGCGGCGTGCCGCAGATCGAGGTTACCTTCGACATCGACGCCAACGGCATCGTCAAGGTCTCCGCTAAGGACAAGGGCACCGGCAAGGAGCAGCAGATCACCATCTCCGGCTCCACCGCGCTTTCCGACGACGAAGTCGATCGCATGGTCAAGGACGCCGAGGCTCATGCCGAGGAGGACAAGAAGCAGAAGGAAGAGGTCGAGGTTCGCAACCAGACCGACAGCCTGTGCTACTCCACCGAGCAGACCCTCAACGAGCTCGGTGACAAGGTTTCCGCCGACGTGAAGTCCAAGGCCGAGGCCGCTATCGCCGACGCCAAGAAGGCGCTCGAGGGCTCTGACGTCGAGGCCATCAAGGCCGCTGGCGAGTCCCTGCAGTCCGTGGCCTACGAGCTGGCTCAGGTTGTCTACGCCGACGCTCAGCAGCAGACCGACGGTGCCGCCGGCGCCCAGCCTGCCGACGATGACGTAGTCGACGCC
>UQEO01000065.1 GCA_900540095.1 uncultured Collinsella sp.
GGCGGCGATCCCGCCGGTAATGCCCAGCAGGATCGTTTTTCCCTCAAGTTGCATTGAATTGTTGGATGCCGCCGTCATCGCTAGGCTTCCTTGCTCGGGAGCACCAGGAGGCGGTGGCAGTACGGACAGTGCGTAATCTCGCTACCGTCGTGGTTGAGGTCGCTCATGGACGATGCCTGCAGCGCGGTGTGGCAGACCGTGGGGATGTTGCCCTGGATGGTCTCGACGGCCAAGCCGCGGAACTGCTTGAGCAGACGCTCGTAGTCGGTGAGCACGTCGGCCGGCAGCGTGGCGGCAAGAGCGGTGCGCTCCTTAGTGGCGGCTTCGATCTGAGCCTGCAGGTCGGCAGCCTTGGCGCGGGCGGCGTTGGTATCGGCCTTCACGCCCTCCTCGAACTTGGCGATGATGGCCTGCGCGCGGGTCTCGCGGTCGAGCGCCTCCTTATGGGCGACAACGACATCCTTGCGGGTGTGCTCAATCTTGTCCAGGCGCTTGGCCAGGGTGGCGAGCTCGTTTTCCAGGTCCTGTACCTCGCGGTAGTCGGAGCCGTCAACGTGGCGCTTCTTAGCGGCCTCGATGGCGTTATTGGTCTGGATCTCGGTGGTGTTGAGATCGTCGAGCTCAATGTCCAGATCCTTGCGCTGGGCGTAGAGCTTGGTCATCTCGGACTTGAGCTTCACATAGGTCTTGCGCTTGGAAGCGAGCTCCTTGAGCTCCGGCATATTGGCAAGTTCGCTCTTGTTGCGCGCGAGCTCCAAATCGATCTGTTGCAGCTTGAGTAGCGTAGCGCCGGCGCTCATAAGTTCTCTCCTTTTGTCACAGTCCACCATTGGCAAGGGTTCAGTATTTTAATCGCATGACGGGGGTTGACCCCGGCGTCAATTGCAGAGTTCATCAATATATCAACGAACGGCTCCTCGGAGCGGTCGTGGCCGAGCAAGATGACGCCCAGACCGCGCAGAGCGAGGTCCTGCGCCACGTGATAGCCCGCCTCGCCCGTCACGACGACATCCGCACCCGCGGCGATGGCGAGCTCGCCAAAGTCGCCCAGGGAGCCGCCCAGAATGGCGACGGTGCGGCACGGGCGCTCGGCATCGCCCCATACGCGCGGGTCGCTTCCGAAGGCCGTGGCAGCACGGGCGGCAAGATCGCGCAGCGTATACGGGTCGTTGAGCGTTGCAAGCGCGCCCAGGCCGGTGGCTTCGGGGTCGTCCACGTGCTCCAGTGAGCTTACGGGTGCAGCACCCAGCAGCTTGCTCAGGCGGACACGGGCTTCGTGCGAGCGGTCCAGGTTGGTGTGGAGCGATATGATGCTCACGCCGCAACGCGCTGCCTCGTAGAGCGCCGCGCTGCATTGGGGACGTGTGGCATCCGCCGGACAAAAGGCCTCGGGTGCCTTGATGTATATGGGATGATGCGTCAGCAGCACGTTGGCCCTTGCTTCTTGGGCGCGGCGAACATTAGCCTCAGTCGCATCGAGTGCGCAGGCAACGCCGGTGATCTCCGCGGCCGGATCGCCAACGGAGAGTCCTACGTGGTCCCAGGGCTCGGTGTCCGTCTTGGGATAGCGTGCCAGTAGCGCGCGCTCGAGCTCGGCGACGATCATGCGGCACCTGCGATCGAGAGCAGCGTCTGGGCAAACTCGTCCAGATCGTCCGGATTCACGCGGTCGTCAAAGGAAATGCGCAGTGCACCTAGTGCCTGCTCGCGACCAATGCCCATGGCGCTGAGCACATGGCTCGGGTCCATGCTGCCGCTCGAGCACGCCGAGCCGGCCGAAACCTCAAAGCCGGCGGCATCGAGCTTGACGATGAGCTCCTCGGAGTCCATGCCATCAACGTAGATCGACACCATGCCCGGCAGGCGATCGGCCTGTGCGTAGTCGCCCATGGTGGCGTGAATGCGCTGGTGGGCCGTAAGCGTGGCGTAGAGCTTGTCGGAAAGGGCTTGCAGCTTCGCGCGCTCCTGAGCCACATGGGGCGTCAGAGACGAGGCGGCAGCGGCAAAGGCGAGCTGCGTTCGCAGGTCTTGCGTGCCGGCACGACGACCGGCCTCCTGTCCGCCGCCAAAGATGCGCGGGCGCAGCGGCGTGCGGCTCTTAAGGTACAGTGCGCCAGATGCCACGGGACCGCCAATCTTGTGGGCTGCGACGGACATGGCGTCGACGCCCAGCTCGGTGACATCGAGCGGAATATGCAGATACCCCTGTATGGCATCGGTGTGGAACAGGGCGCCAACGGTATGCGTGGCCGCGGCAAGCTCGCGGATGGGCTGCACCACGCCGGTCTCGTTGTTGGCAACCATGATGCTCACGAGCGCCACGTCGTCGCCTAGCAGCTCGACAAGCGTGGCAGGCTCAATGTAGCCCATGCGGCAGGGCTGCACCAGGTCGACGGTAAAGCCGGCGGCACGCAGCAACGGCAGGTTGTCCAGAATCGAATCGTGCTCGATGGCCGAAACGATTACACGATCGCGCTTGCGATCGCGCTGACGAGCGCCCTCGGCAAGACCGAGCAGCGCCAGCTGGTTGGCTTCGGTGCCGCCGTTGGTCAGTACAATCTCGGACGGGCGGACGCGCGCGCCAAAGCTGCGGGCGATCTCGCGACGTGCAACCTCCAGACGCGCGGCAGCCTTGCGGCCGAGCGAATGCAGCGAGTTGGGGTTGACGCCGGCAAGCTCGCTGTCGTCGTACTCGCGCTGCGCAAGGAGCGCCTCGGCGCGCATAGGCGTCGAGGCGGCGAAGTCAAGATTCACGGGTATGCGGTTTTGACCTGCGGTCATAAGGGTTTATGCCTCCTGTGCGGCCTCGTTGCCCAGCTTCTGCAGCAGCGCAACCTCGGCGGCGGGATCTTCGGACTTAAATACGGCGGAGCCGGCAACGAGCACGTTGGCGCCGGCCTTGACGACCTCGGCAATGTTCTTGGAAGAGATGCCGCCGTCGACCTCGATGAGGGGCGAAACGCCGTGACGCTCGCACATCGCCTTGAGCTCGTGGAGCTTAGCGATGGTGCCCGGGATAAAGCTCTGGCCGCCAAAGCCTGGGTTCACGCTCATCAGCAGCACCATATCGACGACGTCGATGATGCTCTCGAGAACGCACACGGGGGTGGCGGGGTTGAGCACCACGCCGGCCTTGACGCCGCGCTGCTGCAGATGGGTGAGCGTGCGGTGCAGGTGCGTGGAAGCCTCGTAGTGCACGGTGATCATGTCGGCACCGGCGTCTGCGTACCAATCGACCGTCTCGTCTGGGTTCGACACCATCAGGTGCGCGTCGACCGGCACATCGGTGGAGCGCTTGACGGTCTTGAGGATATCGACGCCAAAGGTCAGGTTGCCGGTAAAGTGACCGTCCATGACGTCGAAGTGCACGTAGTCGGCACCGGCGATCTTGTCGAGCTCGCCTTTCAGGTTGGCCATGTCGGCCGAAAGGACGGATGGAGCGATTTTGATGGAACCCATGGTAGTAGCCTTTCTGCGCTAGTCGGCGAGTCCGTAGAACTCTTGGGAGGGGACGCGGTCGGTGAGAATCTCGAGCGCCCTATCCAAAGTAACACCGTTGTAGAGCGTTTGCTCCACGGCAAAGGTGAGCGGAATGTCTACGCCCAGTGAACGGGCGAGTTCGCTGACACTGCGAGCCGCGACGGCACCCTCGACCACCATATGCGTGCGGGCCTGGTACTCGTCGAGCGACACACCGTGGGCAAACTCGAAGCCAAAGGTGCGGTTGCGCGAATGCTCGGAGGTGCAGGTGGCAATGAGGTCACCCATGCCGGCAAGCCCCATGCAGGTCATGGCATGACCGCCGCGTGCGTGTACCAGGCGGCTGATCTCGGCCAGACCGCGCGTCATGATGAGGGCGAGCGTGTTATCGCCCGCACCCGAGCCGGCGGAGATGCCGCATACGATAGCGATGACGTTTTTCATGGCGCCGCAGACCTCGACGCCCGTCATGTCCTGCGACAGGTAGATGCGGAAGGCCGTGGAAAGCAACAGCTCCTTAAAGGTCTCCCCCACCTGCTGGTCTTCACTGGCGATGACGGCGGCCGAAAGCCCGCCGCGGCAGATTTCCTCGGCATGGTTGGGGCCCGAAAGCGCCGCCACGCGCGACTCGTTGCCGATCTCGCTGGCGATGACCTCGCTCATGAGCAGGCCGGACTCGGGCTCGATGCCCTTGGTGAGGCACAGAACCGGCGTCTCGTCCGCGATGAACGGCGCCGCCTGGTGGCAGACGTCGCGCAGGTGCGTCGAAGGCACGGCAAAGATGATGGCTTCGGCGCCGTCGAGCGCCTGGGCGAGCTCGGTCGTGGCGACAACGTTTTCCGGCAGCACGTAGTCCACCAGATAGCGGGGGTTGCGATGCTCACCGTTAATGCCGGCGGCCGTCTGCTCGCTATGGGCCCACATGGTCACGCGCTCGGCTCGCGCAGCGGCAAGGCCGGCGACGGCGGTTCCCCAGGAGCCGGAGCCAATCAGCGCAACATTCATGACTCTCTCCTACTTATCGTCGGGCTCGGTGACGCGCTTGGTAAACGAGAGCTTGGACTCCTTACCGGTCATGAGCTTTTTGATGTTCGCGCGATGGGCCCACACCACGGTGATGCCGATTAGCGCCATGCAAAACTTGAGGCCCAGGCTGCTGTACGGAAAGACCGCGCAGGCAGCGATGGGAAGTCCGATGGCAGCGGCGAGCGAGCCCACCGACACAAACTTGGTGATGGCGACGGCCACGATAAACATGCCCAGCAGCGACAGGCCAATGGGCCAGTACCAGGCGAGGATGACGCCCAGGCCCACGGCGATACCCTTACCGCCGTGGAAGTTAAGGTAGGGCGAGAAGATGTGGCCCCACACGGCAGCCAGGCAAATGACGCCGAGCATCCAGTCGCCAGCGGCTCCGGGAGCCATGATGCTCACAGGGAAGCCATAGCCCACGCTCGCGATGAGCGGACGCGCGATGACAACGCAGATGGCGCCCTTAAGGCAGTCGAGCAGCAGCGTGAGCGCGGCCACCTTGGGGCCGGCCACGCGCAGGGCGTTGGTGGTGCCGATGTTGCCGGAGCCCGCCTTGCGAATGTCCGTGTGGTTGAACACGCGGCCCAGGATCAGGCCAAACGGAATCGCCCCGATAAAGAACGAGACCACGGCGCAGATGGCGGTCAGCAGAATCGGATTAAGCATCCTTTTGCTCCTTCTTCCTAAAGAAGAGTCGAATGGGCGTACCGGCAAAATCGAAGGTCGAGCGCATGCGGTTCTCCACGTAGCGCTGGTAGGTGTCGTTGACCAGGTCACTGTGGTTGACGAAGAACGTGAACGTCGGCGGGTTAACGCCCGTCTGGGTCACGTAGTGCATGCGCAGGCGGCGCTTACCGTCCACCACGGTATGACCGAACTCGCGCAGGTCGGTGAGGAACGTGTTGAGGCGCGAGGTGCTGATCTTTTGCGAGCGCGTCTTCTCGGCAGCGTCGACCATCGCCCAGATCTTCTCGACGCTGCGGCCGGTCAGGGCCGAGATGCGCAGGTACTGAGCCCAGGGAGCCATGACGCCCAGACGGCGGTCGACGGTCTCCATGCAGGCCTCACGCTTGCGGTCATCGTCGAGCAGGTCCCACTTGTTGAGCAGCACCACGATGGCACAGCCGCGCTCGATGGCCAAGCCCATGACCTTCTGGTCCTGTTCGGTGACGCCCACGGAGGCGTCGACGACGAGCAGCGCCACGTCGGCGCGGTCGATGGCGCGTAGGCCGCGGACCATGGAGTAGTACTCGATGTTCTCGTATACGGTGCTCTTTTTGCGAATGCCCGCGGTGTCGACCATGCGGTAATGCTTGCCGTTGCGCTCCACGACCGTATCGATGGCGTCGCGCGTCGTGCCGGCAATGTTGGACACGATGGAGCGGTCGGCACCCAGGATGCGGTTGAACAGCGACGACTTACCGGCGTTGGGGCGGCCGATGATGGCCACATTCAGTGCATCGGGGAACTCGTCGGCGACCTCGTCCTCTTCCTCGGGGAGCAAGGCCACGATGTCGTCGAGCAGGTCGCCCGTGCCATGGCCGTGAAGGGCCGAGAGCGGCGTGGGCTCACCGATGCCGAGCGAATAGAACTCCCAGATGCTGTCGTTCTCGCGATCGGGGTTGTCGAGCTTGTTCACCAGTAGAAAGACCGGCTTGTCGCAGCGCTTGAGCATGCGGGCGACCGACTCGTCCTCCTCGGTGACGCCAGTGCGGCCGTCGACCACAAACAGGATGACGGCGGCTTCCTCGGCGGCGGCGAGTGCCTGGTCGCGGATGGACGTGGCAAAGACGTCGTCGCTCTTAAGCGGCTCGATACCGCCCGTGTCGACGATGGTGAACTCACGGCCATTCCAATCGGCCGTGTGATACGAGCGGTCGCGCGTAACGCCGCGGGACTCGTGGACGATGGCGTCCGAGGTCTGGGCCAGGCGGTTAACGAGCGTGGACTTGCCCACGTTGGGGCGTCCGACGACGGCGACGATAGGTTTCATCTGCTCTCCTTTAATGGGTAGGGTCAGCGGAATTAGTAGAGTCGGCAGGCACAATGCCAAGGATGTGCTCCAGGGTATCGAGCAGCTCATGCGGCATGGTCGACACCACATGAACCTCGGCGCCGCGACTGGTAAGGCTTGCGAGTAAATCGTCACGATGATACTCGTCAAGCGTCATGCCGTCAGCGTTGAACATGAGCTTAGGCACAAAGAGCATAACCCCCGACAGGTCCTGCGGCAGCTGCTCCAGGATATCGCTGGCGACGATGAGGCCGGTCACGTCCACGTTACCGCCAAAGTAGCGGTTCTTGATGGCCGTGACGGTGCCGGCGAGTCCCCGGGGCGATTCCACAAAGCGCGCCACGGTGTCGCGCGCGCTGGCGCCCGAAAGACATACCAGGTGCTGGTCGCGGGCGGTAATGGCCTTTCTAACGCGGGCAAGGCGCTCGGCGTCGGTGGCAAGCACGTCGTCGGTCTCGTCCAGATACGAGCGAATCATGCCGATGCCGTCGTAGTACTGAGGGTAGCCGTCGTAGAAATCGGCCTCGGGCGGCTCGATGCCGGCGTCGAGATAGAACTCGTCGCTCATCTGGAACGTGTGGCGGCCAAAGCGCTCGTACGCGCGGTCCTGGAAGGGCCGGATCATGGCGATGGTCTCGCGCGCGAGCTCGGGCTTGTCGCTGTAGGACCAGCTAAAGCGGTTCTGGTGCTTGGTAAAACCGAGCGGCACAATGCCCAGGCTGGTGATTTGCTCGTGCTCCTCGCAAAAGCGTAGGGTCTTTTCCAGCTCCTCGCCGTCGTTCATGCCAGGGCACAAAACGATCTGCGCGTGAATCTCGATGCCGGCGGCCATGATGGCCTCGAGTACGTCCATGCCGCGCTGGGCGTTGCGGCCCATCATACGACGGCGGACGTCGGGGCTCACGGCATGGACCGACACGTTCATAGGGCTCATGTTGCGTTGGATGACGTTTTGAACATCTTCGTCGGTAAGGTTCGTGAGCGTGACGAAGTTGCCCTGCAAAAAGCTCAGGCGGTAGTCATCATCGCGGATGTAGAGCGTGGAACGGCCGCCCTTGGGCAGCATCGTCATAAAGCAGAACACACAGGCGTTTACGCAGGTACGCATGCCGTCAAAGATGGGGCCGTCGAACTCAAGGCCCCAATCCTCGCCGGGAAAACGGTCGAGCTCCACGGGGGTTACGCTGTTGTCGCGCGGGTCGAAAACCTCGAGATCGACGGTGTCGTCATCGGCTTCCCAGAGCCACACGATCATGTCGGTGAGTGCCTCACCGTTGACCGTGAGCACGCGCATGCCCGGCTCGATACCCACATCCCACGCGGGCGACTCGGGACGCACGCTCTTAACGAGCGCGCCCTCACCCGGCTCGGGGTCGCGGCTGCGCCCGTAATCGGCCACCTCGGCGGCGTATGCGGGTACGGTCTGGTCCATGATTAGCGGCAAAGCTCCTTGATGCGCGCAACGGCGCGTTCGATGTGTTCTTGTGGGGTGGAAGCGCCGGCGGTGATGCCGATGTGGTGAGCGTCGGTAAACCACGCGGCCTGGAGCTCAGAAGCTTCCTCGATGTGATACGTGCGCTCGCAGGCGTCTGCGCAAATCTGCGCCAGGCGGCGGGTGTTGCCCGAGTTCTTGCCGCCCACCACGACCATGCAATCACAGCGGTTGGCAAGTGATGCGGCTGCCTGCTGGCGCTCGCTCGTAGCGGCGCAGATGGTGTTGATCACGCGCAGCTCCTGCACGCGCGGGATGATGGCAGCCACGACCTCGGCGAGGTTCTGCGCGGTCTGGGTGGTCTGCACGACGAGGCCCACCTTGCCCTTGAGCGGCAGCGCGTCCGCATCGGCAGCGCAGCTCACGACCTGCGCGTCACCACCAGCGTGGCCCAGGATGCCCTCCACCTCGGGATGGCCCGGCTCGCCCACGACGAGTACGCGATAGCCCTCGCGCACCAGCCGCTCGGCGGCCACGTGGACCTTCTTGACGTAAGGGCAGGTGGCGTCGACGACGTTAAGGCCGCGCTTGCGGGCAGCATCGATCACCTGTGGCACCACACCGTGGGCGCGGATGATCACGGTGCCGGTTGCGGCATTATCCAGGTTCTCGGCCAAGCCAACGCCTGCCTCAGCGAGCTCGCGTACCACGATGGGGTTATGGATGAGCGGACCCAAGGTATGGACCTGAGCGCACTCCCCTGCCTGCGGCGCGGCGGCCAGCGCCATATCGAGCGCACGCTGTACGCCGTAGCAAGTGCCGGCGTGGGCGGCGATCTCGATGGTAGGCGCGGTTGCCTGGTCGGACGCAGTCGCGGCGGTGTTCGTCACGTTCTCGCTCATGGCTAGAACCTGCCCGGATGCTCGGCGCACAGATTGTCTCGCATGGCGTAGACGCGGTTCATGGCCTCGGACTCAAACCAAGCCAGGCGCTCCGTGCGCTTAAGCCCGGCCGGTGCATCGGAAAACGAGACGGCCTTGCCGGCACGAATCCAGCACTTCTTAGGGCGCATGAGCTTTTTGCCCGCGGGCGTGATATCGGACCAGCCGCAGATGGCGAGCGGGTTGACGGGCGCCTTGCCCATCTGGGCGATGAGCGCAAAACCGCCGTGGACCTCGGGCTTGATCTCGCGCGAGCGGATGCGCGTGCCCTCGGGGAAGATCAGCACGTCCTCGCCGCGCTGCAGCGCATGCTGGGCGGCACGCAGACACTTCATGTCGGCGGTGCCGCGCTCGACGGGAATACCGCCAACGCGGCTAAAGGCCCAGCGCACAATCTTGCTCTTGGCGAACTCGGACTTAAAGATGGGACGAATGCGGCGGCCCCCAAAGAACAGCGCCGTCTCCACGGCCAAGAGTTCCGCCATCGAGGTGTGGTTGCAGATGACCACGCTGCCGCGGCCTTCCTGGCGCTCAAAAAGCAGATCGGCGTCCTCGACCTTCCAGCGCCACATGAGCTTGGAGAAGGCCCAAAGGATTGCCATGACCACGAAGACGGTGCCGCGGATGAGCGCGGGGAACTCGGCATAAGGGGCGTTGTAGTAATCCTCGGGCGTCTGCTTAAACAGGCGCATGGGCTACCTCCTTTGGTTGATGAGGTCCTCGATAATGCGGACGACCTCGTCGATAGTGTGGGCGGTGGAGTCGACATGCACGGCGTCCTCGGCGGGCACGAGCGGCGCGACCTCACGGCTGCTGTCGAGCTTGTCGCGCTGCTTGAGGGCGTCGAGGGTCTCGTCGACCTCGGCCTCGAGCTGTGGCGTGGTGAGCGGCTGCGCATCGTTCTGGTGGCGCTGCAGCACGCGGCGACGGGCGCGCTCGCGCGGGTCGGCGGTCAGGAAGACCTTGACTTGCGCGTTGGGGAACACGACGGTTCCGATGTCGCGACCCTCGGCCACGATATCGCGGTCCTCGGCGGCGCGGCGCTGATGGATGAGCATGGCGGCGCGCACGCCCGGGTAGGCCGAAACCTTGGACACGTTGGCGTCCACCTGCGGGGTGCGAATGGCGGCCGAGGCTTCCTGACCGTCAATGGTCAGGCGTGTGTCCTCGCCGGTGCCGTTGGTGAAGCGGATCTCGATCTGCTCGGCGAGGGCATCGATGGCAGCCTCGTCGTCCAGGTCGATGCCGCGGTCGAGCGCAGCGAAGGTGACGGCGCGATACATGGCGCCCGTATCGAGCTTATTAAAGCCCAGCTGGCGGGCGATCTCCTTGGCGATGGTAGACTTGCCGGAACCGGCGGGGCCGTCGATGGCGACGATCATACAATGCTTCCTTTCGGTGGTTGACGTGCTGGTATGATGCGCGGGCGTTGGGGCGCGGTGGGTTGCCTAGCCCGTGTAGCGCTCGCGGTAGGTGTTACGCTTGGGTGCGGAGCCGTGGCTGCCGTGATGACGCGTGCGGCTGGGGGGGGGGGCCCCGGCACCA
>UQEO01000066.1 GCA_900540095.1 uncultured Collinsella sp.
CGCCCGCGCAGCGTCGACCGGTCCGCCGTTCGTTAGAACGGCGGAACTGAGGGCAGCGTCGAGCTGTTACGCGGTTTGGTAAAACCGCGTAACGACCCAACTACATCAAGTTGCAAACAGCTGCCGCGAAGGCAACGGGGTCCTCGGGCAAAATGCCCTCGACCAGCAGGGCCTGATCGTAGAGCAGACCGGAGTACTGCTTGATCTTGTCGGCGTCGCCTGCCTTCTGGGCAGCGACAAGCTTGGCAAAGACCGGGTGCTTGGCGTTGAGCTCGAGCACGCGCTGGCTCTTGGGCATACCATCGGGCGCTCCCTCGGGACCCTTCTGGAGCACCTTCTCCATCTCGAGCGAAAGCGGGCCCTCGGTGGTGATACACGCGGGAGCATCGGTCAGGCGCGCAGAGACGGCGACCTTCTCGACCTTGTCGCCGAGCGCCTCCTTCATGGCGCTAAAGAGGTCCTCGTTCTCCTTGGTGGCGTCCTCGGCCTCCTTCTTTTCGTCCTCGGTCGCCAGGTCAAGATCACCGGTCGCGACGTTCTTGAGCTCCAGATGACGATCCTCGACCTCGGGCTCGGCACCGTCGGCCACAGCCTTCTCGGCAGCCTCGCGGGCAGCGTCGTCCTCGTAAATCTTGGGCATATCGGCGGCAACGTACTCACGCATGGCCTGGAAGGTGAACTCATCCACATCCTGCGTCAGTAGCAGCACGTCATAGCCGCGGTCGAGCACGCCCTTTACCACGGGCATCTTGGCCAAGCGCTCACGCGAGTCGCCGGCGGCGTAGTAGATGGCCTTCTGATCCTCGGGCATGCCCTTGGCATACTCGGCCAGGGTAATCATCTTCTGCTCCTTGGCAGACCAGAACAGCAACAGGTCGGCAAGCTCATCGGCCTTCATGCCATAGCTCGAGTAGATGCCGTACTTAAGACCGCGGCCAAAGTTTTCGAAGAACTTCTCGTAGGCCTCGCGGTCGTTGTCGCGCATATCCTCAAGGTCGGCGGTAATCTTCTTTTCCACACGCTTGGCGATGGCCTTGAGCTGACGGTTCTGCTGCAGCGTCTCGCGCGAGATGTTGAGCGACACGTCGGCGGAATCCACGACGCCGCGGACAAAGTTGTAGTAGTCGGGCAGCAGGTCGTCGCACTTCTCCATGATCAGGACATTGGAGCTGTAGAGCGCCAGACCCTTCTCGTAATCCTTGCTGTACAGATCGAACGGCGCGCGGCCCGGCACAAACAGCAGGGCGTCATACTCGAGCGTGCCCTCGGCATGGAAGCTGATGGTGCGCGCAGGATCGTCAAAGTCGTGGAACGTGGACTTGTAGAACTCGTCGTAGTCCTTCTGCTCGACATCGGAGCTGCGCTTTTTCCAGATCGGCGTCATGGAGTTGACGGTCTCGAGCTCCTGGTAGTCCTCGTACTCGGGCGTGTAGTCATCGCCAGCATCCTCGGGCTTGGGCTTCTGGCGGCTCTTGGACACCATCATCTGGATCGGGTAGCGCACATAGTTGCTGTACTGCTGAATCAGGCTCTTGAGGCCCCACTCGGTCAGGAAGCGATCGTAGGTCTCGGCCTCGCCGTCGGCATCGAGCTTCTCGTTCTCGCGCAGCGTCAAGATGACATCGGTGCCGTGCTCGGCGCGCTCGCCGTCTTCGATGGTGTAACCCTCAAGACCATCAGACTCCCACACATGGGCGACATCCTCGCCGTAGGCGCGGCTGACGACCTTCACATGGCTGGCGACCATAAAAGCCGAGTAGAAGCCCACGCCAAACTGGCCGATGATGTCGACATCCGAACCCTGCTGCTCGGCGTTCTCGGTCTTAAACTCCTCGGAGCCGGAATGGGCGATGGTGCCCAGATTGCGCTCGAGCTCCTCGGCGGTCATGCCAATGCCGTTATCCGAGATGGTAATGGTGCGGGCGTCTTTATCAAAGGAAACGCGAATAGCCAGGTCGCCCTGGTCGATCTTGACGCTCGGATCCTGCAGGCTCTTAAAGTTGAGCTTGTCGACGGCGTCGCTCGCGTTAGAGACAAGCTCGCGCAGGAAGATTTCCTTATTGGTGTAGATGGAGTTGATCATGAGGTCGAGCAGTTTTTTGCTCTCGGTCTTAAATTGACGCATGTGCAGTCCTTTCGCGCTACCCCCGTCCGCAAAAACGGCCCGGTCGCCCGAGCCGAATCGCAGACCTGCTATGTTCAGACTTAGATTTTATAACCCATTAGCGCGCATATATACATACGGAATCGAAAAACTGTATGTCTAAGCGCTCCGATGCGCCAATTGCCAAGGAGCGTCCCCAACTGCCGGCAGAAAAGGAACGTCCCTATCTGCCATCTACGCGCTTGGCCATCCAGACATGGGGCTGGCCCTCGTCTTCGTAATCTACCGGGGCAATTTGCGTGTAGCCCGCCTTTGCATAGAGCGGCAACACGTATTCCTGCGCATGCAGCTTAATAAGCTTAGCGCCGGCATCGCGTGCACACGAAGCACTGGCCTCGACGATCGCACTCGCCAGACCGCGACGGCGCATGCTCGGCAGCACAGCCACGCGCCCCATAATATAGGTCTCCCCCGCTGCGACGCCTTCGTCCAAGTCGCACGCCGGCGAAACTGGAGCCTCTGAATCTGCCGCGCGCTCAAGCTCTTCGGGAAACACGCGCGAGCAACCGGCAAGCTCGCCGTCTGCATAGAGCGTCACATGAATGCAGTTCGGATCCTCGTCGATAGCGTCGAACTCATTCTCGTAGCCCTGCTCGTCCATAAAAACGACGCGGCGCACCAGCGCCGCGTCATCAAAGCATCCCGTCTTAAGTTGGATATCCATGGCTGCCCCTTCATTCAATGCGAACGTTAGGGACAGATTTTAGCGAAAATGGGCTCCACGCACGCTAAACTTCGCGCGAGCCTTCGCCAGGCAGTCGTAATGACCCACGTTATGGGCATCGCTCGCGATGAAGCTGTACAGGTTCTGATCGAACAGGCGCTGTGCCGGCTTTTTCTCGCGACCAAAGCGACCGCCGGCAATAAAGTCCGCCGAAGCCTGCAGCTTGCAGCCCATATCGACCAGGCGCTCCGCCACGCTTACATCCTTTTGAACCGCACGATAGCGCTCAGGATGAGCGATAATCACCTGGTAACCACGGCACTGCAAATCGTAAATTGTGTTCTCGTACTCTCTAAACGCATACGCATCGGCATGCGTCGAAAGCTCGAGCAGAAACTCGTTGGTTCCATCGAAATGCAAGTGCTCCGCAGCATCGATACCAAGCTCAACAAGCTTTCGATGGTTGACCTCGAAGCCCATCTGGAGCGGAAAACCGTCAGCGTTATCACGCAGCAGCTCAAAGGCATCCCACATCTTGTCGTAATCAAAATAGGGATCACGGCAGTGAGGAGTGCAAACGATTCTGGTTACACCGGCCCGCTTGGCAGCCTCGAGCATCGCCAAGCTCTCATCGAGATCGGCGGCGCCGTCGTCTACACCCGGCAAGATATGGCAATGAATGTCACGCATAGGTCAGCCTTAATCAACTAAACGTTTGCTCGGTTGGTGAAGATGCCCTTTTTGGAAGTCCCCTGATCGTCGGAGCCCTTCTTCACCTTCTTACCGTCCTTGGTGTAGTAGGAGTAGTAGTACTCGCTGGTCTCGGTCTCGCAGTAGTTCATAACGGTACCGATGAGCTTGACCTTCTCGGACTTCTTAAGCTGACCGATGGCGTTGAGCGCCTCCTCGCGCTTGGTGAAATCCTCACGCACGACAAAAAGCGCACCGTCGGTCAGACTTGCGATCTCGGCAGCATCGATGAAAGTGCCGACCGGGGGAGCATCAAAGATGACGTACTGGAACTTGGCGGACAGTGCCTTTACCAGCTTGGCAAAGCGGTGAGAGACGATGATGTCGGCAGGATTGGGAATATGCGGCTCGGCATCGAGGAAGTAGAAGTTCTTCTGACCCGTCTCGACAATTGCCTGGTCAATGGAGATCTGCTCGGAAAGAACCGCATAGAGTCCGCCGCGCGAACGAACGCCGAGCATATCGGAAAGGGACCTGCGGCGCATATCGGTCTCGACCAGGAGCACGGACTTGCCGCTCGTGGCGATTGCCTGAGCAAGGTTAATGGAAACCGTAGACTTGCCCTCGTTGGGAATCGAGGAGGTAACGGTGATGGTGCGAATGGGGTCGTCCACACTCGCAAAGCGGATGTTGGCCAGAAGGGTCTTGGCGGCATTCTGTACAACGAGCTTATCGGTGTTCTTTGCCTTAGCCATGCCTATTTACCACCTTTCATAGCCGGAATTCGGCCAACAACGGGAATACCCAGGAGCTCTTCTGCCTCTTCTGCACCGCGGATGCGGGTGTTGAGCATGTCTGCCAAAACGACATAGGCAACTGCGATAAAGATGCCCGCGAGGAACGCGACAGCAACGTACAGCATACGCTTGGGACCGCTGGGGGCTTCGGGGGTCTTAGCCTCGTCGATAACGTTGATGCTCTGGGCAGCGCCGACGTTCTGAGCGACCGTACTCACCGAGCTGGCCATGGCCTTTGCGACCTTAGCCGTCTCCTTGGCATCGGTGCCGGTAACCGAAAGCGTAATGACACGCGTGGTGGTCTCGGAGGAAACAGACACCTTGTAGTCATCCAGATCGGTGAGGCCCAGTTCATTGGCTGCGCCGCTCTTAACGCTATCGCTATCCAGCAGCGTGGCGATATCGTTGGAAAGCATCTGACTCGCCGAGAGATCGTTGTAGCTCATCTGACCGCTATCGTCGGTCTTGGCGAGAATGTACATGCTCGTCGTCGCGGTATAGGTGTTGTCCATCGCAACGAAGGACACGATGCCCATGGCGATCGCGCAGACCACCGGAAGGGTGATGACCAGCTGAAGGTGCTTCTTCAGCAGCTGGAACAGTTCGAGAAGGGTCATGCAGCTTGCCTTTCATTTCCCCAGTTCGGATTGACAAAACTGTCCGTATGTTATCGCATCTTTTTACCGAGACCAAACTCTATACATAAGAAACAGGCTCTCCTGTAAAAATGTCGGAAGCAATCGTAAAATTGCACAACAACGCCGCACCCGAAAGTCAAATGCGGCGTCTGCATCAATATCTATGTTATATCGCTATGCGAATGGCTCGTCCTGCTGTATGGGAAACGTCACCGTAATGGTGGTTCCCACGCCCAACTCGCTCGACAGATCGAGCGTGGCGTGATGATACAGGGCCGCATGCTTGACAATGGCAAGCCCCAGACCGGTTCCGCCGCGTGCCTTGGACCTACTCTTGTCCACGCGATAGAACCGCTCAAATACCTTGCCCTGTTCTTCAGGCGCGATACCGATTCCCGTGTCGGCGACCGCAAGGAACGGATGGCCTTCGTCGTTGGTGCCGCACTGCAGCGTAACCGTACCGCCGGGTCGATTGTAGCGGATGGCGTTGCTTGCCAGATTATAGATGAGCTCGTCAATCAAGCGCGACACGCCCTCGATGACCACAGGCTTGGTCTCATGACTTATCGTCACATTCGCCTGACGGGCGACCTGTTCAAGACGCTGCTCGACCGCGTAGATGGCACGCGAGAGCTCAATAGGCTCCGTGGACCCAATGGGCACCGCCTCGCCCTCAGCTGCACGCTCGGCCTCGTCCAAGTTAGACAGCGTAAGGATATCGTTGACAAGCGCTGCCAAGCGGCCCGCCTCATGATAGATGCGACCGCCAAAGTTGCGCAGGTCGCCCTCGCCCTCGACCATGCCGTTTGCGATGAGCTCGGCATAGCCCGAAATCGCCGTAAGCGGCGTCTTGAGCTCATGGGTGATATTCGCCGTGAACTCGCGGCGCATACGGTCGTTGTCCGCCAGCACCGCCATTTGGCGCTTGAGCTCCTGGCGCTGCGACTCAATACGCTCAAGCATGGGGACCATCTCGGCATAGGCGTGCTCATAGCTACGGCGTGGGTGGTCCAAATCCACCTCTTGCAAAGGCGCGATGATGGCACGGGACTCGCGGCGCGCCATAAAAAACGAGAGTACCGCACCCGCTGCTGCGATAAGCAGCATCGGCGCCACCATCGACAGCAAAATCGCCGCAACGCCAGGCTGGGCCTGCGCCAAGCGGACAACCTGGCCGTTATCAAGGGCGACGGCGCGATACAGCATAATCTCGTCGAGCGTAGAGCTTGCGCGCTCCGCGGAACCCGAACCACTCTCAAAGGCCTCGATGACCTCGGGGCGATCGCCATGGTTGGGCAGTGTGGAAGGCGACGCCTCGTTGTCGTAGGCAACCGATCCATCCTTGTTAATCAGCGTGATGCGCAAGTCCTCTCGATCGAGGCTACGCAAGAACGGGATGGGCTCCTGCTGCTCGTCGAGGGCGGCAGCAATGAGCTCGGTTTCTTGCGCCAGGTTGGCACTCGTGGCATCCGCCAAGGTGTTTTGCACAAAGAACGCACCCAGCACCGTAAACGCCACGATAACCGCCATGGCGCAGACAAAGATCGTCACAAAAACGCGGTGCGACAGCGTATGTTTTCCCTGGGGGGCGAAGACCACGGGTTACTCCTCCGATGCGGTGGCCGCGGTGTCGTCACCTTCGGCACCATCACCGGCAGAAGGCTCGGCCAAGCGGTAGCCCACGCCGCGCACGGTCTCGATGGCGCTGGCATGCTCGCCCAGTTTTTGGCGAAGCGTCTGCACGTGCACGTCAACGGTGCGCGAACCGCCGTCGAAGTCCCAGCCCCACACGCTCTGCAGCAACGACTCGCGGGTAAAGACCACGCCGGGCTTGCGCATGAGGTACTCGAGCAGGTCGAACTCACGCAGGGTGAGCTTAAGCGACTCGCCGGCAACAGTCACCTCACGATGGCTGGGCGAGAGCACAATGTCGCCCACGCTGAGCACATCGCTTGCCTGTTTGACCATGCCGCCGCGACGCAGCAGTGCGCGGCAGCGGCTGGCGAGCTCCATGAGCGAAAACGGCTTAGTCAGGTAATCGTCGGCACCGCCATCGAGCGCCATCACCTTGTCGAGCTCGGTATCCTTGGCGGTAAGCATCATGATGGGCACCGTCGCCGTCAGGCGATCGGCACGCAGTCGACGCATAATCGCCAAGCCATCGGTATCGGGCAGCATGATGTCGAGCAGGACGGCATCGGGTACCCGTCGCGCCACGGCAGCCTTAAACTCACCATCGCACGAAAAGCCTTCGGCCTCAATCCCCTGCTTGCGCAGCGCATAGACCGTCAAATCCCTGATGTTGTCATCGTCCTCGACGTAATAGATCATGTTGAACCCCTTTGCGGCCGGCATGACCGCATCTTAACCCTAAAGGTACCTTTACTAGATGGTATCAGCCAAAACGCCCCGTCAAATAATCCGCCGTGCGCGGATCGGTCGGATTCTTGAAGAGTTGCGCGGTGGGCGCGTGCTCCACCAGCTCACCCAGCAAAAAGAATGCGACCGAATCGGAGATACGCGCCGCCTGCTGCATATTGTGCGTAACGACCACGAGCGTGCAGGTCTCTTTGAGCTCGCAGGCCAGCTGCTCCACCACCAGCGTCGACACAGGGTCGAGTGCCGAGGTCGGCTCGTCCATCAGCAGAATGTCGGGCTGCACGGCAAGTGCGCGGGCGATGCACAGACGCTGCTGCTGGCCGCCCGAAAGACCCAGACCCGACTCTTTGAGCTTGTCCTTGACCTCATCCCATAGCGCAGCGCGACGAAGGGAATCCTCGACCAGCTCGTCGAGCACGACGCGGTCGCGCACTCCCATGCCGCGAGGACCGTAGGCGACGTTGTCGTAGATGCTCATGGGAAACGGGTTGGGGCGCTGGAACACCATGCCCACGCGCTGGCGCAAGCGGCAGATGTCGTAGTCGCCCAGGATATCTTGACCATCGAGCGCAATCTTGCCCTCGATGCGGCAATCCTTGATGCCGTCGTTCATGCGGTTAAAGCAGCGCAGCAACGTGGACTTTCCGCAGCCCGAAGGCCCGATGAACGAGGTGATCTGCTTGTCGCGGATCTTGATATTCACGTCCTTGAGCGCATGATGGTCGCCATAGAACAGGTCGAGGCCCTCGACATCGATGCGCGTCGGCGAGGCGGCAAGATCCTCTGCCGTGGGGCGAGTCGCATCCCCAACCTCGCGCTCGCGCGCGGCCTCGGCCTGCGCTTTCATGAGTTCTTCAAGCTCCGTGGGCTCCACAGCCGCAGCAGCCGTCATACCGCATACCTCCACATCGATATCAATTCAGCAGTATCGATAGTAGGAATCGCGGCTCATATGCACGTGAGCGCATTGTCAAGTGTTTGTAAGGGCACACTGGCTATGCGGCGGGCAGCTCGATGGTGAATATCGTGTGTTCGGGCGTCGATTCACATGCAACGGTACCGCCGTGCGCGCATACGATCTCCTTGGCGATGGCAAGCCCCAGTCCAGCGCCGCCGCGATTGGTCGCACGCGCCGCATCCAGGCGATAGAACTTCTCAAAGATCACCTTGAGCTTTGCCTCAGGGATGGGATCGCCCTGATTGATAAAGCGCACGCGCACGCCACCGCCGTCCCGGCGTCTGGCCTCGATCGTGATGGTCGAGCCCTCATAGCTATAGGCAACGGCGTTTTTCATGATGTTGTTGAACACGCGAGCCATCTTGTCGCCATCCACGAGCACCGTCAGGTCCTCGCGAATATCAACTTGGGCTTCCTTATGCTGCTCGTTGAGGATGGGATAGAACTCGTCAGCCACCTGAGCCAGCAGCAACCCCAGATCAACATAGCCGCGCGTGAGCACGATATCGTGGAAGTCAAAGCGCGTGATATCGAAGAACTCTTCGATGAGCGCATCGAGCCGGTGCGCTTTGTCGAGAGCCACGCCCGTAAAGTGCGCACGTTGCTCAACCGGCAGCTCAGGAGCCTCTTGCAGCAGCGAAAGATAGCCCACCACACTGGCAAGCGGGGTGCGTAGGTCATGTGCCAAGTACGTGACCAGATCGTCCTTGCGATGCGACTCGTCACGCAGAGCTTGCTGCACCTTGCGCTCACGGTCACGCACGCGGTTAAGGGCGCCCTCGACCTCCAAGAAGTCGCCGTCGATGTTATCCCAGGTGTCGGGGTGATCGATCAGGCGATCTTGAATACGAGCGGCCAGCACACAATCGGCATGCTGCTCGCCCTGCTCGTAGCCCTGGTAGTACAGGGCGCGGCCACACAAGAACAGCACGCACGCGGCAAGCGCCAGCACAAAGCCAAGCATGTTGAATACAAAGCCGGCATCGAACAGCACCGGCCCTTCGATGCCGCCGAGCGCCATGGCGCCAATCGCCAACGTCATGGCCCACGCGGCGCCGCCAATCACCACGCAGCGGCACACGATCTCAAATCGATCGATCAGCAAAAAGCCGACAAGCAGCACCGCCAAGATTCCGACGATGTTGTCGATGCCAATCAGCAGCAGGCTCAGCAAAAAGAGCAGCACCGTTGCAAGCGCGCGGTTGTCGACGACCGACCTCACGTATTCAAAGAGCCGATCGGGCACCTCGAACGCTTGCCTATCGTCTTTTGTCATATCAAGATCCTCACAAGCGAAAAGCGTTATTCGATGATGTAGCCGACGCCCCAGACGTTTTTGATAAAGCGTGGCTTTTGTGCGTCGTCGCCGATCTTTTCGCGCAAGTGGCGAATATGCACCATCACCGTATTGTTGGAGCCGGGCATAAAGTCCTCGTTCCACACCGCGCGGAACAGGTCCTCCACGGCCACCACGCTGCCGCGATGCTCGACCAGATACAGCAAGATTGAATACTCGGTGGGTGTGAGGCGTACCGGTGCACCGTCCACCGTCACGGAACGAGCATCGCGGTTGATCTCGAGGCCATCGAGCTGGAGGGTCGGCGACTCGGTCGCCTGCGCGCGGCTACCGTAGCTGGTGTAGCGGCGCAACTGAGCATGAACGCGCGCGATGAGCTCCAGCGGGCGGAACGGCTTGACCACGTAATCGTCCGCGCCAAGAGAAAGACCTTCGATCTTATCCTGCTGGGCATCGCGTGCCGTCAACATAATTACGGGATAGGTATGGCTGGCACGGATGGTACGCAGCAGCTCAAAGCCGTCGATATCGGGCAGCATGACATCGAGCAGTGCCAGGTCAAACTCTTGCTCCAGAATTGCCTTGGCCGCATCGGCCCCGCTGTAGGCGATCCGGACGTCAAAGCCCTCTTTTGTAAGGTAGATACCAACCAGGTCGGCGATGGCCTTCTCGTCATCAACTACCAGTATGCGCTCGTTCATGCGTGCTCCTCTCGCGCTCCATTATGCCCGAGGCGGCGCCCGCCACACACAACAAGCGCGGGCGATTAAGTCGACCTTAAGCACCCTTGCGC
>UQEO01000067.1 GCA_900540095.1 uncultured Collinsella sp.
GTCGGTAAAGTAAGACTCTTTCCACTCGGCATCGGGAATACGGCCCGTGCCCTCGCTCGGCAGGTCGATGCCGCAGGTCTTGCCCAGGCCCCAGCGACGAAAGACCTCCTGCAGGCCCTCGGGATGTTGCTCGTCATAAAAGAACGCCTTGCCCATGTCGTAGAACACGGGGTCGCAGGAATTGGCGATACCGGACTGCAGCGTCATGACACCATGTCCGGATTGAAGCCAGCAACGCTTGCCCCACGACTTGCCCAGACCCGTCCAATAGCCGGTGCAGTTGGTTGTCTGCGTTGAAGTGTAGGTTCCAAACTCAAGACCAGCCAGCGCCGAGAGCGGCTTAATGGTCGAAGCCGACATGTACTGGCCGCTAATGGCGCGGTTGAGCAGCGGATGCGAACCCTCGTCATCGTTGAGCTCGGTCCAAACATCGTTGGAGACGCCGCCGATAAACACCGAAGGATCGAACTTGGGCTCGCTGGCCATGCCCAGAATCTCGCCGTTATTGGGGTCGAGGCACACCACAGCACCGTTGCCGGCGTCGCTGTGGCCTGTGGTCTTAGCGAGCTCAATGGCACTTGCAAGCGCCGTCTCGCAGGCTTGCTGAATCTTGAGGTCAAGCGTGAGCTTGATGTCGGAGCCGGCCTTGGCGGGCACAGCGCCGGCCTGTCCGGTCACATTGCCCGAGGCATCGACCTTCACCGTCTGCTCGCCGCGAATACCCTGCAGCAAGTTCTCGTAGTAGCTCTCGACGCCCGCCTGCCCCACGATATCACCCGACTGGTACGTAATCTGACCGGCGGCGCTATCGTTATCGCCCGAAGCCTTCTTGTTCTGCGCCTCGAGCTGCTCGGAGGTAATGGTGCCGGTATAGCCCAAAATGTGACAAGCCGTCTCGCCGTACGGGTACTGGCGCTCGGTACGCTCGGCAATCTTCACGCCCGGGAACTCGCCGGCATGCTCCTTGATATAGGCAACCGTGGAGCGGCGCACGTCCGTCGCGATGGTATGCAGGCTCTGGGCGCCCTCGGAATTGTCCTGAATGTTGCGCAGAACCGCGACGTAGGGCATTCCGAGCACATTCGCGAGGTGATGCACCAGCACGGTGTCATCAGCCAGGTCGCGATAGGCGACGACGGCAAGTGAGGGACGGTTTTGCACAAGTGCCACGCCATTGCGATCAAGGATTCGCCCGCGCACAGCCGGCGTGGTGACGGTACGCGTCTGGTTGCTCTTGGCCTGCTTGTCGTAGTAGTCCGACGAGACCATCTGCATGCCCCACAGCTTGACGGCGAGCGCGGCAAACATCGCGCCCACGCCGGCGGTGAGGATGGAGAAGCGACCCTTGAAGGCGGTCGCGGCGGTGTTGCCCTCGCCCTCGGTGGCGCGCGGGGCCGTTCCATGCTGCGTGTCGTAAGTAAAACGGGAATCGCCGCGACGCATGATGACCAGCGCGACCACAATGGCCACGACCAGCACGATACCGGCGATGATAACCGTCATCTGGGAAGACATCTACGGGCCTCCCCTATTTGAGTTTGCGGGTCTTGGGCTTGAAGCGCATACCCGTCTGATGACCACCGCGTGCGGAGAATCCGTAACCGGACTGCGGCACGACACCGGACATCAAAAACGGAATGGCAACCAAACCCGTCAGGATCGAAGACGGCAGGGCGTGTCCAAAAACAGCCACCACAAAGCTCGTCTCCAGACCCATAAACAGCAAGATGATGCTGTAGACCACATTGATGGCAAGCGCGAAGGCGCCCACGGTAATACCGCGCGCGCTCGGGGAGCCGCTCGTCTGACCGGCCGCGCTGTGCACCAGGGCAAAACTGCCCACCGTCAGCAGCAGTGACATAACGCCCACCGGCACGGCAGCGGAAAGATCATAGAACAGGCCGCTGCAAAAACCGCAGACGACAGCCCGCGTGGGATCGCCCGAGAACACGCTCAGGCACACCAGGATAATCATAAAGTTGACGCGACCGCCCGCAATGGAGATCTGCGGCGCCAGACCTGCCTGCAGCAGCACGCACACAATGGCGGCGATTACAAACGTGCGGGAGCTCGTCCCCTGCTCGTGTAGATCCATGGACATGCCCCCTATTCGCTCGAGCCGGAATCGGTCGTCTCGGACGTGTCGGAACTGTCATCCGAGCTCTCGTCCTTCGTCTTGGTCGCAGCATCGCGCGACGTTCCCTGCGGCGTGCTGTTGGCCGTGCTCACATCCTCGTCCGAGGCCGACTGCTCGTCGGTCAGCGAGGTAATGACCAGCACTTCCTCGTTGTTCTCGGCCGTGGTCTGGGCACGTACGACGATGGTGTAATACACATCGTTGGCCGACTTCTCCACCGAGGAAACGGTGCCGAGCGGCAGGCCCTTGGGGAACACGCCACCGATGCCCGAGGTCACGATGATGTCGCCAACCTTAACGTCCGAGTCGACGCTCACGTACTCAAGACGCAGCGTACCGTCAGCCTGACCCTGCAGCATGCCCTGGGCGCGCGTGTCCTGCACCATAGCCGACACGCCCGAGTTCTCGTCGCCAATCAGGCGCACGGTAGAGGTCTTGGCCGATACCTCGATAATCTGGCCGATAACACCGGCAGAGCTCGTCACGGGCATGTTGATGGTAAGGCCGTCGGCAGAGCCCTTGTCGATGGTAACGGTCGAGGTCCAGGCATCGCCGGAAGCACCAACGATACGAGCTGCGGTCGATTTGAGGTTATAGGTCGACTGCAGGCCGACCAGCCCCTCCAGACGCTCGGCGGTCTTTTGAGCCTCGGAGAGCTCAGCAACTTTAGAGGTCAGTTCCTCGTTTTGCTTCTTGAGGTCGTCGAGCGACTCCTGCGAAGCCGTGAGGTTGGAGAACACGTTGCCGATCGCGTTGAAGGGAGCCGCCACGGCCGAGCCCAAAAAGCGCACCGGCGAGGTAATCGTCGTCATGCCCGAGCGTACGGCAAGAATCGGCCCGGCCTCGCCCTCACGGATATAAAACGTGAGCAGCAACACCGAAATGAGGCTGAAAACAATCAACGGGCGCATACCCGTTGATTGTCGCTTGGTATTCAGATTTGGAGAGAAACCCGAAGATCGTGCCAAATGGAATCCACCTTTTGGAAATTAAGCATTGGTTTGGACAAAGCCACCGTCAAAGGCGTTGGCCTCGAGCACGCGGGCGCAGCCATTTACGACGTTATCGAGCGCCGTGGGGCTGACGTTGACCGAAACGCCGGTCTCGTCGCGCAGGCGCACGTCGAGGCCGCGCAGCAGCGCACCGCCGCCGGTCAGCAGAATGCCGTAGTACATAAGGTCCGAGGCAAGATCGGGCGGCGTGGCGTCCAGAGCGTCCTTAACGGCCTTGGCCATCTCGTCGAGCGGCTTATTAAGCGCGCGACGAATCTCCTCGCTCTCGATACGCACGGTCTTGGGCAGGCCCGTGATAACATCGCGTCCGTTGACCTCGACGTCGAGCTCATCCTTGAGCGGCACGGCGGAGCCGACCTTAATCTTGATGTCCTCGGCCGTGCGCTCGCCGATAGCCAGGTTGTAGGCATCGCGAACATGGGTGAGGATAGCCTGGTCGAACTCGTCGCCGGCAATGCGGATGGACTGCGACACGACAATACCGCCCATAGCGATAACGGCGACCTCGGTGGTGCCGCCGCCGATATCGATGACCATGGAGCCCGTGGGCTCCTCGACGGGCAAGTCAGCGCCGATGGCAGCCGCCATGGGCTCCTCGATCAGATAGGCCTGGCGAGCGCCGGCCTGGATCGTGGCCTCGAAGACGGCGCGCTTCTCGACCGACGTGACGCCGGAGGGAACGCAGACGACGACGCGCGGACGCGGAGTCCACGGATAGCGCTTCTCGGAAGCCTTGTCGATAAAATAGCGAAGCATGGCCTCGGTGACATCGAAGTCGGCGATGACGCCGTCCTTAAGGGGACGAACGGCTACGATGTTGCCGGGCGTACGGCCGAGCATGCGCTTGGCCTCGATGCCGACTGCCAGGATGCGCTCGTCGTTCTTGTCGATAGCGACAACGGAAGGCTCGCGAATGACGATGCCCTTGCCGCGTACGGAGACGAGCGTATTGGCGGTGCCGAGGTCGATGGCGAGATCGCCCGCATAGCTACCGAAGAACATATCCATCAAAGAAAACAACGCAACTCCTGATGTGTTGGATGATTGCTGGAAAACTACTAGCCCATCATACTAGCGCAAGCCCGGCACCTCACTTGCGGTGAAGCGCCGGGCAGAACCAAATCCCATAAGGTCACTACTGGTTGTCAGCGGCCGAGAAATCGATATCGAAGGAGGAAACGGCCCAACCGATATGGTTGTCGGAGCGCACGAATTTAACGGTGTACTCCTGCTCGCCGCCCTTGGACAGCGAAGCCTTCACCTTGGCGGTGGTCTCGGTCATGGACTGATCCATACCTTCGATCGAGACGGTGGCGCCCTGCGGGATCGAGGAGATGATCATCGCCTTGGCGTCCTCGGACAGGCTCGAGGCCAGGCAGGACTCGGCCTTGGCGGTATCGCCGTCACCGGCAGCCTGGAACAGGTCGGTAACCACAGATTCCTGAGACGGGAAGCCAAAGCCGCGCGTGTAGGCAAAGCCCAGACCGCCCGCGGCAATCAAAATGAGCAGAAGCAGCACGATGAAGACTTTGAGACCCGTGTGGCGATGGCGACGACGGACCTTGGCCTGCTTACGATCCTGACGGTCCTGCTGGACCATCTCGGACTCGGACAGCGTAAAGAAGCCGGTGTCCGAGGGATCGGGCATAAACTGACCGGTCGCGCCCGTAGGATCGAGCGGATCGACGGCAGGAGCGTCCATCGCGGGCGCCGGAGCCGTGGCCATAGCCGTCTGGGCAGACAGCGCGGCAAGCGAATCGTGCACGCGGGCAAGCTCATCGGCCTGCTCGGAGGTGAGCTGGTAGATGCCATCGGCAGTAGCGGCGTTAAAGGCGTCGAGTGCGTCGGAGGGACGGCCGGCGGCAGAAAGTGCCTGACCCATGCCGGCGTTGAGCGCACGCGTGTCGTCGCGGGGGCCGGCAAAGTCGATAGCCGTTCGGTAGGTCTCCACGGCATCCGCCGGACGGCCGAGCTTAATGAAGCAACGACCAAGCTCGCCGAGTGCGGCGGCAGGAGCCGGATTGGCGCCGTCGATGGCAGCCTGACGGAAGGCAGTACCCGCGTTGGCATAGTCGCCCGACTGGAACAGCGCGTTACCCAGGCCCAGATAGGCCTTGAACGGCGTGGCATAGGAAGCATCCTGCGTAGCAGCAGAGAACGCCTGAGCGGCCGTCGTGTAGTCGCCCACGGCGGCGAGTGCCTTGCCGCGGTTGGTGAGCAGCGCGCCGCGCTTGCCGTAGGTGCCGTCATTGAGGGCAGCGGCGTAGGCCTCGGCGGCCTCGGCATACATGCCCAGGTGCATCAAGGCGTTGCCACGAAGGTGATCGGCCTCGCCCATAATCTCATCGGGAGTTTTTGCCGCCCCAAGCATCTGGGCTGCAGCGGAAAAATCACCCGCGCGGTAAGCGGCGCGGCCCTGTTGGATCAGCTGGCTATTCAAGGAAGTCCCCTTTACTCGTGAACGATCTCGACATGGACGATCTCGTCGCCGGCACGCAGCTGCGAAATCACATCGAGACCCTCGACCGTGGTACCAAAGACGGTGTAACCGGAATCGAGGTTATGCTGGGCACCCAGGCAGAAGTAGAACTGCGAACCCGCGGAATCGGGGTCCATGGAGCGTGCCATGGCAAGGGCACCATCGACATGGCTGTTGCGCGGATTGGTGGCAAACTCGCCCTTGATGCAGTAGCCGGGACCACCGGTACCGGGCATGCCGTCGGGGCCCTCAAGACCGGCAGCGACGTCGGCGCCGGACATATCGCGGGTATTGGGGTCGCCGCCCTGAATGACAAAGCCGGGCACATAGCGATGGAACTTAAGGCCATCATAGAAACCCATCGTGGAAAGCTCGCAGAAGTTCGCGACATGAATGGGAGCGCCCTCGCCGTCAAACTTGACCTTGATGGTACCCTTCGACGTCTCGATAACGGCGCACTCGTCGCCGGCAAGCTGATACTCGGGCGTGTAGAGCTCTTTCTTAAAACCAAACATGTGGTTCCTTCCTCGTGCGTTTAAAGCATATTTGTACGAATTGTAGCAATAAGCATGCGCTTACATCAATTGCGCACGTAGGTTATGCCGACTATGGCGAACTAATTTTAGGAACGCTGCCGCGGCTTCCAGGAACCCACATTGGCGTCGTACTGGTTCAGCGCGCTGTTGCCGCCCTGCGCGATGGGCGCCAGGATCTCGCTTTGGTGGGAACTCATCGACTCACCATCAGGAATGGCCAGCGAGATGTCCCAGCTCTGACAGATCACGTCGACACGCTCGAACATCCACTCGGCAAGCTGCTTTAAGTGGGCGATGTCATCCGCATAGACCGTATCGTCCTGATACTTAAGGTTGTTGAGCTCATCTTGCGTCTTTTTGATCTGGTCGCGCAGGGCGTAGGCACTCTGCGACAGCTCCTGACGGGTGGACAGCGGCGATCGGAGATAGCCGTTGTTAAAGGAATCGATGACCTCGCCGATCTGGTCCTCGTCACCGTAGGACACGATAGTCTGATACAGACCGTCGAGCCTGGTATAGAGCTGATCATCGGTGAGCACGGTTTCTTCCTGGACCACCTCGGCAGAATCGTCCTGCTTGGTATCGTCCTCAGTCGCCTCGCCCTTTTGGCGCGTAGGGAAGGTCGTCTGCGCGGCCTGGCCAAACTGGTCATAGAAGCCAGGCATGACACCCATGGGATCGGCCGTCACGAACCAATAGGCACCGCCGCAAAGGACGGCAAGGACCGCGATGACGATGAGCGGCTTGGGGATATGACGCTTGTGCTTGTGATAGGCGTCCTCGTCGGGGTGCACCTTGCGCTTGGGTTTTTGAGCATCGTCATGCAGGGAAACGGGCGTGGGAATATCGACCTTGGGGATACCGAAATCCTTATCGAAAGCCGGCAGCACGCAGGTCTCGTTAGGATCAGCGGCATCCGAAAGCACCGCAGCGGCAGAGGCCGGCGCATGCGGCACCTCGGTATCGATCTGCTCTTGCGTTAGGCGCGGAAAGCCCGCCGTGCGGCCCGCTGCCAGGTCGGATGCGGCCGCGTCCTCGGAGAGGATACCCGGAGCGGGGCGTCCGCATTTGGGGCACGTACGATCATGCGGAGAAAGACGGGCACCGCAGCCCTCACAGAACACGAACTCGGTGTGCTCGGGACCATCGCCCGGACCCACATAGGCGTTGCAGTAGGGGCAGAACGAGGCGCCGTCCTCGATAGTCTTAAGGCAATGCGGGCAGATCACGGCATCCTCTTTTCGAAGCAATTCAAACAATCGAGGTTAGAGCATAACATCGCCACGGCCCCACAGGAACAAGGCACCAATTCAACATCGCCAGGGCGCGTAACTACTTCTTCTTTTTGCTTGGCATCGAGACTTTGATGCCTTGGGCGGACTTGGTCACGCGAGAGCGCTTGGCTCCGGCACTCTTCTTTTTCTTGGGCTGGGCCTGGGCCACGCCCTCGAGTGCGCGGGCCTCGGCCTCGCGAGCGGTGCGATCTTCGCGGCGCTGCGCCATGTCGGCGGCGACGCGCTTGGCAAAACGCTCGGCCGTCGAACCCGTCGAGCTCACCTTGCCGCCACCGCGACCCAGATGAACGCGCACACCACGGCCAAAACCAGTTGCGGCATGACGACGACGCGGCTTGAGCGAATCCATCATCGTGGCGAGCTTAAAGAACACCGAGCAGGTAAAGATCACGATGACAGCCAAGATAACCATCTGGCCTATCGACAGGTTGGTAATAGAGAGCAGCTCCGGGAATCCGATAACGCCCACCAGGATGCCGGCGACTACAAACACAAAGAGCACCACACGTAAGGGCGTGAGAGGCTGCGAGATGCGCCAGATCAGGCTGACGCTCGCCGCGCATGACGTAAGCAGGCACATCGTAGACAGTGTGAGCTGGCCAAAGCCAAACACGCGCGCCACAAAGATATCGAGCGCCGCAGCCAAAATGACCGCAATCGACGCCGGCAGTCCACGCTTGAGTACGTTGGTCAAAAACGCACCCTTCACGCGAGCATTGTTGGGCTCCAGGCCCAACACAAAGCCCGGCGCGCCGATGCAGAAGAAGTTGATGAGCGTCATCTGGATGGGCTCGAAGGGGTACGGCGGCAGCGCGATACACAGCGCCGCCAGGCCCATCGAGAACAGCGTCTTAGTCAGGAATAGCGAGGCCGAACGCTGCAGGTTGTTGATGGAGCGACGGCCCTCGGCCACCACGGCGGGCATCGAGGCAAAGTCGTTGTCGACGAGTACGATCTCGGCCACGTTGCGCACGGCATCGGAGCCAGCCGCCATGGCCACGGAGCAGTCGGCCTCCTTGAGCGCCAGCACGTCGTTGACGCCGTCGCCCGTCATGGCCACGGTGTGCTCGCGACGCTTGAGCGCCTGCACAAGCTCGCGCTTCTGCTGCGGGGTCACACGACCAAAGACATGGTAGCGGTCCACTGCGGCATCGAGCTTGGCCGGCGTATCGAGCGTCGTGGCGTCTACATAGGCGTCCGCCCCCGGCACGCCCACCACGCGCGCGATCGACGACACCGTACGCGGGTCGTCGCCACTGATCACGTTGAGGGTCACGCCCTGCTCGTTAAAGTAGCCGATGGTCTCGGCCGCCGAAGTACGGATCTCGTCGCGGATGGTCACAAAGCCCACGGGCTCGGCCTCGCCCACCATATCGCCATCGGATGTAAAGCCGTCCACGCGCGCCACCACGAGCACGCGGCAGGTATCGGCAAGCTCGGCGACACGGTTCTCGACCTGCGAAAACACACGATCAGAGAGCACAAACTGCGCCGCACCCATCACATAGGAGCCATGCGCAAACGACGCGCCGCTCCACTTTTTGGAGGACGAGAACGGAATGACCGACAGCGGCTCGGACACCTCGACCGGGCGATCGGCGTAATAGTTGAGCAGCGCCTGGCAGGTCTCGTTGGCATCGGCCGAAGTCGCACGTGCCACGTTAGCCAGCGCGAAATCGAGCACCGTGGTATCGGCGGGAACAGCCGTCTCGTCCGAGCTGGCGCCTAGGCTCACGCCCTCAACCGGCAGCGGATACGTGCCCTCGACCTCCATACGACCCGACGTGATAGTGCCCGTCTTGTCCAGGCACAGCACGTCGACGCGAGCGAGCGTCTCGATGCAGTAGAGCTGCTGCGCCAGCACCTTGCGGCGGGCCAGGCGCACCGTGGCGATGGCGAGCACCGACGAGGTCAGCAGCACCAGGCCCTGCGGGATCATGCCCAGCAGGGCGCCCACCGTGGACAGCAGCGCCGACGAAGGCACATGACCAGCCAACAGCTCGGAGAAGCACCATGAAAGCGCACTATCGCCCGGGGTTCCCGCGACATCCCACAGCTCGCTCACACTCGAGGCAAACAACGCCAAACCGAGCGGGATCATGATGATGCTCGCAAAGCGCACGATAGCGTTAAGCGCGTTCATGATCTCGGAATTGACCTTTTTGACGTACTTGGCCTCGTTATTAATTTTAGCCACGTAGTTGTCGGCGCCGACATGGATCACGCGGGCGCGCAGCAGGCCCGAGTCGATAAAACTGCCGCTCATGAGCTCGGAGCCGGGCTGCTTTTTGATGAGATCGCTCTCGCCCGTCAGCAGGCTCTCGTTCACGAGCGCCTCGCCCGATACCACCACGGCGTCGGCCGGAATCTGGTCACCGCGCCCCAGGCGAATAATGTCGTCAAGCACGATCTGGTCCAGGTCGAGCTCCACCTCGGCACCGTCGCGCACCGCGATGGCCTTCTTAGAGGTCAGCAGCGTGAGCTTATCGACCATCTTCTTGGACCGCATGGATTGAATGACGCCAATAGCGGTATTGAGGAACACCACAAACAGGAACGTCAGGTTCTTAAACGAACCGGTCAGAATGACCAGGAACGCCAAGATCACGTTGATCAAATTGAACAGCGTGCAGAGGTTCTCGATGATGAGCTCTTTGACCGACTTGGTCTTGAGCTCCATGTTGCGGTTGATCTTACCGGCGGCGATGCGCTCCTCGACCTCGGCGGTCGAAAGTCCGCGCTCGATATCCGTTGCTGCCATACCACGTCCCATCACGTCGCGTCGGTATAAGAAAAACC
>UQEO01000068.1 GCA_900540095.1 uncultured Collinsella sp.
GGCCGGCCCCCGCGGCGGTCGTGCCGGCGGTCGCGATAACCGTGGCAGCTATGGCAACAATCGTGGCGGCAAGCGCGGCGGCAGCTCCCGTCGCCCCGGTGACGGCGGCGGCAAGCGCAAGTAACATACGCGTCGCACGCTAGAGCGAGGCGAACTAAGGGCCCCGAGCGACTACGCTCGGGGCCCTTTTGTTTGCCGCATCCGACCGTTGGTCCGGTGTGATTTGCTCAGGAATGCACCTGGAGGATGCTGAAGGCCCGTTTTCAGCCATGCAGCAATGGGTCCCATGGGGTGCACCGTGCATTTTTTGGAGTATTCTGCAGATCGAGTTGCCTGCATACGATTCGACGTCGCCAACGGTGGCCTTCGGATATCCCTAGCGAGCGTTTTGAGTCAGACTTTTCCGTTTTCCGGTGCAAAGGTGCGTCATTCTCGTTATAGCGGAACCCAAAATGATGCAGCGCCCTACGGTTTTGCCCGCTCGCGGCGGTGTTGGCACGAGCGCGTTGCAGAATACTCCGTTTTTTGCACGGTCCGGGATGGGGTACCTCAGGAGAACACAGCGGTATCATGTAAATATATGCAATCTGTAACGGAAATTATGCAAATCGATGAGGCAGACAGCATAGTTTGGTGCAAAGGGGTCAGGTTAATCTGCACCAGGTTGGTGGAAACAAACCTGACCCCTTTGCGCTAAACCGGGGTGTCCCCGCGCGCCGTATACTCTGTCTAAGCATGCGGGCGGCTTGGTGTGTTACCAAGCGTAGGGGAGGATGTTCGATGAGCATGTTCGAAATTGTGTTTAGTCCGACGGGCGGAACGGAGAAAGTGTCTGGTCTTGTGACCGGGGCGCTGGATGGGAATATCGTTACTGTCGATCTGACCGATAGCGGGTTGGATTTCCACGGGGTCTCGATGGCGAAGGGCGACGTTGCGGTTATCTCCGTCCCATCATATGCTGGCAGGGTTCCAGCTGTGGCGGTTGAGCGACTGGGAATGGTGCGTGGCAACGGAGCTCGGGCTGTTTTGGTTTGTGTTTACGGGGGCCGCGCGTTTGAGGATACGCTTATTGAGCTGGAAGACGTTGCGAAGCGTGCCGGATTTAGGGTGGTTGCAGCGGTTTCTGCCATTGCTGAGCATTCCGTTGCTCGTCAGTTTGCTGCTGGGCGACCGGATGCGCAGGATGTGGCGCAACTTTCAGAGTTTGCGCAGCGGATCCGGCAAAAGCTACTGGACGGGGCTGCGTCCGAGCCCTCTATTCCCGGCAATCGTCCTTATAAGCAAGCTGGAGGCCACAGTATGGTGCCCCATGCAACGGAGGATTGCGTCTCCTGCGGTGCTTGCGCTGCGTTGTGCCCTGTTCGAGCTATCGACAAGGAGGATCCAAGGCAGGTGGATGGCGAGGCGTGCATCTCCTGCATGCGTTGCGTCTCCGTATGCTCGCAGAATGCTCGCAAACTTGACCCTAACAAACTTGCCGCCGTTACCCAGATGCTGAGCAAGGCTTGCGTCGAGCGCAGGGAATGTGAGATCTTCATCTAACGCAAGCGAGATTGGTGCAATGGGGTCAGGTTAATCTGCACCAAGTTGGTGCAAACAAACCTGACCCCATTGCACCAGAGCAAGGAGTGTCCCTGGGTGCCGGCAGAAATGGATCGTCGCTAAGTGCCGCCTAAATACCGTTTATCGAAGAAAAAATACCGTTCATCGGTCATAATGATTGTTCTGGCTTTGGGCTTGTCTACAATAGCTCCCGTAAAAAGAAATGCGGAAGGTTACCGAGTCCCTCGGACGTGGGCCTAACCAAAGTCTTTGAACGGGTGTGTCTCTGTGGATGCATTCGCTTGATTTTGGTTGGGCTATATTTATGAAGGGACATGCCACCATGGGTTTCTTTTCTCGCCTGATGGGCGGTTCGGATGAGCAGAAGACTGCAGCTTCCGAGTTCGAAATCCTCGCTCCCGTTTCCGGCGAGCTTGTTCATCTAGAAAATACCAATGATCCCGCTTTTAGCAGCCGTGCCGTGGGCGATGGCGTTGCCGTGGTTCCCCAAGAGGGAACGGTGCGCGCTCCTGTTTCCGGCACCGTCGCGGCGCTGTTTCCGACTGAGCACGCGCTGGGCATCATGTCCGACGACAGCTCTGCTCAGGTGATGCTGCATATCGGAATCGACACTGTTAAGCTTGAGGGCAAGGGCTTCCATGCGCTTGTTGCCCAGGGTGACCATGTCGACGCGGGCCAGCCCCTCGTCGAGGTCGATTTCGACGCGGTCCGCGCCGCCGGCTTCGATCCCACGGTCTTCGTTATCGTGTGCGAGCGCTCGGAGAACTCGACTCTTCGTGAGCATGCTTCCGGCCCTGTTGCTGTTAAAGAGCCTGTCGTCTGGCTTTCCGAGTAAATTCTTGTGGTGGGTACCGTGGTTATCAAGCGAGTTTTTAACAACAACGTCGCAATGGTCACTTCGGACGATGGCTCCGAGCTCATCGTCATCGGTCGAGGCCTCTGCTTTGGCCGTCATGCCGGCGATGCCATCGACGAGGCGTCGATCGAAAAGACCTACGCGTTGCAGGAGGGAACTTCTCAGGACTCGCGTACGATCGACCGCTTGGCACATCTTTTGGAATCCATCCCCACCGTCAACCTCGTGATTGCCGAGGACATTGTTCAGATGCTCCGTCGAGAGCTCAATGTTGATATCAACGACAAGATTCTCATTGCTCTCGCAGACCATATCAGCCTTGCTTTGGAGCGCGAGCGCAAGGGCGTCTCCTGCGAGAATCCGTTGCTGCTCGAGATCCAGCAGTTCTATCGCAAGGAGTATGCACTTGCGGGCCGTGCGCTGCAGATTATCAAGGAGTATATGGGCATCCAGATGAGCGAAGAAGAGCAGGGGTTCATTACGCTGCATATCGTCAACGCCACCATGCCGCAGCGCTCTGACCGCCTGATTGTTTCGGTCCAGCTTGTTCGCGACATGCTTGCGATTGTTTCTGAGCGCTATTCTACGACCCTCGATAACACCTCGCTGCCTTACGAACGTTTCGTTCGTCACCTGCAGTTTTTCGCGCAGCGAGCGCTCGATCCTGCGGCCGGGCAAATCAATGGCGACGCGCTGTTCCGAATCGATGAAACGGCGTATCCGTGCGCATTCTCGTGCGCGGACGCCATAGCCGCCCACTTGTCGTCTACCTATAACGTTGTCGTTACCGATGCCGAGAAGAGTTATCTCGCATATCACATTGTTAACCTGCTTGGAGAACCTGGTCTCTAGGCATAACGTGCCCATACATCGAGTGATATAAGGCAAGGCTCACGGTCTTGTCCAGGGCACATCTGTCTTAATTTGCGGAAAAGGAAGGGGAGTACCGCTATGACCGCAAAAAAGAAGTTCAATTTCAAAGCGCCGTTGGAGGTGTTCGCGAAGTCAATCGTCCAGCCGATGATGTATCTCTCGGTTGCCGGCATCCTGCTCATCGTGGGCATCATTCTGACCAACAAGACCATTTGTGCTTTGGTCCCCGTACTGGGCTCCGGTCCGTTCCAGCTTGTGGGCGCCGTTGTCTACCAGTCGCTGATGTTTATCATCAACAACCTCTCGATTCTGTTCTGCGTGGGTATCGCCGGCGCCATGGCAAAGAAGAACAAGGGCCATGCTTCGCTGATCGCCCTGATGTCGTTCTTCCTGTTCCTGCAGGCTAACAACATCGTGCTCAACGCCACCGGCTCACTTGCCGATGCGAGCGGCATGCTCGGCCTTACCGGAACCGGCCAGGCCACCGTTATGGGCATCCAGGTGCTCGATACCGGCGTGTTTGGCGGCATCATTCTTGGTTGCATCACCGGTGCCGTGTTCAACAAGTACTCGAACAAGCAGTTCCCCATTGCCCTTTCGATGTTCTCGGGCGTTCGCTTCCCGTTCCTGATCATGATCATCATCTCCTGGATCATGGGCGCTGGCTTCTGCATCGTTTGGCCTCCGGTCCAGGGTGCCATCTCCTCCGTTGCCGGCATCATTAAGGAGTCGGGCAACATCGGTCTGTTTATCTACGGCATGCTCAACAAGCTGCTCGTTCCCACCGGTCTGCACCACCTCATCTACACCCCGTTCCAGTTCTCCGATGTGGGTGGCACCCTGACGCTGGGCGATCAGGTTATCGCCGGTGCCTACCCCATCCGTGTCGCCGAGATGGCAATGACGGGCCAGCCCTTCTCCGATAGCACCTACTTCAACAGCTACACCTTCAACAACCTGTGGCCCTACATCGGTATCGGTCTCGCCTTTATCGTCACCGCTTACAAGGGGAACAAGGATAAGACCAAGGCCGTTATCATCCCGCTGATCATCACCGCCGTGCTCTCCTGTGTCACCGAGCCCATGGACTTCCTCTTTGTCTTTGCCGCTCCCGTGCTCTTTGTCGTTCACTCGGTTCTTTCCGGCATCTTCCTGGTCCTGCTCAAGGTCCTCTCCGTGCCCGCTTCGACTGCAGGCGGCATCATCAACATCGTGGTTTCCAACCTGGTCCTCGGTGTCGACAAGACCAACTGGCCGGTTATGCTGGTGCTTGGAGTCGTTAACGCCGCTCTGTACTTCTTCCTCTTCACCTTCCTCATCAAGAAGCTCAACCTCCACACGCCTGGTCGCGAGGAGGAGTCCGAGCTCGCCGAGTCCGTTGCCGAGGGCGAGGCCGCCGCGTCTGTCGCGGTGAAGCAGGGCGCTGTTGCCGCGGCTCCCGCAGAGGGCGTCGATGCAGGTATTGCCGACCTGGTCGCAGGTCTTGGTGGCAAGGACAACATCGAGGAGCTCGAGAACTGCTTTACGCGTCTCCGCGTGAACGTTAAGAATCCGGACCTCATCAATGAGGACCTCATCAACCACGTGCCCAACAGCGGCATCAACCGCAACGGCAATAATATCCAGATCATCTTTGGCATGAAGGTCGCCGAGATGTGCGACAAGGTCGAAAACGCAATTGAGAAGGAGCAGTAAACAATGATCATTACTCTGTGTGGTGGCGGATCCACCTTTACCCCCGGCATCGTCAAGTCCATCGCTCTGCGCAAGGACGAGCTCGACGTTGACGAGATTCGTCTGTACGACATCAACGAGGAGCGCCAGCGCAAGATCGGCGTGCTCGTGGACTGGATTTTGCATGAGGACCTCGGCCTGGACATCAAGCTCACGGTGACCACCGACAAGAAGACGGCTTTTACCGACGCGAGCTTCGTGTTTGCCCAGATGCGCGTGGGCGGCTACGCCATGCGCGAGCAGGACGAGAAGATTCCGCTGCGTCACGGCTGCGTGGGTCAGGAGACTTGCGGTTGCGGCGGCCTTGCCTACGGCATGCGCACCATCTTCCCCATGGTCGAGCTGATCGATGACGTTGAGAAGTACGCCAAGAAAGACTACTGGATTCTCAACTACTCCAACCCTGCCGCCATCGTCTCCGAGGGCTGCCGCGTGCTGCGTCCCAACGCTCGCATCATCAACATCTGCGACATGCCGATCGCGATTATCGACGTGGTTTGCGCCGCGCTCGATATCGACAAGAAGGATGTCGAGTACGATTACTTTGGCCTCAACCACTTTGGTTGGTTCACCTCGATTCGCCACAAGGGCGAGGAGGTGCTCCCGCAGCTGCGCGAGTACATCAAGGAGCACCAGATCCTGCTGCCCGACTCCTACCTCAAGGGCATGGGCTCGCTGATGGCCAAGAAGCCCGAGGAGGCCACCGACGAGCACCCCGAGCAGAACCGCCACACCAAGGGCAGCTGGTACTACGTCTGGAAGGGCGAGTACGAGATCATGGAGTGCTTCCCGGAGTACCTGCCCAACACGTATCTGAACTACTACCTGCAGCAGAAGGAGTTCGTCGAGCATTCCAACCCCGAGCGCACCCGTGCGAATGAGGTTGAGGAGACGCGCGAGAAGAACCTCTTCGACGGTATCGATCACTACGAGAAGACGGGCGAGATCGACGAGAGCACGTTCTATGCGGGCAGCCACGGCGACTGGATTGCCGACCTGGCTATCGCTCTGAAGAACGACACCAAGCAGCGCTTCCTGGTCATTTGCGAGAACAAGGGCGCTATCCCCAACATGCCCTACGACGCTATGGTCGAGCTGCCTGCCTACATTGGCAAGAACGGCCCCGAGGTCATCAGCCGTGACAACATTCCTCTGTTCCAGCAGGGCCTCATGATGCAGCAGCTGAACTCCGAGAAGCTCGTGGTCGAGGCTACGATTGAGGGTTCGTACGAGAAGGCGCTCAAGGCCTTTACGCTGAACAAGACCGTGCCGTCGATGAAGGTCGCCAAGGAGGTTCTCGACGACATGATCGAGGCCAACAAGGGTTACTGGCCCGAGCTTAAGTAAAAGCAACAGGGTCGCTGACCGCATACTATGAGCAGTGCCCCGTCCACGTGATTGCGTGGGCGGGGCATTGTCATTTGGTAACGCGTTTTATCAAATATGGCATTTATCTGCGGTAATGTTCTATTTCACCGCCGAGGGTGACATTTCATACCGCCTGCCGAACTGCGTGGAGACCTAACAACTTTTTAGGTCAGTGTTGTGCGTGTAGCAACTTCGCCCGGCCTCGCCTCCGGGCTGCCGCATGAGAGGGGATCTTATGGCACGACTGCACGTAATGGAACGCAGCCACGCTCAGGCCGTCATGGACGACCTGCACGATGCGCTTGGACGCCGTCTGGCGGTGAGCTCGCTCGCCCCGTGCCCCGTCGAGTTTACGGCGGCGCTCGTCAACCTGTGCTCCACCCAGAGCTGCGGCAAATGCACGCCCTGCCGCGTGGGCCTGAGCGCGCTGAGCGACCTGCTCGCCGATGTGCTCGAGGGCCGCGCCGACGAGTCCACGCTCAACTTGATTGAGCGCACTGCCCGCACCATCTATCTTTCGAGCGACTGCGCCATCGGTTACGAGGCCGGCGCCATGGCGCTCACTGCCATTCGCGGTTTCCGCGATGATTTTGAGCACCACATTCGCGAGCACTCCTGTGGCTTTGACCGCGAGGCCCGCGTCCCGTGCGTCTCGGGCTGCCCGGCGCACGTCGACATTCCCGGTTACATTTCGCTGGTCGAGGCCGGCCGCTATGCCGATGCCGTCAAGGTCATCCGCAAGAACAACCCGCTGCCGCTCGTCTGCGGTTTGGTGTGCGAGCATCCCTGCGAGATGCACTGCCGTCGCGGCATGGTCGACGATCCCATGAACATCCTCGCCCTCAAGCGTTTTGCCGTTGAGCACAGCGACCTCAACGATTACAAGCCCAGCGTGGCCGACAACACCGGCAAGCGCATTGCCGTGATCGGCGGCGGCCCGGCCGGCCTTTCCTGTGCCTACTACCTGGCCGTGATGGGCCATAAGGTGACCATCTTTGAGCAGCGCCACCACCTGGGCGGCATGCTGCGCTATGGCATTCCCAGCTACCGTCTGCCGCGCGAGCGCCTGCAGGCCGAGATCGACTGGATCTTGAGCGCCGGCATCGACGTGGAACTCGACCACTCCGTCAATGGCGAGGAGCTTGCCCGCCTGCGCGACGAGTTCGATGCCGTTTATCTGGCCATTGGCGCCCACAGCGATAAGAAGCTCGGCCTTCCGGGCGAAGAGGCGCCCGGCGTGGAGTCGGCCGTCAAGATGCTGCGCGCCATCGGCGACGACGAGCTGCCCGACCTGAGCGGTCAGCGCGTGTGCGTCATCGGCGGCGGCAACGTGGCCATGGACGTGGCGCGCTCCGCCGTGCGCTGCGGTGCCGAAAAGGTGAGCATCGTCTACCGCCGTCGCATCTGCGATATGACGGCCCAGGATGCCGAGATTGCCGGCGCCCAGGCCGAGGGCTGCGAGGTTCTGGAGCTCACGGCCCCGCTCGCTATCGAGACGGGTGAGGAAGGCCGCGTGACTGGCCTGCGCGTGCAGCCGCAGATTATCGGCGAGCCCCGTCGTGGGCGCCCACGTCCGAGCGCGTCATTCCCTGCGAGCGCGTGTTTGTGGCCATTGGCCAGGACATCGATTCCAAGCCGTTTGAGGACATGGGCGTCGCCTGTAAGTGGGGCTGCGTGGTCACCGATTCGGATGGCGCCGTGCCTAACTTCGACGGTCTCTTTAGCGGCGGCGACTGCCAGACCGGTCCCGCCACCGTCATCCGTGCCATCAACGCCGGCCGCGTGGCTTCGGCAAATATCGACCGCTACCTGGGCTTTGACCACAAGATCAAGCTCGACGTTGAGCTGCCGACCGTGCAGTTTAAGGGCAAGCACGAGTGCGGCCGCTGCGAGCTGGGCGAGCGCGAGGCCGGCGAGCGCATCCACGATTGGAATCTGGTTGAGCAGGGCCTTACCGAGGAGGAGGCACGCCAGGAGGCAAGCCGCTGCCTGCGTTGCGACCACTTTGGCTTTGGCGCGTTCCGCGGAGGGAGGAACCTGGAATGGTAGAGCCCAACAACCCCACTGTCAGCGACAACACCGAAAGCGGAGCACTCAACATGGTCAAGCTCACTATCGATAATTGCGAGGTCGTGGTGCCCGAGCACACCACGATCCTGGACGCGGCCAAGTCCGTCAGTATCCAGATTCCCACCCTGTGCTACCTGCGCGATCTAAACGAGATCGGCGGTTGCCGCGTGTGCGTGGTCGAGGTTGAGGGCTGCGACCAGCTGGTTGCCGCCTGCAACAACTACGTGCTCGACGGCATGGTGGTCCACACCAACAGCCCCAAGGCCCGCGAGGCGCGTCGCACCAACGTGCAGCTGCTACTGTCCCAACACGACTCGCGCTGTACGAGCTGCGTGCGCAGTGGTAACTGCAACCTGCAGACCATCGCCAACGACCTGGGCATCTTCTATCTGCCGTACGAGCAGCACCTGGCGCGCGAGGGCTGGGACTTCGATTTCCCCATCATCCGCGATAACGACAAGTGCATTAAATGCATGCGCTGCATCAAGGTGTGCGAGAGCGTGCAGGGCCTAGGGATTTGGGACCTGACCAACCGCGCCACGCATACCGCCGTGGGTACCCGCGGGCGCACGCCGATCGGCAAGACCGATTGCGTCACGTGCGGCCAGTGCATTACGCATTGCCCGACGGGCGCACTGCGCGAGCGCGACGATACCGAGACCGTGTTTGACGCGCTCGCTAATCCTGACAAGATCGTGTTGGTGCAGATTGCGCCGGCCGTGCGTAGCGCCTGGGGCGAGGAGCTCGGCATTCCGCGCGAGGAGGCTACCGTCGAGCGCCTGGCTTGCGCGCTGCGCCGCGTGGGCTTTGAGTACGTGTTCGACACCGACTTCTCGGCTGATCTCACCATTATGGAGGAGGGCTCCGAGCTGCTCGAGCGCTTGGGCGCCGCCGCCAAGGGCGAGGGTGACAGCCGCAGCTGGCCCATGTTCACAAGCTGCTGCCCGGGCTGGGTACGCTTTGTGAAGGCGCGTTACCCCGAGTTTGTCGACAGCCTGTCCACGTCCAAGTCGCCGCAGCAGATGTTCGGCGCCATCGCCAAGACCTACTACGCCAAAGTGCTGGGCGTGGAGCCCGAGCGCCTGTTTGTGGTGTCCGTGATGCCGTGCACGGCCAAGAAGGCCGAGTGCGCGCTGCCGAGCATGGTGGGCGAGGACGGCACGCCCGATGTGGACGTTGCGCTGACGGTGCGCGAGATGGTGCGCATGATCCGCGCGAGCCACGTGAGCGTGGATACGCTGGTTGAGGAGCCGCTCGATACGCCGCTGGGCTTTGGCACGGGCGCGGGTGTGATCTTTGGCGCCACGGGCGGCGTGATGGAGGCCGCCGTGCGCTCGGCCTATTACCTGGCGACGGGCAAGAACCCCGACGCCGACTTCTTTACCGATGTGCGCGGCCTGGACGGCTGGAAGGAGGCCGTGGCCGATATCGATGGCACCAAGGTGCGCGTCGCGGTGGCGCACGGGCTGGGCAACGCCGCCCGCCTGCTCGATGCGATTCGCGACGGCCGTGTGAGCTATGACTTCGTCGAGGTTATGGCATGCCCGGGCGGTTGCGTCGGTGGCGGCGGTCAGCCCATCCACGACGGCTGCGAGCTGGCGGCCGAGC
>UQEO01000069.1 GCA_900540095.1 uncultured Collinsella sp.
TGTGGAAATCAGTCCGCCCCCCCCGGGCCCGGCCCCGGGCACCTGCCGCACACCTCGCAGCCGAGTGCCGGCGAGTTCAAGGCACTCTTTGACCGCGTGCGTGCTGACGGCCACGACAGCGCGATCTTTATCTCGCTGTGCAGCGAATGGTCCGCCTGCTATTCCAACGCATGCCTGGTCGCCGAGACCCACGAGCTCGACGTGCGCTGCATCGATTCGCGCACCGGCTCGGGTGCCGAGGGCCTGCTGGTGGAGTACGCGCTCGCCATGCGCGAGGACGGCCGCAGCCTGGACGAGACCGAGGCACAGATCCGCGCGACCCTGCCCGACGCGCACCTGCTGCTGATTCCCCGCACGCTCGAGAACCTCGTTAAGAACGGCCGCGCGCCCAAGCTCGCCGGCCAGCTCACGCAGATGCTCAATATTCGCCTGGCCGTTTCGCCGGAGTGGCAGTCGGGCGAGATCAAGGCCATCAAGAAGGGCCGCGGCGCCAAGCGCATCGTCGCCAACACCATGGCAGACTGCCTCGCGTTTTTGGCCGAGCATCCGGGCTCCAGCGTGCGCGTGCTCACGACCGGAGCCGCCGAGGAGCAGGAGCTTGCCAACGAGGCGCTCGCGGGCCAGGACTACGTAGACGCCGGCACCGGCCCCATCGGCTGCACCATCGCCACCCACGTAGGCGTCGATGCCATCGCCATCAGCTACTGCCCCCGCTACCAGCCAACTCACTAGGGACGCCCACATCACTTGCGGTGAAATAGGGACTGTATTTGGCGTATGGCCACAAATCAATCCCTATTTCACCGCAACTTCTTTTGCTGAGCCATCCATATACAAGATATGCAGACGATCGGCGCATTCCCAGCTGTTTGGGGGAGCTTCGACTAGCCCCTAGCGGTACCCGGTGGGCAAAAAATGGCAAATATGAGTACTGTCATAAATTTAGTAACAGCAAAATTTCGCTGAATTGCCCGCTCCCACCGATTTCAAGCTCCATAAAGCCCCGAATTGTCGTGTTTAGGGGGGGTGAATATATTAAAACTCAGTCAATTGGTCTTAGATACTTCTCAAATGATATGAGACTAACCGAGCAACAGTACTCATATTTGCCATTTTTGCCCACCGGGTCTGAATGTCCGCTCTTTACGCCTCCGGCTACCCATATGACCGCAAACCCTGATTATCAAGGGCCGTCGCGCGCCTTGGTATCGACCAAAAGCCGCTCGCAGAATAATCCCTTGCCATTAGCAAACTTGAATCGAAATTACATATCCCAAAAAGCCGTAATGCCGTACCCTCGTCTCAACAACTCCAATACAAGGACGGCATTCAAATGGGCAACGCCATGCATCAATACGCCCTCTTTGGGACCGCACAATTTAAATACGATCAGACGATCACACATATATCGGACCAACACCGACAAATCGTCATTTGCAACAACGGTTCAGACGTACGCTACGCAACGCTAGAAGAGTGGGAAGAAGCTGGCGATTCTTTCGATAGACGGGCGCAGATCGAAGATATCGTCACCAGCGCAAGCCCAGCGCGCGACAAACTCGAGCTCTTCCGCAATCTCTTTACTGGTCGCAAAGATGTCTACGCTCATGGGTACCGCAGAAAAGACGGAGGAATTGGCTATACGCCCGCCTGCGCAAATGAGTGGAAGTCAGGCATTTGCCCCAAAGCAAGCCACCAGAGAGTCAAATGCACGGAATGCAGCAGCCGCGTCTTCCCCGAGTTGAGCGATGCCGCGATCATCGCCCATTTCAGAGGCAATGACGATAGGCTTCGAGACGTTATAGGCCAATATGTGCTCGATAAAGACAGCAACACGAAAGTCCTGGTCATCGATTTTGACGGAGCCGATTGGAAAGAAGCGACGAAAGCCATTCGACATGTCGCAAAAAGCCACGGAATCGATGTCGCAGTTGAGCGATCGAGATCGGGCGACGGCGCACATGTCTGGTTTTTCTTCCTAGAGCTCGTCAGCGCAAAGACCGCACGAGATTTTGGAAGCAGCCTTATCACCGAAGCGGCGATACTGAACAAGACAATCACCTTCAAAGCATTTGACCGAATGCTGCCCGCGCAGTCCACCATTCCTGAGGGCGGCTTTGGAAATCTCATAGCGCTGCCTTTTCAAGGAAAAGCGCAGCGAAAAGGGAACAGCGTATTTGTTGACGAGCAATTTGAGCCCTTTCCCGATCAATGGCTTTACCTTTCGCAAATCCAGTTAATCCCGCGCGTGACGGTGCAAAATCTGATCGAGAGCATCGAAAATAGGTCACATGGAATAGCAGCTGTTGCGGCGGCAAACACCGGTGTGCCACATTCCCAGAGACTGCGAAAGCGGCTTCCGCTCACACCGCGGGACTTCCCGTCATCGCTGTCCGTCACGCAGACCGATATGCTCTATATCCCCGAAAAATCTCTGAGTCCCGCAGCTCAAATGGAAGTCCGCAGGCTTGCAACATTTGCCAACCCAGAATTCTTCCGCGCACAATCTATGCATCAATCGGTATTCGGCAAACCGCGGTTCATAGACCTCAGCGAACTTAGAGATGGCTACGTCGCGATTCCCAGAGGCTGCAAGGTTCAACTTGAGCGGCTGCTTCAAGAAGCCGGCGTTTCTGCCCACTATTCAGACAAACGCAAGTCGAGCCATCCAATTGCGATGGCATTTAAAGGGACTCTTCGCCCTGAACAGCAAATTGTCGCTGAACAGATGCTCAGCTATGAAGACGGGATCATGTCCGCACCGACGGGGTTCGGCAAAACCGTCATCGGAGCTTATCTTATTGCTGCCATTGGTCTTCCAACGCTCGTCATCGTTCCTAAAACTGCGCTCATTGCCCAATGGAAATCCCAACTCGAACGATTTCTCGACATCACGGACAACAGAGAGCCCGTCCGAACCCCAAAGGGACGAATCAGCAAAAGACAGCCTCCGCTCATTGGGCAAATCGGAGGAGGCAAGACCGCCATAAGCCGTCTCATCGACATTGCTTCATTCCAGTCGCTATCCGGCAAGGATCCCCAAACCGGCGAGTCATTAGCCAAGGAGTTCGTTCGCGATTACAGTCTCATCATCTGTGACGAATGCCACCATGCGGCCGCGCCACAGCTTGAGCTTGTCCTCAAGTCCGCTCCTGCCAAATATGTATATGGCCTTTCCGCAACGCCCGAGCGTTCGGACGGACTCACGCGGGCACTCTCGATGCTCTGCGGCCCGGTTCGCTATGTCGTCGATCCAAAAACGCAAGCAATCCAACAGGGGATTCAGCGCATTGTTAGACCGCGTTTCACCGGAATTCGATTACCAACCTACGGACCAGGAGCATCCTTTAACCAAATTCTCGATCTCCTGTGTGTACACGCCGCGAGAAACGAAGCAATTATCGAGGACGCCCTCGAGGCCGCATCAAACGGCCGGCATCCGCTTGTGCTATCTAAAAGAAAAAAGCATGCCGAAGAGCTATGCAGGCTACTTCAAAGCCGTGGACACGAACCCATACTCTTAACCGGAGAAATCGACGCCAAAGAAAGAAAAGCAATACTGAAGAGTCTTCCCAGCTTTGAGCATGATCATCGAATCATCGTCGCAACTGAAAGTCTTCTGGGCGAGGGCTTCGACCTGTCTTACCTTGACACTTTGCTCATTGCCACTCCAATATCTTGGGACGGCAGCATAACGCAGCAGGCAGGTAGGCTACACAGAAGCCACGAGGGCAAACAGCGGGTTGAGATATTCGACTATGTTGACCTGTCGATACCCATGTTCGCGCGCATGTACCAAAAGAGGCTCAAGACCTACGCCAAGCTGGGGTATGAAGTCTTTGCGGCAAACGACAACAGACAGGACGATCGAAACATCCTCGTTAGGTCGGCAAGAGCCGTGGAGGCTTTAGTGAATGACATCGAGAACGCATCGAAAAGCATTTTTATTGCCGCACCCTACGCGTCCGCCGCATGCCTTGAAAAGCTCGCCGCTGCACTCGCGGATGCCGCTACCCGTGGAATTGCCCTTGAGATTTCTATTGCTTCAACTCCACGCGATGACGTGAAAGCGATTTTTGCCGAGATGAACGTCAACTATCTCATCAAAGCCGAAGGACGCCTGTGCGCATCAGTGATTGACGAGGAAACTGTCTGGTACGGAGCTATTCCGTTGCTGGCTTTCCCAAAGAAAGAAGACTGCAGCATTCGTTTCAAAAGCAGCGAAGTCGCAGCCGAGCTTTTGAGCGAAATTCAGCGAAAAGTGGAACCGGAGGCCGCGGCGACGAACGGGGTACCCCCAGCAGTTGCGGTGAAATAGGGACTGTTTTTGACTTATTAGCCGTCAACCAATCCCTATTCCACCGCAACTTAGAAATCGGCAATCAGCCCTGCGGGCCCTGGAACAGCTCCTCATGCGAGCCCATTCTGACCAGCCGGATCACAGGATTAGTCTTATGCGGTAAGTAGAGAACGACCACGTCGACCAAGCCATCGGATAGGTGGAAATCGATGTGGCCGTTGTAGTTTCCGCCCGGGTTTGAAAGCTCATGGGCGCCATATTCCGCGGGAAGCGAGCCGTGAGCTGCAAGCTCTGCGACTGCCGCCTTAAACTCACTCTTTAGCTGCGGATGCATGCGCATCGTTCGTTTGTAGTCCGCCCTAAATTGAGCCTCGACTTTAATCTCGAACATCGCTATTCCTCATCGAGGAATGACATAAGCTCATCAGCGTTGTTGAATGACGGGCTATCGTCCGGCAAAATCCCCAACTCATGAGCCTCGGCGATCACCATGGCACGCCTCGTCGCCTCGTTGGGCACCTCCGCCCTTCCTACAATCTCAAAAGGAATCTTTCGCTGATTTACAAGCTGCCGAACGGCAAGATTGAGATAGGAATTGAGGCTGAGGCCGACCGAATCCAAGAACTCAGTCGCCTGTTCCTTGAGCCCCTCTTCGATGCGAACCGTCGTAGGCTTAACCGTTGCAGTAGACATACGCGACCTCCTCGCCTCGTCTTTTGCATCAGTATACCCCGTTTTGATGGCATACTGATGTTAAATAGCATCAGTATGCCGTTCACATTACTATAACAACAGTCACAGCGCCCTACATCAGCCCGCTCAGGGCGATGTCGACGGCTTCGTTGAGGTCGTCGGTGATATGCACGAGCTCGGGATCGAGCGGGCTGATCATACCGGCGTCCATCACCGGGCCGTTGAGCCAGTCGAACAGGCCCTGCCAGTACTCGGTTCCCACCAAAACGAGCGGCATGCGCTTGACCTTGTGTGTCTGCACCAGCGTGAGCACCTCAAACATTTCGTCGAGCGTACCAAAACCTCCGGGAAACACGATGGCACCCGAGCTGTATTTGACGAACATGGTCTTGCGCACAAAGAAGTAACGGAAGTCCATGCCGAGGTTCACGTATTTATTGAGCCCCTGCTCGTGCGGCAATTCAATGCCCAGGCCAACTGACTTGCCGTTGACACTCGCCGCTCCCCTGTTGGCCGCCTCCATGATGCCGGGACCGCCGCCGGTGATAACCGCCACGCCGCGCTGGGCGATTTTGCGCCCGACGGTGCGCGCCGCCTTGTAAAGCGGATCGGTCTTGGGCGTGCGGGCGCTACCGAAGATGGTCACCGCAGGACCAAGCTCGGCAAGCGCGCCGAAGCCATCGACAAACTCGGCCTGAATGCGCAGCACGCGCCACGGATCGGCATGCAACCAGTCGGTCGACTCCTCGGGCGCCAGCAGGTTGGCGTAGGTGTTGTCCTTAGGAATCATGGGACCGCGCATGACCACGGGACCGCGTCGGTACGTCTCGTCGTAGGCCGGCTCGCCCTCGACGTTCTCATTCTTAATCATGGGTACTCCTATCGAGAAAAAGAAAAGCGGGCGGGGTCGACGCCATGCGCCAAACACCCGCCCGAACATCAACTATTCGGTATGGTACCCACGTTGCATCAAGCGCTTGCAAGGCATCGGTCAGCGGTCGCGCAGCCGGCGTCAGCGAATGCGATGCCCGGCGACGGCTGCGCGCGGTCGATTGGCACGCGGTCTCGACATCGCGCGAGTGCCTGCAAGCGCCCGCGCCGCCCTTAGTAGTCCACCGCCGCAGGGCTGTTCATCCAGTCGCTCACAAACGCGCCGTAGCGGCCCTCGATAATAGCCTGGCGGGCACGCTGCATAAGGTTGAGCAAGTAGTAAATGTTGTGCATCGAAAGCAGGATGCCGCCGAGCATCTCCTTCTGCGTGACCATGTGACGGATGAGCGCGCGGCTGTAGCCGCCCGTGCACACCGGACAGGTGCAGGTGGGGTCGATGGGGCCGTCATCGTGCGCAAAGCGTGCGTTGCGGAAGTTGAGGCGACCCTCGCTGGAGAACGCCGTGCCCATACGGCCGGTGCGCGTCGGCAGCACACAGTCGAACATGTCGATGCCCACGCCCACACCGCGCACGAGCGTGGTCGGATTGCCGACGCCCATGAGGTAGCGCGGCTTGTGCTTAGGCATGTACTCGCTCGCGAGCGGCGCCAGGGTCTCGAACATGGTCTCGTGGTCCTCGCCCACTGAGTAGCCGCCGATGCCGTAGCCGGGGAAGTCGCCGCACTCCTCCAAATGACGCAACGAGCGCAGACGCAGGTCCAGATGCATGCCACCCTGGACGATGCCAAAGAGTGCCTGGTCATCGCGGGTGTGCGCCTTGTAGCAGCGCTCGGCCCACATGCTCGACAGCTCGACGGCACGCTCAACGTAGGCGCGCGTGGCGGGATAGCCCGGGCACTGGTCGAGCTGCATGCAGATGTCGGAGCCGAGCTTCATGGCGATTTCCATGTTGTCCTCGGGCGTCCAGAACACGTGGCGCCCGTCGTAGTCGTTGACGATAAAGCGCACGCCCTCGTCAGTGAGCTTGACGGCGTCGTTGTGGCTGAACACTTGGAAGCCGCCCGAGTCGGTAAGAATGGGGCCATGCCAGTTCATAAACTTGTGCAGCCCGCCCAGCTCGGCGATGGTGTCCTCGCCGGGACGCATGGACAGATGATAGGTATTGGCGAGCACGATCTGGGCGCCGAGCTGCTTGACGGTCTCGGTAGGGATGCCCTTGACGTTTGCCTTGGTGCCCACGGGCATAAAGATCGGCGTCTCGATGTCGCCGTGCGGGGTGTGCAGCACGCCGGCACGCGCGTGCGTCGTCGGGTCCTCGGCGATCAGGTCGAATTTAAAAAGGCTCTGGTCCATAAACTGGAACTCCTTGGTTGCGGTTCATACGCAAACCATTATACGGGCAACCCGCAAGAAGCACCGACTCGACAGAAACTGGCGCAAAGGGGTCATAGTCATTGGGATCATTTCCAACAGCCAAGGCAACGCCGATGCTCTGGCAATGCCAGCGAGCGGTCGCCAGGGCGAACAAATTGGCATGAAAAGAGGGCGGCATAGACCTTCTGGTCATGCCGCCCTCTTTGAATGACAAGTTGTCGCCCTGGCGGCCGCGCAGCGTCGGCCCGTTACGGCGGTTGGTAAAACGCCGGAACCCCTAAGGCCGCTGGCCCATGCCACCCTCGAGGGTGACGGTCTCGCCGTTCATGTACTTAAAGTCGGGACCACAGAGCTGAACGACCACGCGGCCGATTTCCTTCTCGACGTCGCCGTAGTGACCCGCCGGCGGCATGTGGACGTTGGCCTTGAACGCCTCGGGATAGGCATCCTGGAAGTTCTCGAGCGCAGCGGTCCAAGCAAGCGGGCAAACGATATTGACGTTGATGCCGTCCTTGCCCCACTCGTTGGCGGCAACGCGGGTCAGGCCGCGGATGCCCTCCTTGGCGGCAGCATAGCTGCACTGGCCATAGTTGCCAAACAGGCCGGCGCCCGAGGCAAAGTTGACCACGGAGCCCTTGGTCTCCTTCAGGTGCGGATAGGCCTTCTGCATGTACAGATAGGTAGCATACAGACCGGAGTAAATGGCCAGGTTAAACTGGTCCATGGTGTGATCGGCGATGGTCACGCCCGAGGCGCTGGCCTGAGCATTGTTGACGACGGCGTCGATGCGGCCGAACTCCTCAATGGCCTTGTCGATGACGTTCTGGACGACGGCCTCGTTGTCCTGACCAGCCGAGACATCGGCCTGAACAGGCAGAACCTTGACACCGTACTCGGCCTCGAGAGACTCCTTGGCGGCCTCGAGCTTGGCGACGTTGCGGCCGGTGATGACGAGGTTCGCGCCCTCCTTGGCAAATGCGATATCGATGCCGTAGCCGATGGAGCCAGCGGAACCGTCCTTGAGCGTGGCCTTGCCACCGCCGGTGACGATCACGGTCTTACCAGTGAAAAGTCCCATACAAAGTCCTTTCAAATCGCGACGGGCACGCCCGCCGACTGCGCGCATCCAACTTCACGCGCCAAAAGCTGAAATGCAACTTTAGCTTCTTCAAGTGAAAAATAAAGCCCATGGCAGGCGAACGGCGCAACGTCTTTCGGCGAAGGGAATGTCAAGTAATAATTGAATAGAGCGGCCGAGTTTTTGTTATCAAATCGAGCCATCGAACACGTTTTGAAACTTTGCTGCGGCGCGTGGGATGTCGGCGCGAAACTTTATCATAGGGTGACAAACAACGATGAGGAGCACATGCCTATGACAGACGAGCTGGACCCCCAGACTCAAGAGCATATTGATGATCCCGCAGACGTCACCACAGATACTGACGCTGTGACCTGCGATGGTATCGACGTCGACGACCCCATCTTGGACGAAAGCGCTACGGCGGAAACCCCCGAAACAGAAAACGCCGATGAGCAAAACGACGATGCGCCCGCTCAGGACGACGCCCCTGTACAGGACGACGCCCCGCAAGCAGCGGGCCCCATCGAGGTGTCTTCGGAAGAAGAGCTCGATGCCGTCATGGACTCCATGATGGATGCTGTCAAAGCGATGAAAGACGCCGTCGCCGATGCCGATATTGATGCCGAGGAAGAGGAGGCCGCCGAGGCGGCCTCGACCTTTGTGCCCGGAGAGACTCCGGTTGCCGACCAGGGCAGCACCATGCCCTCGTTTCTGCAGCTCGAGCACCCCACGATTGGCGCCGATGCGGTCGATCCGCACGCAGCAGGCTTTTCTGTAGTCGAGGGCGGTACCGGCAATATCGCCGCGCCGCAGGCTGCCGATGCGGACGCCGCCGACACCGCCCGCCCCACCCCCCCCCCCCCCCCCCCCCGCCGCGAGCCGCGAGCTGGGTACCGCCGTCTCGAACACTGCGAACGCCGTGGGCACCTTTATCGCCCAGGGTGCCTCGGCCATGCGCGAGATGAACGCCGCGAAAAAGGCACTTGCCGATGCCCGCACCCACCTGGCCGAACTTGAGCAGCGCATTGCCGATCAGGCCGAGGAACTCGAGACGCGCCAGGATATCGCAGGCCGCTACGACCAGATCGTCGCCGACCAGCGTCAGGCGATCGCCACAGCGCAAAAGACCGCTGCGGCAGCCGAGATTGACCGTGATGCCCACGCCGCCAAAGCGACAGAGCTCAAGGGTCAGTTCGAACAAATGAAGACAGAGGATGACGCGACTGAGCTCCGCCTGAAGGCCGCGTTCGACGCCGTGGAGGCCCGCGAGGCGAGCTCTCGCGAGACCGGCAACCGCCTCATGCGACGTCTTGAGGATTCCAAGCGCATCCGCGACAAGGTGAAGGCCGAGCGAGACGCCGGCATTGCGGCCGCACAACAAACCGTCGACGCCACGCGCGCCCAGCTCGAGACGCTGCGTCATGAGTATGCCGAGCTGCAACGCAATCCCTCGGCAAATCCCGCCAACTATACGGTGCGCACTAGCGAGCTCTCGATGCAGATCTCCGACACGGCAGATGCCCTGCGAAAAGCCGAAGAAGATGTCCCGCGCATCACCGCCGACCTTGAGCACTCGCTTGCCGCAGCCGAGCAGGCCGTCGAACAGGCGCAGGCCCCCATTGCCGAAGCCAAACGCGCGCACCAAGCCGTGACGGCAGAGGCCGATGCCGCGCGCGACGAGCTGCAGACGGCGAAGACTGCCGCCGCAACGCGCCAGCGCGCGGGTACG
>UQEO01000070.1 GCA_900540095.1 uncultured Collinsella sp.
TTTGGTGACACGGGGGGAGTGGCGCCGGCAGGACGGGGGGCGGCCGCAGCCGGCTTCTTCTCCTCGGGCTCCAGAGACTCGGGCTTGACGCGCACGCCAGCCTTAGCCTCAGTCACGAGATGTTTTGCGATCGCATGTGCAGTGTTCTTTGCGTCAAAGCGCTGCGAATATGCCTCGATGAGCATAGGCAGGTTGACACCGGTGACGATAGCCCAGGAATCGTGGCCCTCGATGAGCCCGCTGATCTGGTTGAACGGCGTGCCGCCCCACAGATCAACGAGGAAGAGCACCTGCTCCTGGTCCTCGAAGGAAGCGACTGCTTCCTCGACCTTGGCACGGAAATCGTCGGGGCCCATGCTCGGCTCGAGCGAGACCACGGCAACAGACGGCTGATCGCCAAAGACCATCGAGCCCGTCTGCTTGATTCCAGCTGCCAAGTCCCCGTGGCTAGCAAGAACAATACTTACCATCACATAACCTCCTTTTTGTCTACGTATTTCCTACACGACATTAAGGAAGTATACCTGTTTGGTTTGTGGAATTATAGCTAAATTCGCAAAAGGTTGGTTTATTTGTTTAAACGTCTAGGTTTGTTACAAGTTGATTACGTTGCCGGTTTACAGCTTATTGCCTGCTAAAACGTGATTTGCTGATTGCTTTCAAAGACATATAAAGGTGCACTGTTCGTTAAGACCACTTTTAGGTGGATCCCAATGCGTCTGCGTGCCGCCATTTTGTTTAAACAGACATGACTTGACTAACCGAAGCAAATATGTTTAGAACTCTAGCCCATGTAGTCATTGGATGTTAGGCGATGTGGAGTGGGTTGGCGGCGTCGACGGCATCGGGGGCGTCGGAGAGGCCGTCAGGAGCAGCGTCTGCCGGGTCCTCGTCGGGGGTCTCGATCTGTTTGATCATGACCTCCTGGCCCTGCAGCAGGTATGTCTCGCCGCTACCGCAATGGGGGCAGGTCTTGCCGTGCTCGACGGTCGCATAGTCGCGGCCGCACGCCTCGCAATGCGTCACGGCCTCGACAGGCTCCACAAGAAGCTCCGCGCCCTGCGCGATGGACTTTTTATCTGCTGCCCAGCGCCAAGCGTCGAGCAGCAAGTCGGGAACGACGCCCGAGACTTCGCCCAGCAGCAACGTCACGCTCGAAACGCGACGCACGCCATGAGCGCGCGCCACATTCTCAACATCGCGAATGATGTGATAGACGATTCCGAGCTCGTGCATTTATTTCCTTCCGCCGTTCTCCTGCTTGTTGCGTTTCTTACTTCTTCCCGAATTTGATCTTGATGGCGCGCTTGAGCGCGTACTTGCCCAGGCTTGGAAGCTTTTGCTCGTATTTGACCATCGTGGAGCACTCGGGGCGGTCGCGATCCAGATGGATGGCGTCAAACGCGCACTTGGTGGTGCACAGGCCGCAGCCGATGCACTTGTTGGGGTCGACGATCGAGGCGCCGCAGCCCAAGCAGCGGGCGGTCTCGGCGCGCACCTGCTCCTCGGTAAAGGTCTCAACATACTCGCTAAACGGCGCAGCCTTCTCGCGTTCGCGGTCCACGTGGGCAACCTCGCGGCTCGCGTTGTCGTAGCTTTCGATCACGACATCGTCGCGGTCGAGCGCGGTGTAGCGGCGCTGGTTGCGGCCGATGGTGAGCGTGGAGCCCGGCTGCACAAAGCGATGGATGGACACCGCGGCCTCGTGACCGGCGGCGAGAGCGTCGATGGCAAAGCTGGGACCAGTGTAGACGTCACCACCCACAAAGATGTCGGGTTCGGCGGTCTGGTAGGTCTGGGGATCGGCAAGGGCACCCTGACCGCGGCCAAGCTCCACCTGGGAACCAGCTAGCAGGTCGCCCCACACAATGGACTGGCCAATCGACATGACGACACGGTCGGCATCGACACGGCGCAGATCGTTCTCGTCGTACTCGGGCGCAAACCGGCCCTCGTCGTCAAAGACACGCGTGCAGCGCTTGAAGGTGATACCGCACACGCGACCGACCTCGTCCAGGTGAACCTCCTTGGGGCCCCAGCCGCAGCTGATGTGAGCGCCGTCCTCAACGGCCTCGCGACGCTCCTCCTCGCTGGAGGGCATCTGGGCCTCGCCCTCCAGACAGAACATCTCAACATGCTCAGAGCCCAGACGGCAGGCGTTGCGGGCAACGTCGATGGCCACGTTGCCGCCGCCCACCACAATGGTGCGGCCGGACAGGGTATCGATCTTGCCGCTGTTAACCTCGCGAAGGAAGTCGACGGCCACGGTCACGTCCTCGGCATCCTCGCCCGGAATGCCGGCAAGGCGGCCGCCCTGGCAGCCAATGGCAACGTAGAAGGCCTTGAAGCCCTGCGCGCGCAGCTCGTCGAGCGTCACGTCGCGACCGACCTCCACGCCATAGCGGAACTCGGCACCCATCAGGCGAATGATCTCGACCTCGGCCTCGATAACATCCTTCTGCAGCTTAAAGCTGGGAATGCCATAGGTGAGCATGCCACCCGGGCGCTCGTTCTTCTCGAACACGACGGGCTTGTAGCCCTTCTCGGCCAGATAGAAGGCGCAGGACAGGCCGGCCGGACCGGCACCGATGATGGCGATCTTCTGATCAAAGCCGCCAGCGCGCGTCGGCGTAACCACGGGCGGGACGTAGCGGGTCGCGGCATCCAGATCGCGCTGGGCGATGAACTTCTTGACCTCGTCGATAGCCACGGCGGCATCCACACGGCCGCGGGTGCAGGCATCCTCACAGCGGCGGTTGCACACACGGCCGCAGATAGCGGGCAGCGGGTTCTCGCGCTTAATGAGTGCTAGGGCCTCGTCATAGCGACCCTGAGCCGCGAGCTTCAAATAGCCCTGAACGGCAACGTGCGCGGGGCAGGCCGTCTTGCAGGGAGCGGTGCCGGACTCATGCGTCTCGATACGGTTGTCGTTGCGGTAGTTGGGCGACCACTTGGTGTGATCCCATTTGGTGGCGTCGGGCAGCTCCTGGCGCGGATACTCGGGCACCTGTCCGCCGGCCTTTTTGCTGCAGAGCTTCTGGCCGAGCTTGGCGGCGCCGGCCGGGCACACCTCAACGCAGCGACCGCAGGCAACGCACTTGTCCTTCTCGACCTTGGCGACATAGGCCGAGCGCGACAGGTTGGGCGTGTTGAACAGCTGCGAGGTGCGCAGGGCGTAGCACACGTTGACGTTGCAGTTGCAGATGGCGAAGATCTTGTTCTCGCCGTCGATATTGGTGATCTGGTGCACAAAGCCGTTGTCCTCGGCCTGGCGCAGGATGTCGTAAACCTCGTCGCGGGTCACGTAATGGCCACGATCGGTCTCGACCACGTAGTCGGCCATATCGCCCACGGCGATGCACCAATCGGCCGGGTCGTCGGCGCAGCCCTCACCCATCACGCGACGGCTCGCGCGGCAGCTGCAGGTGCTAGCGGCATATTTGCCATCGTATTTGTCGAGCCAATGCTCGATATGCTCAATCGGTACCGAGGTGCTCGCGGCGTCGATAGCCTTCTCGACCGGAATGACATGCATGCCGATACCGGCGCCTCCGGGCGGCACCATCGGCGTGGCCTTCGACAGCGGTCCCTTGGACGCCTGCTCAAAGAACTTGGCATAGACCGGGTGCTCCTCGAGCTGGCTCGCGCGCATGTTGAGGAACTCGGCGGAACCCGGCACCAGCATGGGCAGCACCCACTGCTTGGCGCGCTCGGGGTTTTCCCAGTTGTACTCGAGCAGACCCGTGTAGCTCATGTCGTCGAGCATCTTCTCGATATCGGCTTCGGGCATGCCGGTGAGCTTGACCATCTCGGGCAGCGTATAGGGACGGCGCATCTTCATCTTGCAGAGCACTTCGGCCTGCTCGTCGGTTGCGGCCTCGGCAAACGACCAGTACTCGTAGCCCAGCAGCTCATCGCGATGCAGCAGACGGTTGGTGCAGTGCTCGCACAGCTTGACGATGGCCTCACGCGGATGCTCCGGCAGCGGCGGCACGAACTCCGAACCGATGTCGGGCTCGGTGTAGCTAATCCCCGGTCCGTTGAGAATCATGGTTGTCCCTTCTCTTGCCACAGCCCGGCGGGACCGCGGCGCCCCTCTTTTTTGCAGGCTGGGCATGCCCCCATGCCGTTCACCCGCCATTGTTGACATTGTGTCAAAAATAGTATTGACGAACCGTCAACAATATTCAAGACTGTTAGGCGAACGGTCAGGCAAAAGAGGATGAAAGGCGGCAAAACATGGGCAACAACACAGCAGGTACCTCTGTGGTCGATGCCGTTCCCGCATCCGATAGCGCGGCAAAGCGCCTGACGGGCGACGAGCGCCGTCGCGAGATCCTCGATGCCGTGCGCACCGTAAGCTCCGAGCTGGGCGTGTCCCACCTATCGGTATCGGCCGTGACCAAGCGAGCCGGCTGCACGCGTTCATTGTTCTACCACTACTTCGCCGACATGGACGCCGCCGTCACCGCCGTCATGGACGAGGCGATCGACGGTTTTATCTCCGAGCTCGAGCAGTGGAATGCCAACCGCATCGTCGGTGATATCGAGGGCGCACTCGACACCGTCGCCCCGCTCTTTAAGCGCCTGGTCGCCAGCGGCCACGAGCTGCCGAGTACGCTCACCTCAAGCAGCGGCGCGCTCTACGGCGGCTTTTTGCACAACGTGGTCCAACGCGTGGCGCAGTATATCTGCGACACCACCGTGGTGGACTTTGTCGCCCATCATGAGCTACGCATCGACCATGTCTACGAGACGTTCTACACCCTCATCATGGGGTTGTTGATGTATATCCGCACGCACCCCGATGTGCCCGACGAGACGGTCAAGGAAATCATCGCCTCGACACTCCACATCGAGGGCTATACCGCCAAGTATCCGGAGCGCAAGCCCCAGAACTGACGACATTTGGCCAAACTGCCCGCGATCAGAAGAGGGGCCGCGGGCGTGTGAAAGGAGAGCAGCATGCTGTTCGATGTTTGGGGTAGCGATACCCTTATCCACTGGGCCGGCTGGGCCATGGTCTTTATTGGCCTGATCGTGCTCAACGAGGTCGGCCGCCGCACCAAGCTGGGCGCGGCCATCATCTTTGGCGTGGCTCCGCTGGCCATGACCATCTACTGCGTCGCCATCGCCGTGGGCGTCTCACAAGGCGCCGAGTGGGCGCTCACCAACCCCACCCATGTGTACCAGAACAGCTGGTTCCACTACGCCAAGGTATACGCGGCGCTGGCCGGTTGCTGGGGCTTCATTGCCATTAAGTACCAGTGGGGCAAGATCGGCAAGGCGCATTGGTTCCGCGCATGGCCGTTTGTGATCGTCGCCATCAACATCATGATCGCTGTCGTGTCCGACTTTGAGAGCGCCTATCACTTCTTTGTCCTGGGCCAGTCCACCTGGGTCACCTCCGAAGGTGCCACGCAGCTGGCCGGCTGGAACAACGTGTTCAACGGCATCGCCGGTATCATCAACATCTTCTGTATGACCGGTTGGTGGAGCGTCTACGCCTCCGAGGATCAGACCGACATGCTGTGGCCCGATATGACCTGGGTCTACATCATCGCCTACGATATCTGGAACTTCTGCTACACCTACAACTGCCTGCCCACCCACTCCTGGTTCTGCGGCTTTGCGCTGCTGCTGGCGCCCACCGTCGCCGCCTTTATCTGGAACAAGGGCGGCTGGATTCAGAACCGCGCCTTTACGCTGGCCATTTGGTGCATGTTTGCCCAGGTGTTCCCGTACTTCCAGGAGGAGTCCATCTTTGTGACCCACTCCACGCTCGACCCCGGCGCCGCTACCGCGGTCTCGATCGCCGCGCTGGTCGCCAACATCGCCGCGATCATCTACATCGCCTACCGCGCCAAGAAGCTCGGCCGCAACCCCTACAAGCAGGATGTCTTTGAGGGCACCAGCGATTGGGAGAAGGCCACCGCTCGCCGCGCCAAGGTTGATTACGCGCACGCCGAGTAACGCGCCTGACGCAGACATCGCTTGAATGTGAAGCCGCCTGGCCGACTCCGCGCTATGCAACGTATTGCATGCCCCCGGAAAGCGATTTGTCCGCTTTCCGCGGGCTTTTTGTTGTTGCGAGGATGCGGCCCAGGATGCGCTCAGGTTAAATCGGATCTTATATTTCGTATGCGCTTTATATGGCTCCATTTTTGGGTACAGTGTTGAGCCGATATTGCATTGGGGGGATATATGAGCGATGAGACGTATGGCCGCGAGGATGCGGCCCAGGATGCGGAAGCATGTGCCGAAGCCTTGGAGAGCCTTGACCGGATCGCGCTAGACGAGCTCTCGTTTAGCGATTCGGCCGTCGACGCGCAGGACGAGGTGCACGAAGACACTGAGAACGAAGGCAGCGACGCCAAAGACGCTCCCGACGAAGCCGAAGAGGACGAAAGCGAGGCCGGCAATCAGCCCGAATCCGACACGGGCGAGGAAACCGTCTTGCTCGACAGCTTACCGGCCGAGGATTCGCTGACCCGCGAGCTTCCTGGCCTGGGTTCCGCACCAGCCGTGGACGAGACCATCGCCATGGGCGATATTCCCCTACCATCCGTTCCCTCGGCGCGCGAGGCCGAGGTTCGCCATCGCAAGATGTCGCCCAAGCGCCGCAATCTGATGGTCGCCGGTGTCGTGGCCGTCGCGCTCGTCGCCGGCGGTGCAGGCTATGCTGCCTGGAACGGATATCAGCGAGAGCAGGCTGCCGCTGTCGCCGCCAATGCCCACACGATGATGTCGGTGCAGATTGGCGTGCATGCCGCGGGCCTCGACTGTTCCACTGGCTCCAAGATTCCCGTACAGGTGAGCGGTCAGGATTCTGACGGCTCCTCCGTGAGCGAAACGCTCTATGTTGACGAGCACGGCCGCGGCATCAAACTGCTGCCCGGCGATTACACGCTCTCCATCGCTGCCTCCCCCATCGCGGCCGACGGCACCATCTATACCGTCCCGACCACCAAGACGCAGGTCACCGTTAAGAGCGATGGACAGGATTTAAGTGCCCAGGCTACCTTTAAGTTCAAGGTGCCTTCGGCCGACACGGTGACTGACGACCAGATCGATGCCGCCGCCAAGTATGCCGAGGAGGGCGGTGCGAGCTCCGCCGCGGCTGCCAAAGTGCTCCAGCAGGCAGCAACCGCGCGGCGCGACGCCGCCGTCAATGCCGTGAGCGCGCAAAAGGCACAGGCGTCCCGTGATGCTGACGCTCGCCACAAGGCAACCGACCTCTACCAGCTCGATATTCCCGTCGAGTGGTACGGCAAGGTCGCAACTTGGCAAAACGGAAGCACGCTATGCATCTATCTGGGCGACGACGCCAATACGCCGCTCGTGACGCTCGTCGCGGTGCGCGAGGGCGAGAGCTTTACGCCCGATGAAGGCGATACGGTTTTGGGCGCGGCCAATCTAGGCAACGGTTATACCGTCTACGCCAGCGGCCCCGTCTATCCGTACGTGGTGCCCCAGACCATCAACGGACAGACGCAGAACCCCGTGTCAACCTACCCCATGGACACGGCCATTGAGCTTGTCGAGCTTACGACCGGCAACCGCTATACCTATAGCCAGATCAAGAACGTGCTGGTCGGCAAAGACGGCAAGGCCGACGCCGCCGCCAAACTCGAGACCGACTACCTCGCCCAGATTCTGATGCCGAGTATCAAAGCCCAGGACTAGCCTGGCGCAGCAAGGTGCTCCCCAACCGTGATGAGGGAGCCAGGAGGTCCTGACCCCACAGGTCCATAGATGATTAGGCAAGGAGCCACTTCCATGCGGGCACAACGTGGACCACACCGTGCTCGCATGAAATATCGGTCTGTTCATCCATGGTAACGATTGCCGACTCGCCAAGATCGAACTGGGCCATCGAGGCATCAAGCGCGGCAATTTCGCGCTCGCGCGTTTTCTCACGTGCCATATCCGCACTCACCTGAATCAGGCTATAAGCCCGCATGAGAAGCGCGTCCCCAGCCACAAAGTCCACCTCATGGCTTTTGCTCTTCTCTTTGATCAGCAGGCGGCAGACCGAGCCGGTCCTCACCGCGGGAGTCTTTCTTCTTAGCGCATTGAACACTGCGGTCTCGAGCCTCTGGCCCTGGTCCAATGCTGATGCGGGAGAGAATGCTCCAAACATCGCAGGGTCGACAGCGTAGACCTTAGACGCAGACCGCATGTTATTTGCCAGTGAACGCGTGAACTCCGGCACAGAAAATAACAGGTAGGCGTCCTCATAATACTCAAGTAAATCGCTGAGCGAATTACGACTGACGGGTATCTGTCTGCTCTTGAACTCGTTGTACACTTTGTTCACTGACAGCTCTCGTCCCGAAGATGCCATACACCGCGTCAAGAACAGCGATGCCAGGCGAGGGTTCTTGACGTCGTAACGCTCAACGACGTCCATAGCGACCGTTCGCGAAGCATATTCCTGTAGCAGCTGAATCGCGTCTGTGGGCGTCTGCTCAAGTGTCGCGATGAATCCCCCTTGTTCAAGATACCCGATCAGATGATGTCGAAGCAGCGCTGCATCGCTCGGGGAAAAGGTCGCATCTGGCTCGAGAACGCTCCCCGTCTTATATCGAACGTATTCCGAAAAACTCAACGGAAAAAGCTCTCGCACAAGAGAACGACCCCTGAACTCGCTCTTAAGTTCTGAGGACAGCATCTTAGAAGAAGATCCCGTCACATAGACGGTCGCTTTCTCCGTATCGACTACACGCCGCAGAAACGCACCCCATTCGGGAATTTCCTGGATCTCGTCAAAGAAAATGTAAGCGCCCTCGGTTCGAGCAACAGGATACAGCGCATAGAACGTGTCGAGCACGTCCGCCAGCAGCGATGGCTCATACGGGCGCAAGCGCTCATCCTCAAAATTGAAGTAAAGCATCCGGTCAAGCTCGACGCCCCGGCTCTGAAGCCGCCGCATCTCCTGATACAGGCGATACGTCTTTCCACAACGGCGGGCCCCCACAATCACATTTACGATGTTGTCGCGCTTTGGCTCCTGTGGGTTTCCTAGATCAAGGTCTCGCTCAAAGACCTGCGGAACCCCCTGCTGTTCAAAGTCCTTTATTTTCTGGGCGATCAAGTCGTTGAATGCCATGATTCTCCAATCTTGCTCTCTAGCTAATCAAAATTATACCGATTCTTGATTAATTAGAGAGCAAGATTGTGTGTAGCTTGATTAACACTTAAGCAAGTTTTATCACCGTTATTGCTCCGAAGGATATCGAGTGGCTAAGAGGACAACCGAGCTCGAATGCGACTCCCCGAGCAGTCAATTTGCGACGGGGCTTTTTTGACTACCCTCCCCTTGTAGAAAAATCCCTAACGCAGTTGCGGTGAAATAGGGCTGTTTTTGCTGGTCAAACCGCAAAACAGTCCCTATTTCACCGCAACTTATTGGTGGCCTTTTGGGTGGCACTTAGCGCCAGGGGTCGGCTTCGAACATCGGCTCGCGCTCGGGGCGGCGATCGCTGTAGGGATCGTAGCCGTCATCGTCCTCGTTCTCGGCACGGATGTAGGGGTCGCGCGGCTTGGGCGCCGGTTTGGGAGAAGCCTTCGGTGCGACCGGCGCGGCGGGCGCTGCCTCAGCAACCGGTGCGTGCGTCTTGTTCTCGTCTTTCATCTGCATATCTCCTTGCCATGTGCTCATGCTCAACATCATCGATTGTCGCACGAAAAAGGGCGGCGGACCCGATTGGATCCGCCGCCCTTGGCGTTTTGCGATGAGGTGCGGTTAAAGCCGGTCCCATAATTTACTCTGCGTCGGGGACCTCGTAGGTGGCCGCCGGCGTGTTGTCGCACACGACGGTAAAGCCACCGTCCTTGTCGACATCGACCGTCACCTGATCGCCCTCGCGCACCGTGCCGTCGATGATAGCGGCGGCGATGGCATCCACCACCTCGCGCCGCATCAGGTCG
>UQEO01000071.1 GCA_900540095.1 uncultured Collinsella sp.
CTTCGTTAAACGGGCGCTAGGGCGTCACCCTTACACCAACATTTTCGACGCGATCATCAGATCGGCACCAAGAACCTCAGACAGCGTGGACTTAAAGGCATCGATAAGACCATGCGGCAGCTTTTGAATAAAGCCGACGGTATCGGTAATCGTCATTCCGCGACCGCCGGGCAGGCGATACGAACGCGTCGTCGGGTCGAGCGTAGCAAACAGCTTGTCCTGCGAAAGTACCGTAGAGCCGGTAAGACGATTGAGCAACGTCGATTTACCGGCATTGGTATAACCGGCTAACGCGACGCGAAACGCCGGTGACTCAATGCGGCTCTTGGATTGAACATCGCGACGCTGTTCAACCTGCTTGAGCTCACGACGAAGCGCAGCGATCTTATTACGAATAAGGCGACGGTCGACCTCGAGCTGACTTTCGCCCTGACCAAAGCGCGAGCCGATGCCGCCGCGCGTCTGTTCCTTGGCGAGATGACTCCACATGCCACGCAGACGAGGCAACAAATATTGAAGCTGTGCCAGCTGTACCTGTAGGCGTCCCTCACGCGTCTGAGCATGAAGGCCAAAGATATCCAAGATCAGTGCAGTACGATCGATAATCTTTACCGGCTCGCCCACGGCTTTCTCCAAATAGGATTGCTGCGAGGGCGTCAGGTCGTCGTCAAAAATAACGACATCGGCATCCATGCGATGTACCAGGCCGCACAGCTCTTCAACCTTACCGGAACCGATAAACGATTTAGGATACGGCTTAACCAGACGCTGTGACAAACGCGCCACGCACTGGGCGCCAGCCGTATGGGCCAGGCGCTCAAGCTCGTCAAGCGAACGATCGAGCGGCCAGGCGTTATCGCGCCACTCAACTCCGACAAGAACGGCACGTTCGGGCTCAGGCGCCGTGGGAACGAGGGGAAACCGAGCCATTAGGCCGCCTCGATACGGTGAAGGATATCCTCAACGACCCCATCGATCGTAAACTCGTCCATATCGAACCACACGATGCGGTCATCGCGTTTAAACCACGAAAGCTGACGCTTGGCATAGCGACGCGAACGCATCTTGATGAGTTCGCGAGCCTCATCCATGCTTATCACGCCATTGAAAGCATCGACGATCTCTTTATAGCCAATTGCCTGCATCGACGTTAGGGCATCTCCCAGCCCCTGGTCCATAAGACCGCGGACCTCATCGACAAGACCCTGCTCAAACATCAGATCGACGCGTAGGTTAATGCGTTCATAGAGCACCTCGCGATTTCGCGTCAAGCCAAACCATAGGGCATGATAATGCTCGCGCGGAACACTAAACTGACTTTTTTGCTGTGCATAGGAGATACCATCATCATGCATCTCGAGCGCACGAATCACACGGCGCACATTATGGGGATGAATAACAGCAGCAGATTCTGGATCGCGCTCGGCAAGCAGGGCATGCAGTTCTTCCTCGCCAATACGCTCGGCAAGCTCCTGATAGCCCGCACGGCGATCGTCCTCAAGTTCACCCGAGGGAAAGTCCATCTCATCAAGGGCGGCCTTAAGATACAGCCCCGTACCCCCGCAAAACACCGGTAGGCGGCCCTCGCCAAGCAAGCGCTCAACATGCGCGCGAGCGTCAGCCTGATAAAGCGCAGCAGAATATGCCACACCCGGCTCTACGATGTCGACGAGACGCAGCGGCGCCGTACACTCATCGGGCGCCATCTTTGCGGTACCGATGTCCATGCCGCGATAAATTTGCATCGCATCGCACGACAGCACTTTGGACGAAAGACGAGCTGCCAAACGGTCGGCGACATCACTCTTACCAACCGCCGTCGGACCGACGATCGCAACGGCGGAAAGACCTGCCCTGGGAGAAACCATTAGCGCGGCTCGCCCACAACGGAGCCGGACAAATACCAGGTCTTGGCAACGTCAACGTCAACATCAACGATCTTGCCAACAAGCTGATCGATGCTGTAACCCTCGGGGATAGGCGCATGAACGGTCTGATTCTTGGGACTCTTGCCCAGCAGGACCGCATCGTTCTTCTTGCTCGTGCCCTCAATGAGCGCCGGCACCACAGCATGAAGCTCACCCTGGTTATACTCGTGTGCCGTGGTCTCGATAACCTTAACCAGGCGGTTGAAACGCTCGAGAATAACCTCATGCGGCGTAGGATCGTCAATCTCGGCGGCAGGGGTACCGGCGCGCTTGGAATAGATGAAGGTATAGGCCTGAGCATAACGGACCGTCTCGGCAAGTGAGAGCGTCTGCTCAAAGTCTTCTTCAGTCTCGCCCGGGAAGCCAACGATAATGTCGGTCGAGAGCGCGATATCGGGCATGCGGTTGCGAATGCGATCGACCAGGCCCAGATAGTCCTCGCGTGTATAACGGCGATTCATCTCTTTGAGGATCCGTGTCGAACCTGACTGGACGGCCAAGTGCAGCTGCGGCATAACGGCAGGCGTCTCGGCCATGGCGTCGATGGTCTCGGGCAATAGATCCTTGGGATGCGAAGACGTGAAGAAGATGCGCTCCACACCCGTATCGCCCACGGCACGTAGCAGATCGGCAAAACGCGGCTTGCCAAACAGATCGCGACCATATGAGTTAACGTTTTGGCCCAGCAGTGTAATCTCACGCACGCCCTGGCGCACCAAACCGGTCACCTCGTCGACAATCTCCTCGAAGGGGCGGCTCTTTTCGCGACCGCGCACGTACGGCACGATGCAATAGGTGCAGAAATTATTGCAGCCCGTCATGATGGGCACCCAGGCGTGATACTGGGTCTCGCGATGCCACGGCATGCTCATGGCATCCGTATCCTCATGCTCATTGGTGCGGATATGACGCTTACCATCAAGGAACGCCTCGGCAATGAGCTCGGCCACATGTGCGATGGAATGCGTACCAAAGATGACATTGACGTTATCGACGTTGGTGAGCAGGCCCTCGCCATCACGCTGCGCGATGCAGCCGCCCACGGCAACCACACGCTTGCCCGAAGGCGAAGGCGGCAGGCTTTTGCAGGAATTGCACTGACCGTACAGGCGAGTATCGGCGGCCTCACGCACACAGCATGTCATGAAGACAACGATATCGGCATGCTCGGGATCGAGCGCCATGAGGCAACCATACGAATCGAGCAGACCGCTCACACGCTCGGAGTCGTGCTGATTCATCTGGCAGCCAAAGGTGCGGATAAAGTAGGTTTTACCGGCAAGAATATCGCGTACGGAACGCTGGTCCATGTGCATAAGTCCTAACGATGGAAGGGAGGCGAATCGAGGCAAGCAGAAGCTATGCCACAGGCTTAACATCATCCATGACGACGTTATCCATAGCAGCTCGATTGATCTGGTGAACGTAGATAGAAAGGCGGATGGCCGTGCGCGACTCCCCGTTAATGAGGATATCGGAGAACACGGGCGCGCAGGAAATATCAAAACCGGTTGGAATCAAAAAACCGCGCGCGATAGCCACGGCCTTAATGGCCTGGTTGACAGCACCGGCACCGACACACTGGATGTTGACGGGTACACCATCCTTGACCATGCCGGCGATGGCGCCGGCAACGGACGCGGGCGATGATTTGCTTGATACCTTCAGGCAATCCATGAAGAAACTCCTGCGTTTAAAAGTACGTTTTAACTGCAATAACTTTATCGTACCGAGTGGACTCGGTAAAGGCACTATTCCTCTTTGGCAAGATCGAAGGTCACGGTGATTCGATCACGCGAAACGCGAATCTTTGGGTCGCCGCAAAGGTTGAGATAGTACCGGGCGGCAAGGTCATTAAAGTCGCGCTCCACAGCACGCGAAAACTGTGCCATGTCATCCTTGGCAATACGTAGCCCGCGACGATCCTTCGCGAGATCGACAGGAGCCGGCGCATGCGAAGACGAATCACGCTCGCGCAGCAGACGCGCGGTCACACCGCGAACGGGCTTAATCTGCCCTGCCAAAATGCGATGAGCCGTGCGCTCGGACATCTCAAGACCCAAACCCGAACAGATGCGGATAAAGTCCTCGGCATCGGAGGCAAGGCCTAAACGGTCGACAACCGGAAGCTCGCTCTCGTCGTCAATGAACAGGAGACGAGACGTATCGAGCCGACTTGTCGCCTGAGCATAAAGGGTCGCGGCAATCTCAGACGGAGAACCAAGATAGACATCGCAACCACGCAGCTCCTCGAGCGCAAACTCACAGGCAGCGCGAATAATATTATGCGGGCCGCGAGCACAGACATAACGTCCGTCCTCATCCTTGACGGCCTGGGGCCAGCTGGACTGATCAGCACGCTCGCTGAGGCGGTCGGCTGCAACGCTCACCTTAAAGACCGAGCCAAGGTCAACATCCGACGCGACAACGCGTGCCTCGTCGGTGTTCTGCTTAATCGAGAACAATGCCATGCCTCGACCGTGAACGCCCCAACGATCCATCTTCATGCTCTCGAGCTTGGAGGTAACGCGGGCATCGAAGATGCGTTCTTGCATATCCTGCGGCACGCCCGAGCCATTATCCAGAAAGACGAGCGTACGGACGCCATCTTCCTTGGTCGTTGCGAGATAGACCTTGTCGGCGCCGGCATCGCGAGCGTTGCGCAGCATTTCGATGACAATATCCTCGACATGCTGAATGTCGTGCTTTGCCTGGCGCCGTTCGGCCTCCGAAACGCGGAGGCGGACATACCCCTCGCCAAGGTTCTCCTCGACGCGAAGGTTGCCCTCCCCCGACATCGACGCGATAAATGAGATGAGCTCGTTCGCGTCGTTCATGTTATTTAGCGATATCGACAGCACGGCTCTCGCGAATCACGACGACGCGCACCTGACCGGGATACTCCATCTCTTCCTCGATCTGATGGGCGATGTCATGAGCCAAAACCGTGGACTGAGCATCGGAAATCTTGTCCGGCTGAACCATGACGTGGACCTCGCGACCAGCCTGCATGGCATAGGTACGCTCGACGCCGTCATGGGAGTTGGCAATCTCTTCGAGCTTCTCAAGGCGCTTGATGTAGTTCTCGGCCGATTCGCGACGAGCACCGGGGCGAGAGGCAGAAACGGCATCGGCAGCCTGGACCAGAACATCGAGCACCGTATTGGGGTCGACGTCGGCGTGGTGAGCCTCAATAGCGTGAACGATAACGGGCTTCTCGCCATAGCGACGGGCGAGCTCGGCGCCGATAACGGCATGCGGACCCTCGACGTCATGGTCGATAGCCTTGCCAAGATCGTGCAGCAGGCCGGCGCGCTTGGCGGTCACAACGTCCAGGCCAAGCTCGGAAGCCATCACGCCGCACAGGTCGGAAACCTCGAGGGAGTGCTGGAGCACGTTCTGACCAAACGAGGTGCGGTAGCGCAGAGCACCAAGGGTCTTAACGATCTCGGGGTGCAGATCGTGGATACCGGTATCGAAGGCAGCCTGTTCGCCAGCCTCGCGCACGCGCTGTTGAACCAAGTCGGCGGCCTTGTGATACATCTCCTCGATACGGGCAGGATGAATGCGGCCGTCAGCAATAAGGTTCTCGAGGGCGACGCGGGCGGTCTCGCGACGGACCGGATCGAAGCTCGAAAGCACGACGGTCTCGGGCGTATCATCGATCACGAGGTTGACGCCGGAAACCTGCTCGAAGGTGCGGATATTGCGACCCTCGCGGCCGATGATGCGACCCTTCAGGTCGTCAGACGGAATATGCACGGAGGTAACGGTGACCTCGGCGGTGTGATCGGCGGCACAGCGCTGAATCGCCAGGGACAAGATCTCCTGGGCGGTCTTGTGGCACTCGGCGCGAACCTGCTGCTCGGACTCACGGATGATCGTAGCGGCCTCGTGGGTAACCTCGCCACGAACCTTGTCGAGGAGTTCCTTGTGAGCATCCTCGCGGGTCAGGTCGGCGATGCGCTCGAGCTCCGAGGTCTGCTTGGCGCAAAGCTCCTCAAGCTCACGGGAGCGCTTCTCGACCTGGCCAGCCTGGCTGGACAGCTGATGCTCACGCTTGTCGAGGGCATCGTTGCGGCGATCGAGAGACTCCTCGCGCTGCATCACGCGGTTCTCGAGCGTACGAATCTCGCTCTTACGCTGCTTGTCCTCGGCCTCGGCGGCCTGCTTGTTCTTGATAATCTCTTCCTTTGCCTCAAGCAGAGCCTCTTTTTTGAGGGTCTCGGCCTGACGCTTTGCATCACCGATTAGGGACTCAGCCTGTGCGTGAGCCGACTGGATCTTTTCGTCGGCCTCGTGAAGACTACCCTGCTTGGCGGTGCGCATGTAGGCAATGGCGGCGATGGCACCCAAAACGATGCCAACGAGCGCTGCGATAATAGGCATGCTCACTCCTTTTTATGGATTCGTTACACAACAAAGCGAACCGTCCTTGCGAACGGCTCGCGACATTTGAGTAATATGGGCGCAGCTTATGCGGGTCGGATACAGATAAACATATAAACAAACTCATCAAAGATGAGCACATATCACAAAGCAAATGACAGTGTTTATCGTACGTTGAACCGTAACAACTGTCAAATAAATGGACCCGGTACGGCGACTAAAACGCGGTGAACGGCGGGTACGCAAACCACATGTGTCTAAACTGCACATTCCTCATGTTCGGCATCGAGACGCGCCTTAACGGCATCGGCGGCGATGTGATACGAGAAGCCTTTGCCCATCAAAAACCGAACCAGTTTTTCGAATCCGCGCGTCTCTGGAACACGCCGCTTGGCGAGCAGGGCTGACGCACGCGCCAAATCGTCTTCGACGGCAAAATAATCCTCGGGATAACCGGGAATGTCAACGAGCACAACATGACGTCGCTTGAGCTCGGTCTCGATTTTGCGCTGTCCCCAACCGCGCCGCTTGCGTTCCTCGATAAAGTACGAGCAAAAGCGGTTCTCGTCTAAAAAGCGATACTCGGTGACGCGCTCGACGGCGAAATCAATCGCGGGCTGGCGAAAGCCGTAGCGAGCCAACTTGTCACGGACCTCACCCGTCGCATGGTCGCGGCGCGATAACATCTCGGTCACCATGGTAAGTGCACATTTACGCTCGATGAGCTGCACCGCCTCACGAAAGTTGTCCCAATCACAGGGAAGATCGGGGCGGTTTTTGACATACAGCCGCGCGACCCGCACGGGAATCCAAATGGACCGCTCAAAACCGCCCTCAAGCTCACAATCGATATGTGCGCAAGGCTTTTTGGACGCATACCCGCTCGAGAACGAGGAGGCCGCCTTCTTATCGGGAAAGACGACCGTGGCCTCGGTCACCGTATACGACATGAGCGTAACCGCTACTCGTCGTCATCATCGAGCATGGCGGAACCATCGATGGCGTAAAGCTCGTCAAACTCCTCAGGCGCAGGCTGATCGGTCAGCTCGACCTCGGACGGAGCATCGTCATCAAACTCAAGCCCGCAGGCAAGGCGGACCTTATGCTCAATCTCATCGGCGCAATCGGGGTGTTCGCGCAGGAAAGCCTTGGCGGCCTCGCGACCGTTGCCGAGCTTGTCCTCGCCATAGGCAAACCAGGAGCCCATCTTCTTGCAGATGCCGCACTCGACAGCCATGTCCAGAATCGAGCCCTCCTTAGAGATGCCCGTACCGTACATGATGTCGAACTCAGCAGAACGGAACGGAGCTGCCACCTTGTTCTTAACGACCTTGGCGCGCACGCGGTTACCGATAACCTCGTCCTTAAGCTTAATGCTGTCGATACGACGAATGTCGATACGCACCGAAGAGAAGAACTTAAGGGCGCGGCCGCCCGTCGTAGTCTCGGGGTTGCCGAACATGACGCCGATCTTCTCACGCAGCTGGTTAATGAAGATGCACGTCGTGTTGGACTTGGACAGCGAGCCGGCGAGCTTGCGAAGAGCTTGGCTCATCAGGCGAGCCTGAAGACCGACCGTAGTGTCGCCGATTTCTCCCTCGATCTCGGCACGCGGGGTCAGCGCGGCGACGGAGTCGACGACGATGGCATCGATGGCGCCGGAACGCACGAGCATGTCAACGATCTCGAGCGCCTGCTCACCCGTATCGGGCTGGGAAATGAGCACCTCGTCGATATCCACGCCGATGCGCGCGGCATACGTGGGATCGAGCGCGTGCTCGGCATCGATAAATGCCACAACGCCGCCCATTGCCTGGGCCTCGGCCAAGATCTCGAGCGAAAGCGTCGTCTTACCGGAGGACTCGGGACCGTAGATCTCGACGATTCGGCCGCGCGGCACGCCGCCGATACCCAGCGCGGCATCGAGGGCCAGGGCGCCCGTGGGAATGGCCTCGACCTCGAGCTCGGGACCACCGTCGCCGTACCTCATGATGGAACCCTGGCCGAATTTCTTCTCGATCTCGGCCTTAGTGGTGGCGATCATCTCATCGCGCTCTTTACCCGTCGTGCGAGCATGAACGGTACGTACGGGACCTGAATTCTTGGCCATGAATAGCCCTCCTCTTAACAACCTGCATCGATAATAAACGAACGGCTGTTCGTGGTCAACCGTTCAGGCCAATCATATGCAGGCGGTCTTTCCAAAACCCAACCAAACGCCGACCAAACACTGACCAAATGCTTGACCACAAAGGACCAAATATGAACAAGGCAGGCAAAAATACATCTACAACCAGCACAAACGCCAAATGAGCCTAAGGTCCCCATCTCCACAATTAAGGGGCTCGGAGGCCCCTTAAAACACGTCTATTCCATAGAGTTGAGCACAAGGGCAATGCGACCCAATGCCTCCGTGACCGCATGGGCACGAACACACGAACGGTCACCCTCATAGTGGCAGCGCACAGAGTCCACGACCGGCACGCCCCCATCGGCGGAACGATGCGCCCAGCCAATATAGAAAGTGCCCGCCGGATCGTCCTCAGTACCACCGCCGGGGCCGGCATAACCCGTTGCGCTCACTGCAATATCGCTCTGGTACAGCTCCAGCGAACCCGACGCCATCTCGCGCGCAGTCTGGTGCGACACCGCAGTGTAGCGGTCGAGCGTCTCCTGCTCAACACCCAGCACGCGATGCTTAATCTCATCGCAGTAGGTCACCGCACCGCCACGCAGCACCGCCGAGGCACCAGGGATATCGGCGATCGTCGAGGCGATCATGCCAGCTGTCAGAGATTCAGCCGTCGAAACCGTCACACCACGAAAGCTTGCACGCTCGACAATATCGCGTGCGAGCTCTTCGTTATGCGCGGCAATCTGCTCAAATGATTCCGTCATGCCTACCAGGACCTAGACGGAAAAGACTATCTTGCGGCAGTTCCAGAAGTACTGGGCGCCCGAGATAACGGTCAAGACAACGGCAACGGCATACAGGAAGCGCGACACCGAGTAGATGCCGAGCGTCAGCGCCACCGGGCCAAGGTGCAAGCCGGCCATAGCAAAAACGCACAGGTAACCGCAGATGGAAACCATCGTGGTTGCCGTCTTGTACTTGCCGAGCTTATCGGCTGCAACGACCACACCGGCCGCACTCGCGACCATGCGAAGGGCGCTCACCAGCAGCTCGCGGAACAGGATAATGAACACGGACCACACGGTCACCGCGCCAAAATCCAAGAACAGCAGCAAGGCCGAGAACACCAGCAGCTTGTCGGCGATGGGGTCCAAGAACTTGCCGAAATCGGTGATCTCGTTACGCGAGCGTGCCAGATAACCGTCGACCTTATCGGTGCACGACAGGATCACATACAGAATGAAGGCAGCGGCGGCGAGCGGGCCGTCAAAGGGGCTCCAATCCGTACCGGCAACACTCGCGTGAGACAGAGCCCAGACGATCATGCTGATCGGCC
>UQEO01000072.1 GCA_900540095.1 uncultured Collinsella sp.
CGGGTCAATCTGCAGCGCGGCCCGAACCCCGTGAGGGCCGGCGCCTTTAGACGCGTGCCGGAAATCCAAGGGTTATACCCTAAGAGCAAACCACCCCTTTTAGGGGTGGTTTTGATTTGCCCAAAAGTAGCTAATTTGGGACGGGGCTTTTTTAGCTACCACCTACCGTTCGCCGAACAACGCGATTTGTCGCACCCAGTACGTTTTTTCTGCTCTGGCTCGGGTAACGTAATTCATATCTGTAGAGGAGGGAATGCGTATGACTCGGACTGCGCGAGAAATCTCTGAATATGGCTTTTACCATGTCGTTCAAAAGGGGTGTGGTGGTCAGCTGATATTTGAGGATGAGGATGATCGACTCTATTTGATTCGGCTGATTGCTTCGAAATGCCAGAAGTTCAAAGTTGATGTCATCGCGTGGTGCCTTATGGATAACCATATTCATCTTCTGCTTGACGATGAGCATGCTCATCTGAGTGATTGCATGCATTCGATTACGACGGCGTATGCCATGTATTTCAATTCTAAGACAGGCAGAAAGGGTCCACTCTTCCAGGATCGATTTAAGAGCGTGCCGATTCTTGATGATGATCAGCTGCTCAACTGCGTTCGTTACATTCACGATAACCCTGCGAAAGCCAGAATTGACACTGCTTCGTTCTATCGCTGGAGCAGCTTTAGCGAGTATATGGGCTATCCGGGTATTTGTAAGACTGATTGCGTGCTCGAGTTGCTCGGGAATTCCCAGAGGTTTTTTGCATTTAGCACCTCGGGCGAGCCCAATGGCTATTGCTTCCGTTATGGCGCTCACGTGAGTGATGCTGACGCGCTTGAGTTTGCGCAGGCGTTGCTCAAACCTTACGAGCCTCACCATCTCAAAGCTCTGCCAAAGGGCGTGCGTGATGACTGTATCCGCAAGCTCAAAAGCGAGGGCTTTTCGATCAAGCAGATCGTGCGCCTCACGGGCATCGGCCACTGCACGATTCAAAAAGTCAAAGTTGAAAAGTAGCTCATTTCAGGCGGGGTAATTTTGCTACGGCCACCAAACCGGGCATCCGGGGTAGTCAATTTGGGACGGGGCTATTTTAGCTACCCTTTGGCTGACGGTGAATGAATTAGGCCGAATGAATCTCAACCGATATATAGGGGTAGCTAAAATAGCCCCGTCCCAAATTGACTACCCATGCCGTGTCGGACGGAAGGCAGCAACCCCCCCGTCCAAAAAAGACTAGTTATTGAAGCGGGATTGGCGGCCGAAGGATAGGGCGGTGTCGCCGAATTTGTCTCGGACGGCGTCGATGGCGACGGAGAGGTCGCGTCGGTCGCTGGATTGGGCCCCGCGGTCATCGACTTCGCAGAACAGGTCAGTCTGGATGCCGCCCTGATGGTCAAAGTCGCTCATGCCGATGCCTGCTAAGCGCACGTGCATTCCTTCCTGCCAGATGTTGTCGAGCAGTTCGAGTGCAACCGCCACGAAGATGTTCTCATCGTCGGTCGGATGAGGCAGCCGGCGCTGTGCCGAGCGACCGTTTCCATACGAATACTTGAGCTTGAGCGTCACCGTGGCGCCCGTTAGTCCCTGACGGCGCAGGCGGCGTCCCACTGACTCGCCCAGCAGCGCAATCGCCGCCTCAATATCCCCACGCTCAGTCAAATCTTTAGCAAAGGTGCGTTCATTGCTGACCGATTTGACCTCGCGCTCTTCATCGAGACTCGTGACTTCGGAGATTTCGAGTCCTTGCGCACGCTGGCGCATGCGTTCGCCGTTGACGCCAAAAATAGAGGCCAAGGTGGATTCCGGTGCACGTGATAGCTCGCCGAGGGTGTAGATGCGCATGCGGCGCAGTCGCTCCTCGGCCGAGCGCCCGATGCCGCTCATGGCAGATACCGGCAGCGCGGCCAAAAAGCGCTGCTCGGTTCCGGGGCGCACGATGGTCAGCCCAAACGGCTTATCCCGCTCGCTTGCGATTTTTGCGACCGTCTTGTTGCAGCCCACGCCAATGGAGCACGTCACTCCCAGCGCTGCCACGCGGTCGCTTATACGCCGCGCAACCAGCAGCGGGTCTTCGGGCGCAAAGCGACCCGGTGTGATATCGATAAAGGCTTCGTCGATGGATACGCGCTCAACGCGCGGGGTCTCGTCGGCGAGAATCGTCATGACCTGCGCGCTCACCTCGCGGTAGCGATCAAAGTGCCCGTGCGTCCAAATGGCTTGCGGGCACAAGCGCCGCGCCTCGGCTGAGGGCATGGCGGAGTGCACGCCAAAGCGACGTGCCTCATACGAACACGTGGACACGACGCCACGCGAATCGGCGTCTCCGCCCACGATGAGCGGCTTTCCGCGCCATTCGGGATGATCGAGCATCTCCACGCTCGCAAAAAACGCATCAAGGTCCATCAGACCCACCGCCGGACCCGTCCAGGGAGGCGGCGTGACGCCCATGGCATCCTCATAACCGTATGTATGTTCGCGTCTTTCCATGTCATGAGTATACCGCGCAGCTCATGTGGGGTGCGTGTATGTGCTTGCAAATCCCGAATTCTTGTCTAAGATATGGATTTGCCCTCGACTACACCGAAGAAGTTGGTCTCACGGACTTCACCTGCCCGCGTCGATGGCGTATTATGTTCAACTGTTTGTTTGTAGTTGCAGCCTAAAGCTGCTTGGTTGGAGGAGTTTCCTTTGGCAGTCAAGATTCGCCTTGCTCGTCACGGCGCTAAGAAGCGTCCGTACTACCGTGTCGTCGTCGCCGATTCCCGCGCCCCGCGTGACGGTCGTATCATCGAGGAGGTTGGCCGCTACAACCCGATGACCGCCCCCAAGACCATCAACCTTGACCTCGAGAAGATCGCCGACTGGCAGTCCAAGGGCGCTCAGCTCACCGACGCCGTCGCCGCTCTGGTCAAGGCCGCCAACGAGGGCGAGAAGACCGAGACCGTCGTCAAGAAGTCCAAGAAGCAGCTCGCCAAAGAGGCCGAGGCCGCTAAGGCTGCCGCTGAGGCCGCTGAGGGCGCCGAGGAGTAAATCGTGCCTGAGGTTGACGCTGCACAGCTCGAGGGTGAGGCAATGCTCTCAGATCGCATCGCCGATCTCGTCGAATATCTCGTTGTTCAGATCGTCGACGACCCGGATTCCGTGAGCCTTGAGGTCATCGATGGTGATGACGCCTCTACGATTGAGGTTTCGGTCGCCGAGGATGACGTCGCTAAGGTCATCGGCCGTCGTGGCCGTACCATCAAGGCCATTCGCACGCTCGCCCGTGCACTGGCTGCTCGCCTCGACACTGCTGTCGAGGTAGAGGTTCTGGGCTAGGACCTTGAGGTCCCAGTACAAAAACATCGCCCGTGTGGTCAAGCCGCACGGAAGGAAGGGGGAGGTCCTCGCGCAGCCGCTGCGGGGGCTTCCTTCTGTATTAGAGCCGGGCATGCGCGTCGCCCTGACGCCGCCGGCGCTCAAGCGCGACCGCTTTTGCACGGTCGTGTCCGTCACTGATACGGGCGATGGCGATCTGGTCTCGTTTGAGGGCATTGACGACTTGACGGCCGCCGAGGGTATCACGGGATGCTACGTGCTGGCAAATCGTGAAGACTTTGAGCTCGATTCGCTCGACGCTGCCTATACCGACCTGATGGGTCGCGAGGTGGTCGACGAGCGCTTCGGTTCGCTCGGCACGATTGTCGAGATCATGTCGACGCCCGCTAACGATGTTTGGGTTGTCGAGGGTGATCGGTACGGCGAGGTACTGATTCCCGTGATCGAGCAGGTTGTGCTCGATCTTCCCGACACAGGAACAATTTCCGTCCATGTTATGGACGGCCTGATCGATATGGACAAGTAGGGAGGACAACATGCTGATTGAGAGCCTTTCGGTCTTTCCCGAGATGTTTGAGCCCGTCATGTCCACATCGATTTTGGGCCGCGCCCGCAAGGCCGGCCTTTTTGATTTTAAGGCGTATAACCTGCGCGACTGGACGCACGACCGCCATCGTACCGTCGATGACGAGCCGTACGGCGGCGGGCAGGGCATGCTCATGAAGGTCGAGCCTATCGCAGAGGCCATCGAGGCCATTAGCGCAGAGGGTCCTAAGCCGACGGTGGTGTTCTTTACCCCCTGTGGCGAGCCTTTTACGCAGCATGTGGCCGAGCGTCTGCTCAAAAGCGAGCGCCTGCTGTTTGTGTGCAGCCGATACGAGGGTGTCGACGAGCGCGCATATGCGTATGCCGATGAGCGTCTGTCGATCGGCGACTATGTGCTCACGGGCGGCGAGCTCCCCGCCATGGTCGTGGCCGATGCTGTTGTTCGCCTCATCCCCGGCGCTCTGGGAGATGAGATGAGCAACGTCGACGAGTCCTTCTCGACCGCCGAGGACGGAGGACTGCTCGAGTACGCGCAGTACACCCGCCCCGCCGAGTTCAACGGCGAGGGCGGGCCGCCGGGGCTTGTGAGCGGCGATCACGCCAAGGTCGATGCCTGGCGTCGCAAGAACGCCATCGAGCGCACCTGCCGCTGGCGTCCCGATCTGATCGAGACGGCACGGCTTACGCCCGAGGAGCGTGCATACGCGCAGGATTTGCTTTCTGGAAGAGGTGAATAACATGGAGGACAATAAAGGCCGCCAACGAGTTCATCTTGAACATGATTTTGGCGAGAGGTCCGTTTTCACTTTGCGTGGCGCCTTGGAATGGGTTTTGGTCATTCTAATCGCGCTCGCCGCCACCTTCTTGATTCGCTCGTTTGTGATTGAACCCTTTGTGGTGCCCACCGGCTCCATGGAGCATACGATTGAAGAACACGATCAGATCTTGGCGCAGAAGGTGACGCTTGAGCTCGGTATGCCCGTTAGGCAGGGCGATATTGTGGTGTTCCACAACCCCGATAAGACTACTGGGCATGACTTGCTTGTGAAGCGCGTGATAGCAACTGCGGGCCAGACCGTTGACTTGCAAGATGGCAAGGTGGTTGTCGACGGACAAGTGCTCGATGAGGGCTATACAGCTGGTATGAGCTGGCCCTTGTCCGAGAACATTACCTTTCCTTACACCGTTCCAGATGATTGCGTGTGGATGATGGGTGACAATCGTGAGAACTCCGCTGATTCCCGTATATTTGGTCCGGTCAAAAGCTCGGATCTGGTTGCCGTGGCACTCGTTCGCTACTGGCCGCTCAACCGCATCGGCGCTATCGACTAAAAACCGCTATAGTACAGTACCTAACCGTGTAATCGTTTCGACGAGGGGATATTAGAGGCATGAACGCTTCATCGCTTTCCTTCCAAGACATCATCCTGCGCCTCCAGCAGTACTGGGGCGAGCAGGGTTGCGTTATTATGCAGCCCTACGACTCCGAGGTCGGTGCCGGTACCTTCCATACCGCGACCACGCTGCGCTCGCTCGGTCCCGCCGAGTGGCGCACCTGCTATGCGCAGCCCTGCCGCCGTCCCGCCGACGGCCGCTACGGCGAGAATCCCAACCGCATGCAGCACTACTATCAGTTCCAGGTGCTCATCAAGCCCTCGCCGGTCAACGCCCAGGAGCTCTACCTGGGTTCGTTGGCCGCCATTGGCCTGGACCCCAACGACCATGACGTCCGTTTTGTCGAGGACGACTGGGAGAGCCCGACGCTCGGCGCCTGGGGCCTTGGCTGGGAGGTCTGGCTCAACGGCATGGAGGTCACGCAGTTTACGTACTTCCAGCAGGTGGGCGGCATCGAGGTTGACCCCGTGCCCGTCGAGATCACCTACGGCCTGGAGCGTATCGCCATGTACGCCCAGGGCGTCAACTCGGTCTACGACCTGGTGTGGAGCTACCTGCCCGACGGCACGCCCATGACCTATGGCGACGTGTTCCTCGAGAACGAGCGCGAGTTCAGTGCCTATAACTTTGAGGTCGCCAACGTCGAGATGATGCGTCAGAAGTTTGACGACTACGAGGCCGAGTGCCACTCCTGCCTGGAGCGCAAGCTTCCGCTGCCGGCGTACGACTGCGTCATGAAGTGCAGCCATGCCTTCAACCTGCTCGATGCCCGCGGCGCGTTGTCCGCGGTCGAGCGTGCCAACTACATCCTGCGCGTCCGCGCCGTCGCCAAGGCGTGCTGCGAGGCCTACATGGCCGAGGTCGCCGGAGTCAACGAGAATGCCGACCAGGAAGGCGAGGTGGCGTAAGCCATGGCAGACGCTAAGGATTTCCTGTTTGAGATCGGTACGGAGGAAATGCCCTCTGCACCGCTGAACAATGCCGTCAAGCAGCTTGGCACCATGATCGCCAAGGGTCTCGACGAGGCCGGTCTGGCCCACGGCGAGGTCCGCGTGATCTCGAGTCCGCGTCGCCTGGCTGCACTCGTTGCCGACGTCGCCACCGCGACCGATGAGGTTCACGAGGTCAAGCGTGGCCCCGCGGCCAACATTGCCTTCGACGCTGACGGTAACGCCACCAAGGCCGCCCAGGGCTTTGCCCGCAAGTGCGGTGTGGCTGCCGAGGATCTGGTCCGTCGCGAGGACACCGACGGCCGTGAGTACGTCTTTGCCGAGAAGAACATCCCTTCCGCCCCGGCCACCCCGATCCTGACGGCCCTGTGCGAGAAGACTATCGCTGGCCTGCAGTGGCCCAACTACCGCTCTCAGCGCTGGGGTCACGAGCATGCGACCTTTGTTCGTCCGGTCCGCTGGATTTGCTGCCTTCTGGGCGAGGACGTTGTGCCCGTGTCGTTTGCCGATGTGACGAGTGGCAATACCACGCGTGGTCATCGCGTGCTTGGCCCCGGTGACCATGTGGTCGCCAGCCCCGCCGTCTACGAGCAGGTGCTCGAGGACGCCGGCGTGCTTTCTGCCGAGCGTCGTCGCGAGGCCATCCTTGCCGGTATCGCCGAGGTCGAGGCTGCCCGTCCCGGCTGCCATGTCGATACGCCCAAGAAGGTCTTTGAGGAGGTCATTAACCTCTGCGAGTGGCCGACGGTGCTCGTCGGTACCTTCGATGAGGAGTTTCTCAAGGTCCCGCACGAGATTATCTGCGAGTCCATGCTCACCAACCAGCGCTACTTCCCGATCTATGACGGCGAGGGCAAGCTCACGCGTGAGTTCGTGGTCGTTTCCAACAGCAAGCCCGAGAATGCCGAGCGCGTGATTGACGGCAACGAGCGCGTCGTGCGCGCCCGTCTGGACGACGCCAAGTTCTTCTACGAGGAGGACCTGAAGATCTCCCTCGACGAGTTCCGCGAGCGTCTGGCCAAGGTCGCCTTCCAGGAGAAGCTCGGTAGCGTGCTCGCCAAGTCCGAGCGCATTGAGCAACTCGCGCTTGCCATCGCTCGCGAGGCCCATCTGGGCGCCCACCTGGCCGCCGACGCTGCTCGCGCCGCGCACCTGTGCAAGGCCGACCTGGTGTCTAACGCCGTCGTCGAGTTCACGAGCCAGCAGGGCGTGATGGGCGGTTACTACGCCATCGCGATGGGGGAGAACGACGAGGTCGCTCATGCTATTCGCGATCACTATCGTCCTCGCTTTGCCGGTGACGAGCTGCCCGAGGGCACCGCTGGCTGCATCGTGGCCTGTGCCGACAAGCTCGATACCATCGCCGGTATCTTTGCCATCGGCGAGCCCCCGACCGGCTCTTCGGACCCCTACGCGCTGCGTCGTGCCGCTATCGGCATCATCAACATCCTGCGCGACCGCCTGCCGATCGACCCCACGTCGCTCATCGACTTCGCCCTCGAGCTCTATAGCGAGCAGGGCATTGAGTTCGACGCCGCCGAGGTCGCCCAGCAGGTTCGTGACTTCTTCCATGGCCGCCTGGTGAGCATGGCCCGCGACGAAAAGATCCCGGCCGATACCGTTGCCGCCGTCTCCGCGGTGCACATCATCGCTCCGTCCGTCTTCTTCGCCCGCTGCGCCGCCCTCGACGAGGCCCGCAAGAACGACGCCGAGACGTTCGACAACCTTGCGACCGCCTATGCTCGCGCCGCGCACATCTCTAAGCCCGAGTTGGGCGCGGAGTACGACCGCAGACTGATGGGCGAGGTCGAGCTTGCGCTCGCCGACGCCTCCGAGGCTGCTCAGACCGCTGTCGATGCCGCCCTTGCTACCGAGGATTATCCGGCCGCATTTGCTGCCCTCGCCGCCCTGCGCGCGCCCATCGACCGTTTCTTCGACGAGGTCATGGTCATGGACAAGGACGAGCAGCTCCGCGATAATCGCCTTAAGCTGCTCAACCGCTTCGAGGCCGTTTTCTCCGGCATCGCCAACATCGGTGAGCTTGCTCGTAAAAAGTAAGCCAGCCTGCGCGTAAGCGCAAAAGGAGCCCCGCATGGATTGCCCGGTCACCGCTCGTCCCACCGTTATCGTTATCTCCGACTCGCTCGGTGATACCGCTTGTGAGGTGGTGCTTGCGGCGTCCGGGCAATTTGATGAAGGGGCTTTTCGTTTGTTGCGCCTGCCCAAGGTGACCTCGGTGGAGCAGGTGGAGTCGTTTGTGGGCCCGCGCGTCGATGCCGACCATCGCGATATTGCCGTGTTTCACACCATTGTCGATCCGGCGCTTCGCGCCCGCGTGCTCGATTACCTGGGCATGCTGCATATCCGTTCGGTCGACCTGATCGGTCCGACGCTCGCCGTGCTATCGTCGCTCATCGGTGTGCCGCCCAAAGGCGTCGCGGGCGTGATTCACAGGACCGATGACCGCTATTTCCATCGTATCGAGGCCATGGAATATTTCGTTGAGCACGATGACGGGCGCGGTTGCGACGATTTGTCGGGTGCCGATATCGTGCTGCTGGGCGTATCGCGCACGTCCAAGACGCCGCTGTCGATGTATCTGGCTTATCAGGGCTACAAGGTTGCCAATGTTCCGTTGGCCCATGGCATGGAGCCGCCGAAGTCGATTTACGAGGTCGACCCGATGCGCCTGTTCGGCCTGATTTCGACCGTCGATGTGATTTCCGAAATTCGCGATAGCCGCTTGGGCGATGACTACGCTCGTGCCGTTGCCGGCTCCTATGCCGAGCCCGAGAGCGTGCGCAGCGAGCTTGAGGAAGCTCGTGCCCTCATGAAACGCCTAGGCTGCTTTGTGGTGCGTACCGACGGCAAGGCCATCGAGGAAAGCGCTGCCGAGATCATTAGCCACTTGGAGGAAATCCAAGAAGCCCGTGCCCGCCGCGCCGCCCGTCGAGCCCAACAAAAGTAGCTAATTTGGGACGGGGCTTTTTTAGCTACCCCGACTGAGGCCGCGAGCTTTTTGGCCGATTGCCGACGGGGGCAGCTAAAAAAGCCCCGTCCCAAATTAGCTACTTATGGTAAAGCGATTTAGCAAATACATTGCATCTGACCTGTATTTTCTTGTAGTGGTATCTTCATAAGGTAACCACCTTTACCTACCGTTTACCGCCAGTTTTAGCACGTTTACCAAACCGCGCACCCTCTGCTCAAGCCTGCCCAAAACCCGCCGTATAGTTCCCTCACGGCCCGCATTCGGCGGGTCGATTCGTTACCACGGTCGTGCGCGAGAGCGCATGGAAGGGGAAGTATCGTGAGCGATTGCAAGAGGGTTTACCGTTTTGGAACCGACGCCCAGGGCACCTGTGTCACCGAGGGCGACAAGTCCATGAACTTCGCGCTTGGCGGCAAAGGCGCTAACCTTGCCGAGATGAGCCGTATCGGCCTTCCGGGTCCCCGGGGCTTTTCTATTTACCTCAAACGCGGAT
>UQEO01000073.1 GCA_900540095.1 uncultured Collinsella sp.
TCGGCTCTCGCCTACGTGCGCGAGCAGGGTGCCCCGCTGGTCGTGAAGGCAGACGGCCTGGCCGCAGGCAAGGGCGTTATCGTGGCGACTGAGCTTGCGCAGGCCGAAGAGGCCGTGCGCGAGTGCTTTGGCGGCACCTTTGGCGATGCCGGCAACACCGTGGTCATTGAGGAGATGCTAACCGGCCCCGAGTGCTCGCTGCTGGCCTTTACCGACGGCAAGACCGTGCGTCCCATGGCCACCTCGCAGGATCACAAGCGTGCGCTCGAGGGCGACAAGGGCCCCAACACCGGTGGCATGGGCGTTTACAGCCCGGTGCCCATCGTGACTGACGAGGAGCACGCCACGATGGTGAAGGTCATGGAGCAGACCGTGGCCGAGCTTGCTGCCGAGGGCATCGACTACCGCGGCTGCCTGTATGGCGGCTTTATGCTCACCCCCGCCGGCCCCAAGGTGCTGGAGTTCAACGCCCGCTTTGGTGATCCCGAGACTCAGGTCGTGCTCCCGCGCCTTAAGAACGATCTGGTCGAGGTCATGCTGGCTTGTGCCAACTGCGAGCTCGACCAGATTGAACTCGACTGGCGCGACGAGTGGGCCGTGGCCGTTGTCCTGACGAGCGCGGGCTACCCCGGCAGCTACGAGAAAGGCAAAGTCATCACCGGCATCGCCGACGCCGAAGCCATGGAGAACGTGACCGTGTACCATGCCGGCACCGCCGTGGTGGACGGTCAGCTCGTGACCAACGGTGGCCGAGTGCTTGCCGTGACCGCGCTGGGCGACACGTTCGAGAACGCTCGCAACCTTGCCTACGAGGCCTGCGAGAAGATTGATTTTGAGGGCAAGACCCTGCGTCATGACATCGGTCTGCGCGCGCTGCGTGGCCGCGACGCCTGGGATGCCTAAAGTCCGAGAGGGATGAGACGGATGGACGAGAAGAACGAAGAGCTCGTGGACGCGCAGATCGTCGAAGAGGACAGCCGCATGTATGGGCACGCCGAGGGCGAGCCTGGTGGCGAGGTCGCTGACGAGCCGGCGCTGGTGCTGGGCGACGACGACCCGCACGATGCCGAGCTGCACGAGAAGATTCTTTCGGAGGAGTGCGCCTGGAAGGGCAAGATCCTCGACGTCCACCGTCTTGAGGTTGAACTGCCCAACGGTCACCGCAGCGCCCGCGATATCGTTCGCCATCCGGGTGCGGCGGCCGTTGTGGCACTGACCGAGAGCGGCAAGATCGTACTGGTGCGTCAGTACCGCACCGCCATCGACCGCGTGACGGTCGAGATTCCCGCCGGCAAGCTCGATCCAGGCGAGGACCCGCTCGATTGCGCCAAGCGTGAGCTGCATGAGGAGACGGGCTTTAGGGCCGGTCGCATTCGCTTTTTGACGTCGATTGTCACGTCCTGCGGCTTCTGTGACGAGATCATTCACATCTACCTGGCCACCAAGCTCGAGTTTGATGCGCCCAACCCCGATGATGATGAGTTCGTCAACGTGGATCTGGTGCCGCTGCACGAGCTGATCGACGCTGTGCTCGATGGCAAGATCGAAGATGCCAAGACCGTCGTGGGCGCCTTGGCCTGCGATAGCATCGCGCATAGGTTGGGCGGAGCCGAACTCTAGGTTACGCGGTTTTACCAAACCGCGTAACGAGTCGACGCTGCAAACGCCCCTAAGCGGCAATCTGCCTTTCAATCGTCGCTCGCGTACCGAAGTACGCGTCGCTCCTCTTTCAAGGCACCTTGCTCGCTTAGGGACGTTTTCGCTGACGTTGCCAGAACATCGGCGTTATGCTTGTTGGGCTGCTTTTCTTTCAACTCGAACGGTTCAACCAGATTTCTCACCCTATTTATTTCTCCCCGAGGACTGCATGTTTAAGCGTTTTCTTTCTTATTACAAGCCCCAGATGGGGCTTTTTGTTGCCGATACTGTTTGCGCCCTGGTGCTTGCCGCCATTGACCTGGCGTTTCCTATCATTCTGCGCAATCTGACCGGCGGGCTCTTTACCCAGGGTCAGGCTGCTATTATGCAGGCGCTCGTTATGATCGCGGTCGGCTTGGTACTGATGTATGCCATCCGTTGCGCCTGTCGCTACTTTGTGAGTTACTGGGGCCACGTGATGGGCGCGCGCATGGAGTCCAAGATGCGCGAGGACCTGTTCGATCAGTATGAGCGCTTTAGCTTTGCGTACTTCGATCGCAACAGCTCGGGTGACATGATGAGCCGCGTGGTCAACGACTTGTTCGATATCTGCGAGGCGGCACACCACGTGCCCGAGTGGATTATCATCTGCGGCATCGAGATCGTCGGTTCGTTTGTGATTCTCTTTGCTATCGCCCCGGTGCTGGCGCTTGCCATGGCCGTGGTGACGGCGGTGTTTGCGGTCATCATGTTTTGGCAGAACATGCGCATGCGCGAGGTCTTCAGCGACAACCGCAAAAAGATCAGCGGTATTAATGCTCAGCTGCAGGATTCGCTGGCAGGCATGCGCGTGGTCAAGAGTTTTGCGAACGAGGAGGCTGAGCGCTCCAAGTTCCGCGCCTCGAACGACCGCTATCTTTCGTCCAAGGAGAATATGTATCACGCCATGGGCGTCTACACAGCGACGTATGGCCTGCTCTCGGGCGTGCTGTACGTGATTGTGGTGCTGCTGGGTGGTTGGCTCGTTGCCCAGGGTCAGCTGCAGGCGGTCGATATGGCGACCTTTGCACTCTACATTTCGCTGTTCTGCACCCCGCTCGAGACGCTTGTGAACTCGGCTGAGACGTATCAGAAGGCCATCGCCGGCTTTAAGCGTATGGACGAGGTGCTTTCGACCGCTCCGGATATTCAGGATAAGCCGGGTGCCACGGACCTGCAGGTGACGGCTGGCGCGGTTGAATATCGCGACGTGTGCTTTAGCTACGAGGACGTTGAGCTCGGCGCAGGCGAGGGGGCTCGTCCCGTGATCGACCACATGGATCTGTCCATCAAGCCCGGACAGACCATTGCCCTGGTTGGCCCCTCGGGCGGTGGCAAGTCCACAACGTGTTCGCTGCTGCCGCGCTTTTACGACGTGGCTGAGGGATCCATCAGCATCGACGGCCAGGACGTGCGTGACGTGACGCAACAGAGTCTGCGCCGCGCCATTGGCCTGGTGCAGCAGGATGTCTATCTGTTTGACGGTACGATTGGCGAGAACATCGCCTACGGCAAGCCAGGCGCCACGGCAGAAGAAGTCGCCGAGGCCGCCCGCCGCGCCAATATCGATGCTTTCATTGAGTCGCTGCCGCAGGGCTACGACACGGTCGTGGGCGAGCGCGGCAGCCGTCTTTCGGGCGGCCAAAAGCAGCGCGTAGCCATTGCGCGCGTGTTTCTCAAGAACCCCAAGATCTTGATCCTGGACGAGGCGACGAGCGCCTTGGATAACGAGAGTGAGGAGGCGGTGCAGGAGTCGCTCGAGCGCCTGGCGCGCGGTCGCACCACGATCATCATCGCCCACCGTCTCTCGACCATTAAGCATGCCGACGAGATTGCGACCGTCGAGCATGGTCGCGTTGTGGAACGTGGCACGCACGAGCAGCTTCTCGCCCGTGGCGGCACCTATGCCCGTTACTATCGAATGCAGTTCGAAGGTGCGCGTGCGCACGAGCTCGACTGATTGATATGACAGGAAGTATATGGCTGAGAAGAACCCTTTGACTCCGGAAGAAGTGACGGAGTTGTTCTCCGAGATCGACGCATCCGGCGTTTTGGATCCGACGCTTGCCAAAAAGCGCACCGAGCGCATGCGCGAAAAAGAGGCAGCGGCCAAGCGCGGCGACAAGGCGGCGCTGGCGCAGCTTCGCAGCGAAGATCGCGCAAGCCAGACAAAACAGATCGACCCGCTGTCCGAGGACGACCCTTCGGGCTCGCAGGTGAGCCATACCATTACGAAGACCGCTATGGCTGTGGTCATCGGCATCCTTGTACTGATCGTGGGCATGCAGATTGGCTACGGCGTGATGCGCCGCCTGAACACTGCAAACCTGTCTGAGAGTGTTTCGGTGGATACCGTTTCCACGGCACTGAAGGGCGGCCTTGAGTGGGGTAACGGCTTTACGCAGTTCCCGCTCGACTTTACCGTCGACGAGGCGGACGAGCGCACAGGCACGGTCGAGGTAACGGTGTTGGACACGTCGTCTGCCAACGAGCTCGAGCTGCTGTCCAACGGGCAGATTCAGGCTGCGGCACTTGCGACCAACGCGTTGCTCAACGATAAGATTGACCGCGTGGTGTACAACGTGCACGCCTATATCGATGAGGACAGCAACATTCAGCACGATTCCTTCTTTGGCATGTTCCCCGCGCGGGGCCACCAGAGCGCCATTTTGACGTTCGTGTGGACCAAGAGCTCATCCAACGCCACGAGTATCGACTGGAAGATGCGCATCGTGAGTATGGATGACACCATTGCCGAGCGCATTCAGAAGCAGGTGAACTCGGTGTCGTCGTTGATTGAGGACCCGGTGGTTAGCCAGACCAAGATTGACGAGGAAAAGGCCGAACGTGACCTGGAGCATCGTCTACATGGCCGCGAGATTTTCCGCGGTGGCAAGCCCGATCGCACGCCGTCCGAACTGCTGGAGCAGGACAAGAAAAAATAAGACGCCATCATCCCGCGTGAGCCACAAGCCTCGCGGGATGATTTTTAATCCCCGTCCCAGAAAAATCATTATGCATAGAAAGTCATAATTATCATTTCGTAAACATTTCGATGAAATTAACGCCATGAGACATGCTTGCGGTTACAATACCGCGAGGCCTAACTACCAACCTTTAAGCCGGTCCGGAGAGACCGGGAAGGAGAATTATGGCGAATAACCATACTGCGGGCACTGCTGCCCGCACCTTCGCGCCCAGCGAGCTTTGCCAGCGCATGCTGGCCAAAACCAGCAAGGGCACCTGCGGTCCCTGCATCCTGTACCTTGAGGATGGGACCATTTTTTATGGCCGTGCATGCGGTGCCGAGGGTACCGCGACCGGCGAGGTCTGCTTCAACACCTCGCTTGAGGGCTACTTTGAGGTCATGACCGACCCGAGCTATGCCGGCCAAATCGTAACCATGACCTATCCGCAGATCGGCAACTACGGCATCGACGAGACCGACGTCCAGTCGGCCTTCCCCGGTGATACCGCCCGCCCTGCGAGCGCTCCGGCCATGCGCGGCATGATCGTCCGCGACATGTGCGCCACGCCTTCCAACTGGCGCTCGGCCGTCAGCGTGCCGGAGTACCTGCGTGCCCACGGTATCGTCGCTATCGAGGGTGTCGACACCCGCGCTCTTGTGCGCCACCTGCGCGACAACGGCTCCAAGATGGGCATTATCTCGACGGAAATCTTTGACGTCGCCGAGCTTGCCGAGCGTCTGGCCGCCGCGCCGACGCTGGTCGGCGAGAACCTGGTCAAGACCGTGAGTTGCCCCGCGCCTCACAAGTTTGCAGCTGCCGACCTGCCCGCTACGCATGACTTTGCGCTTGCCCCTGCCGCTCCTGCCCGCCGCAAAGTGGTCGCCTACGACTGCGGCGTCAAGCGCGGCATTCTGGAGGGCCTCGTCCGCGCCGGCTGCGACCTGACCGTCGTGCCGTGGGATACGCCCGCAAGTGAGGTGCTCGACATGAATCCCGACGGCGTCTTTTTGTCCAACGGCCCCGGCGACCCCGACGCCGTGGTGGAGACCTACGAGCAGGTGCAGCAGTTGATCGGCAAGGTGCCGGTCTTTGGCATTTGCCTGGGCCATCAGATGATCAGCCTGGCCTGCGGCGCCCAGATGGAAAAGCTTAAATTCGGTCACCGCGGTGGCAACCAGCCGGTCATGAACCTGGTAAGCCGTCGCGTGGAGATTACCGCGCAAAACCATGGCTTTGGCCTGCTGTTCCCCAGCCTGGGCAAGCTTGTCCCCGAGCTTTCGGGCGGCGAGACCGAGCATGCGGCCGATGGAGATCTGCGCGCCTGGGTGCGCCGCGGAATCGCGCCGGTCGTGATGAACGAGCGCTTTGGTCGCATTCGCCTGACGCATGTGAACCTCAACGACGGCACCGCCGAGGGCATCCAGCTGCTCGACGCCCCGTGCTTCTCGGTCCAGTACCACCCCGAGGCTTCGCCTGGCCCCACCGATGCCCACTATCTCTTTACCGCCTTTACGCGACTCATGGACGGCGAGGAGAACTACCTGGACATCGATACCGCGAAGGACCGCCTTGCCGGCTGGAACTTTGCTGAGTCCGAGACCGCTGAGACCGAGGAGAACTAATATGCCTAAACGTACTGACATCAAGCGCATCCTCGTCATTGGCTCGGGTCCCATCGTTATTGGCCAGGCCTGTGAGTTCGACTACTCCGGCGCCCAGGCCTGCAAGGTGCTCAAGGAGGATGGCTTTGAGGTCATCCTGGTCAACTCCAACCCGGCGACCATCATGACCGACCCGGGTCTTGCCGACCGAACCTATGTCGAGCCCATCACCGCTGAGTTTATCGAGCGCGTAATCAAGAAAGAGCGCCCGGACGCGCTGCTGCCCACGCTGGGCGGCCAGACCGGTCTGAACGCCGCCGTCGAGCTGGCGAAAGACGGCACGCTGGACAAGTACGGCGTCGAGATGATTGGCTGCGACCTGGCCGCTATCGAGCGCGGCGAGGACCGCAAGCTCTTTAACGAGGCCATGGCCGAGATTGGCCTGGAGGTCGCGCGCTCGGGCTATGCCTACAGCGTGGCCGACGCCGAGGCTATCGCCGAGCGCGTGGGCTATCCCTGCGTACTGCGCCCGAGCTTTACCCTCGGCGGCGCCGGCGGCGGCATCGCTCACACCCACGAGGAGCTCGTCTCCATCGTGAGCCAGGGCTTGGAGCTTTCGCCCGCCCACGAGGTGCTGGTCGAGGAATCCATCGAGGGCTGGAAAGAGTATGAGATGGAGGTCATGCGTGACCACGCCGGCAACGGCATCATCGTGTGCTCCATCGAGAATCTCGACCCCATGGGCGTGCATACCGGCGACTCCATCACCGTGGCGCCGGCGCAGACGCTCTCCGACCTTGAGTATCAGCGCATGCGCGTGGCCTCGCTCGCCATTCTGGAGAAGATCGGCGTCGAGACCGGTGGCTCCAACGTGCAGTTTGCCGTGAACCCCAACACCGGTCGCTTGATCGTCATCGAGATGAACCCGCGCGTGAGCCGTTCGTCCGCGCTGGCCTCCAAGGCCACGGGTTTTCCCATCGCTAAGGCCGCCGCGCGCCTGGCTGTGGGCTATACGCTCGACGAAATCGTCAACGACATCACCAAGGCCACGCCCGCCTGCTTTGAGCCCACGATCGACTACTGCGTCGTTAAGGTGCCGCGCTTTGCCTTCGAGAAGTTCAAGGGTACCGACCCCACGCTCACCACGCGCATGAAGGCCGTGGGCGAGATCATGGCGATCGGCCGCACCTTTGAGGAGGCCTTCGGCAAGGCCATGCGTTCGCTGGAGGGCGGTCACCAGGGTATCTGCGCCGGTGGCAAGGAGGGCGCCGACAAACTGAGCGACGAGGAGCTCACTCAGGCCGTGGCAACCCCGACTGAGCACCGCATTTTCTTTGTGGTCGAGGCCCTGCGCCGCGGCTGGGATGTTGCGCGCATCCACGCCATCTGCGGCATCGACCCGTGGTACCTCAACCGTATCAACGACATGGTGCAGGTTCAGGAGAGCATCCGCGGCCTGCGCGTGGAGGATATCGACGCCGACGCGATGCGCCTGCTCAAGCAGTACGGCACGAGCGACGCCGAGATTGCCGCGCTGACCGGCTCGGACGAGCGCTTTGTGCGCGCCTATCGCAAGGGTCTGGGCGTGGTTCCCAGCATGAAGACGGTCGATACCTGCGCTGCGGAGTTCTCGAGCGCCACGGAGTACCACTACAAGACGTACGAGAACATCTACCGCACGAGCCCGGATGCCAAGAAGTGCGTGGCTCCCGACGAGACCACGCCGGCGGACAAGCCCAAGGCGATGATCCTGGGTGCCGGCCCCAACCGCATTGGCCAGGGTATCGAGTTCGATTACTGCTGCGTGCACGCGAGCTACGCGCTGGCGGCCCGCGGCTTTGAGACCATCATGGTCAACTGCAACCCCGAGACCGTCTCGACTGACTACGACACGTCCGACCGCTTGTACTTTGAGCCGCTCACCTACGAGGACGTCATGGATGTCATCGATGTTGAGCGACCCGATGGCGTCGTGGTGACGCTCGGCGGCCAGACTCCGCTTAAGTTGGCGCGCATGCTCGAGGAGAGCGGCGTTAACATCATGGGCACCAAGCCCGATGCCATCGACTTTGCCGAGGACCGCGAGCGCTTTGCCGCCCTGCTCGACAAGCTGGGCATTATGTACCCGCCGGCGGGCCAGGCCACCTCGTTTGAGGAGGCCGAGGCCGTGGCCGCGCACATCGGCTACCCGCTGCTGGTGCGTCCGAGCTACGTGCTGGGCGGCCGCGGCATGATGATCGCCTACGATGCCGAGCATCTGCGCGATTACATGGCCGAGGCTGCGCGCATTAGCCCCGACTACCCGGTGTATCTGGACCGCTTCCTGGAGGGTGCGATCGAGTCCGACGTCGACGCCCTGTGCGACGGCGAGGAGGTCTACATCGGCGGCATTCTGGAGCATATCGAGGAGGCCGGTATTCACTCCGGCGACTCTGCGACCTGCATCCCGCCGTTCAGCTTTAGCGAGAGCCTGCAGGCGAAGCTCCGCGAGACCACGCGCCGCATCGCGATGGCGCTGGGGGTCCGCGGCCTGGTCAACGTGCAGTACGCCATCAAGGGCGAGACCGTCTACGTGATCGAGGCCAACCCGCGCGCGAGCCGCACCGTGCCGTTTATCTCCAAGGCCACCGGTGTGCCGCTCGCCAAGTGCGCGGCGCGTATCATGGCGGGCGATTCTATCGCCAGCCTGGGCCTGCCGAGCGACGAGCGTCAGCTCGATTGGTTCTGCATGAAGGAAGCCGTTATGCCCTGGGGCCGTTTCCCCGGTGCCGACGTTATCCTGGGGCCCGAGATGAAGTCGACGGGCGAGGTCATGGGTATCGCCAAGAGCTATCCCGAGGCATATGCCAAGACGCAGCTGGCGATCGACTACAAGCTGCCCGATCCGAGCTGCGGCAAGGTGTTCATCAGCGTGTGCGACCGCGACAAGCGCCATATCCTTTCGGTCGCCCGCATCCTGCGCTACCTGGGCTTTGACATCTGCTCCACCGAGGGTACGGCGCGCGTGCTGCGCGGCGGCAACGTGACGTGCGAAGTCGTGGAGAAGATCAGCGGCCCGCACGACGGCGAGCGCCCCAACATCGGCGACCTCATCGCCGATGGCAAGATCGCGGTGATTATCAACACGCCGTACGGCCCGGGTTCGCGCGGCGACGGCTATCTGTTGCGTACCGAGGCGGTGCGCCGCGGCGTAACCTGCGTGACCGCGATGTCCGCTGCCAACACGTACGTGAGTGCTATCGAGGCGGTGCGCGAGGACCAGCAGGGTCACGGCAGCGCCAACGACATGGGCATGGACGTCATCGCCCTGCAGGACCTGCCGCAGCACACGGTGTAGATTGACCTGTCCGGCCGGGGCGGAGGGGGCCGAGTTTCCCCCTTCG
>UQEO01000074.1 GCA_900540095.1 uncultured Collinsella sp.
CCACTCGCCGGTGAAGGGGTCGACAACGTTGCCGCAGGCGTTGACCGAGACCACGGCGCCCACCTTAACAGGGCCGAGCGCCACGGCGGCAGCGCCAAGGCCGGCCTTCATGCAGGTGGCAGGCCCCATGAGCTTGCCTACAGTGGCGCCGGTGCCGGCGCCCACATTGCCCTGCTCGAGCGTGGCGGGGGTGTGGTCGAGCGCTTCGCGCACGGCGGCGATGCCGGCCTCAATGTCGGGGCGAACGGTGGGGTCGCCAAAGGCAAGGTCGAAGATACAGCTAGAGCACACGATAGGCACCTGGGTGGGGCCGACGGGAAGGCCGATGCCGCGGCTCTCAAGCTCGCGAGCGACGCCGCTTGCAGCCTCGAGGCCAAAGGCCGATCCACCCGAAAGGCAGACGGCGTGTACCTTGTCGACGGTGTTCTCGGGTCGCAGCAGGTCGGTTTCGCGCGAAGCGGGAGCGCCACCGCGTACGTCAACACCGCCGGTGGCGCCCTCGGGTGCCACGATTACGGTGCAACCGGTGCCGGCCTCCTCGTCCGTATAGTTGCCAAAGCAAAAGCCATCGACATCGCAGACGTCAATGGCCTCGAGCAGTGTATCCATGTTTAACTCCTATCGGTTTTCCGCCGCGCCTTGTGCCCGGTCGGGATCCGTACGGTACGCCAAAATTGTAGGCGCTGGGGGATACCCAGCGCCAGATGCAATTACGAGAGTTTTTGAATCGCGCGCGCGACGCGGGCGATGGGTAGGCCCACCACGTTATAGAAGTCGCCCGAAATATCGTGCACGAGCATGCGGCCGCCTGTGCCCTGGATGCCGTAGGCGCCTGCCTTATCCATGGGCTCACCCGAGGCAACGTAGTGCTCGATCTGCTCGTCGGTGAGCTCGTAGAATGTCACGTCGGTCATATCGACAAACGACAGGCTCTCGGCGGCATGCGGGGCGGCCGTATCGCCTGCCTTAACGATGCAGACGCCGGTTGCGACCTGGTGCGTGCGGCCCGAAAGCTCACGGAGCATGGTGTGCGCCTCGCCCTCGGTTGCCGGCTTGCCCAAAATCTTGCCGTCGAAGGTGACGATGGTGTCGGCCGCGACCGTCAGCTCATTGGGCTCGGCATACTCGGCAGCAACGGCAGCCGCCTTGGCGCGTGCCAAGCGCTCGACAAGCGTGAGCGGGGCCTCGCCATCAAAGGGCGTTTCGTCGATATCCGCGGGAATCACGCGAATGTTGTAGCCTGCCTCGCGCATCAGCTCTATGCGGCGCGGTGATTGCGAAGCCAAAATCATAGTTGGATGCCCTCGGCGACCTTCTCGACAGCCTTGTCGCCGGCGATCGTGCGCAGCAGCTCAAGCGCAAAGGGGAGCGACTGGGCCATGCCGCTGGCGGTGATGATGTTGCCGTCTTGCGTAACCTTCTCGCCGGTATAGGCGCCCTCGGGGAAGCTTTTCTCAAAGCCAGGGAAGCACGTGGCGTGGCGCCCCTCGAGCAGGTCGAGCTCGCCCAGGATAAACGGGGCGGCGCAGATGGCGGCGACGTGCTTGGTCGCGGCGAACTCGCAGACCACGTCGCAGACGCGCTGATCGGCGCGCAGGTTGGTGGCACCGGGCAGGCCGCCGGGCAGCACGACGCAGTCGTACTCGTCAAAGTTGATCTCATCAAAGAGCGCATCGCAGGTCACGGGGATCTGCAGCGAGCTTACGACCTCGCGCGTGGGCATAATCGAGACGAGCGTGGCGCGCACGCCGCCGCGACGCATGACATCGACCATGGTCAGGCATTCAATCGTTTCAAAGCCATCGGCGGCAAGAACGGCAACGCTGGGCATAAGGGTTCCTTTCATAGGGCGGCATACAATTAGCCGTCTTATACCCCGAAGACCCCCGCTTGCCACGCTCGATTTCCCAATGTTTAAAAGGGACGGGGATTAAATAATCATTCGGTACAAATTGATCATTTAATCCCCGTCCCAGAAAAATCATCAGCTAGTTGCGCCTAAGGTGGACGACGGTCTCGCAGTGGAAGGTTTGTGGGAACAGATCGACTGGCGTGATCTTTACGGGGGAGAAGGTGCCTTCTTCGACAAAGCGTTTGAGATCGCGCGCCAGGGTGGCCGGGTCGCAGCTCACATAGGCGACATCGCGAGCGCTTGTGCTGGCGATGAGGTCGATGGCCTCAGGTGCTAGGCCTGCACGCGGCGGGTCGACTACTAGGACATCGGCGTCCTGGTCGGGGAACTCGCGCACCGCGTCTCCGCCAATGACGTCGACGTTATCAAGCTTGTTGATTTCCAGGTTACGGCGTAGATCGCGCACGGCGGGGCCGTAGGCCTCGACGGCAGCGACAAAGTCGCAGCGGCGGGCGAGCGGCAGGGTAAAGGTGCCGGCACCGCAGTACAGGTCCACGGCAAGCTCGTCTTCCTGCGGATCGAGCGCCTCCATAACGAGCTCGATCAAAATCTCGGCGCCCTTGGTGTTGACTTGGAAAAACGATGGGGCGGACAGGCGCATCTGGCCGTCAGCGATGTTCTCGGTCCACGAGCCCTCACCGGCGAGCATCTCCACCTTAGAGACACGGCGGGCCTTCTTTTCGCCCTTGCTCATCACGCGCACGATGCTCGTGGGATGAGCGGCGTCCGCCAGCACGCGGGAGACCTGCGAGCGCGGAAAAGAGCCTGTCGGCGTCCAGAGTGCGACCTCGAGTGCCTTGGTGCGGCGCGATGCGCGAATGCCCACGCGTTCGAGCCCCAAGTCATGGCTGCCGCTTAGATAGTTAAGTGCGCCGACGACCGATTTGAGTGCCTTCGGGAAGCGCTTATCGAACAGCGGACACATATCGACGGTCACGATTTTGCTGGGGTCGACACCGTGCATGCCAAGGCGCACGCGACCGTTGACGACGGTCGGTTCGAGCTCGATTTTATTGCGGTAGCCCCAGTCGTCCTTGGTGTGGCAGATGGGCTGTACCAACTCATCGACCTGCTCAGGAGCGAACTTGCCGATGCGCTCGAGCGTGGAGCGCAGGTTTTGCTCCTTGGCGGCGAGCTGTGCCGTGCGTGAGAGATTGCCCCACGAGCAGCCGCCGCAGATGCCCACGAAGGGGCAGGGAGGCTGAATGCGATCGGGGCTTGGCTCCAGAATCTCGGTGGTGCGGGCGCGCATGAACGACTTGCCGTCCTGTACGACCTCGGCCTCGACGATGTCGCCTGCCACGGCACCCTGCACAAAGACGGCCTTGCCGTTGTCGGCGTGCGCCAGCCCGTCGGCGCCGTAGGTCATCGATTCTATAGTGAGCTTCATATTCCTGCCTGTCATTCGCGTTGTTGTTCGCACCATGGTAGCAGGGAAAAGCGCCCCGCATCCGAGGCTTTCCTCAAATGCGGGGCGCTTCTACAAACTGCTTCTACAAACGACTATTTCGTCTTGCCGGTAATGAGCGTCTTAAGACCCAGGCCGATCAGACCCAGGCCCATGCGCACACGACCGGGGCGATGGCGCTCGATGGCCTTGGTCTTGCCAGCGGGCTTATCGCGACGGGCACTCGTCTCGGGTGCGGGCTTGGTGACCTGCGGCTCGGGCCGAGGTACAGGTGCAGGCTCGGGCTCAATGACGGTCGCCTGGACCTCTTGGACCTTGGGTGCTACTGGCTGCGGCTCGGCCTCGGAGGCAGGTTCCGCCTCAATGACGGGCTCGGGCGCGGCCTCGGCGTTGCGATAGGCACGCTCCAGCAGAGCTTCCTGCGAGTTGAAGGGTTTTTCACCCTCTGCACGCTCCACGGGGACCCAGGTGCCGTCGCTCGTGAGGCTGCGGGCCTTCACGTTGTCCCGCAGCTGCATGCCCATGTACTCGTGCACTAGGGCGCGGCAGGTGGGGTCGAGCACGGGGAAGGCGATCTCCACGCGGTGCTCGGTGTTGCGCGTCATCATATCGGCTGAGCTCAGGTAAATCATGTCCGAGTCCACGCCGAAAGCATAGACGCGCGCGTGCTCCAAAAAGCGTCCGACGATGGAGCGGACATGCACGTTCTCGGTCTTGCCCGGAACACCGGGCTTGAGGCACGAGATGCCGCGGATGATCATGTCTACGCGCACGCCGGCACACGATGCCTCGGCGATCTTGTCGATAACCTCGCGGTCGGTCAGTGAGTTGAGCTTAAAGAACACGCGGGCGGGCTCGCCGGCAAGGGCGCGCTGGATCTCGCGGTCAAGCCCGCGCATGATGAGCGGTTTCAGTCCGACGGGCGCCACACCCAGGAAGCGGTAGTCGCCGCGCAGGTTGCCCAGCGACAGATTGCGGAAGAACAGGTTGGCGTCTTCACCGATGCCGGGATGGGCTGTCATGAGCATAAAGTCGCTGTAGAGTTTGGCCGTCTTCTCGTTAAAGTTGCCGGTGCCCAAAAGCGTGAGGCGGGTGAGCGCCATGCCCTCGCGATAGGTGAGCTGGCAGATCTTGGAGTGGCACTTAAAGCCTTCGGAGCCGTAGATGACGGTGCAGCCTGCCTCTTCCAGACGCTCGGCCCACTCGATGTTGTTCTGCTCGTCAAAGCGGGCGCGGAGCTCCATGAGCACCGTGACCTCTTTGCCGTTCTCGGCGGCATCGATCAGCGACTCGCATAGGCGGCTCTGCTTGGCCACGCGGTAGAGCGTGATGCGCAACGAGATGCACTCGGGATCGTAGGCTGCCTCGTGTACCAGATCCAGGAACGGATTCATGGCCTCGTAAGGGTAGAAGAGCAGCTTGTCGTGCTGCAGCACCTGCTCGCGGATGGAGCGGGTCATGTCGATGGTGGGGTTGGGCTGTGGCTTAAACGGCGTAAAGAGGAGCTCGTTGCGCAGGTGCTCGGGAATCTTGCCCTCAATGCCAAAGACGTAGCCCAGGTTGAGCGGGATATCGCAGGTAAAGACAGAGCGGCGCGAAAGCTCGAGCGCCTTGCGGATAGTCTTGAGCGTCGCCTTCTCGAGCGACCCCGAGACCGCGAGCACTACCGGCTGCAGGCGCAGGCGCTTCTTGAGAATGCGCTTCATGTGCTGGCGGTAGTCCTCTTCCTCTTCGATGCCCTCGCCGTCCGGATCGATGTCGGCGTTGCGGGTGACGCGGATCAGCGCACGATCCAGCGGCTTATAGGAGCCAAAGCAGCTGTCCAGGCAGGCGAGGATGACGTCCTCGAGCAAGATGTAGGAGTAGGTGCCGGTGGGCGAGGGGATCTCGACCACGCGGTTCATCGAGGCGGGAATCTCGATAAGGCCCAGTAGGCTCTCCTCGTCGGTGGCGCCGTCCAGACCACAGGCCAGATAGAGCGCGCCGTTGCGCAGGTTGGGGAAGGGGTGGCGAGGATCGATGACCAGCGGCGAGATGACCGGCGACACGTAGGCCTGAAAGTAGCGGGTTACAAAGGTGCGCTCCTCGGGCGTAAGCGAATCGATGCGGGCGCGGTGAACGCCCAAGGTGTCGAGCTTGCCCTCGATGCTCTTAAAGATGGACTCCCAACGGGTAAGGAGCCCGGGCATTTCGGCCATGACAGCATCGACCTGTTCGGAGGCGGTCATATTGCTCTTGTTGTCGACAGGTTGTTTTTTGAGCTCCGCCAGATCGGACAGGCCGCCCACGCGCACCATGAGAAACTCGTCGAGGTTAGACTCGAAAATCGATACGAACTTTAGACGCTCGAACAGCGGAACGGTCTCATCGAAGGCTTCGTCAAGCACGCGGTTGTCAAAGCGCAGCCAGCTAAGCTCTCGGTTTTGCGTGTACGAGAAGTCGCGCGGCGGTTTGCGCAGCTTTGCGGCGGCTTGCTTCTTTTCGATTTTGCTCGGCATATGCATCTGTCCGTTCAGTCCCCACAAGGGACGGTAGCCTAACACTAATCACTATTGTCTCAATTTAGTCGACCTGTAGCACGGACGCATCGCGCGAACGGTATCTTTACCTACTTCTTACGCTGCCAAGGCATGCAACTAACTGCCCAACTCGTTTGGAAACAATCTATATCCATACTCAACTGGTGAGGATGTATGAATAAGAATGATTGCGAGCTGAATATAATCGAATCCAAATTGAATCATGGACAAACGACATATATATGCAGAAAACCGTTTTAGCTATGCAATTCCTAAACATGAAAATATTTGTGCAATCTAGCTTAATTCCTTAGAAAAAAGAACATTTACCTTTGAAAACCTGCTTTAGAGAACCGAAGTGCATCATGGGGGAATCATATGCGATATACCGTTCATCGCACTTTGCTGACCGTTCGGGGGCGAGGTGGAATTGCAGGTGGTTTTTGGATATAACTAGAGCTGTTAGCAAGCAGCGTCCCATACGGAGGGGCGCTGATACATTCGGCCAGTAAGGCCCGAAAGAAAGGTAGGAGGCCATGACGAAAGGTCTGCACGTGCCTTCCGAGATCGGCAAGCTCAGGAAGGTCTGCCTGCACCGTCCCGGCGACGAGCTCCTCAACCTGCCGCCCGACGAGCTCGAGCGACTCCTGTTCGACGACGTCCCGTTCCTGGAGGTCGCGCAGCAGGAGCACGACACCTTCGCCCAGATCCTGAGGGACCAGGGCGTGGAGGTCCTCTATCTCGAGAACCTCGTCGCCGAGGTGTTCGACCAGGTCCCCGGCGCCCGCGCCGAGTTCACCGACCAGTACATCGCCGAGGCCGGCATCCGCGGCCAGCACATGCCGCAGATCGTCCGCGAGAAGCTGGACTCCATCGAGGACAACCTCGAGTTCGTCAAGAAGACCATGGCCGGCATGACCAAGTCCGAGATCGACATGCCCCTCACGGCGTCCACGACCCTCGACTCCCTGGTCAACTCCGAGTCCGAGTCCGACCTGATCATCGACCCGATGCCCAACCTCTACTTCACCCGCGACCCGTTCGCGGTCGTCGGCGAGGGCGTCAACCTCAACCGCATGTACTCGGTCACCCGCAACCGCGAGACCCTGTACGGCAAGTACGTCTTCAAGTACCACCCCGACTACAAGGACGTCTCGCTGTACTTCCGCCGCGACTGCCAGTTCCACACCGAGGGCGGCGACGTGCTGAACATCAACGAGAAGACCCTCGCCGTCGGCATCTCCCAGCGCACCCAGGCCGCCGCGATCGACGTCATGGCCCAGAACATCTTCTGGAACTCCGACTCCAAGGTCGAGCGCATCCTGGCCTTCGACATCCCGGTCTCGCGCGCCTTCATGCACCTCGACACGGTCTTCACCCAGATCGACGTCGATAAGTTCACGATCCACCCCGCCATCATGGGCACCCTGCGCGTCTACGAGCTGACCGCCGGCAAGAACCCGGGCGACGTGAACATCCGCCTGATCGAGGACACCCTCGAGCACGTCTTGGAGGACGCCACCGGCGTCGACCAGGTCAAGCTGATCCCCTGCGGCGGCGGCGACCCGATCGCGGCCTCCCGCGAGCAGTGGAACGACGGCTCCAACACTCTGTGCGTCGAGCCCGGCAAGATCTGCGTCTACGCCCGCAACACCGTCACCAACGACGTGCTGTACAAGGAGGGCCTGGACCTTCTCGTCGTGCCCTCCGCCGAGCTCTCCCGCGGCCGCGGCGGCCCGCGCTGCATGAGCATGCCCTTCTGGCGCGAGGACCTCTAAGGTCTTCAAGGACCCGTACAGGTCATAATACATACATCTAGCTGCCATTAGATGTCTTCCATTGGGGCGGTGCGGGTTTTCGCACCGCCCCAATCTTGTATGAGGAACGTCAACACGGTTGGATGACTGCTTTTGTAAGGAGCTTGGCCATGGGCATCAAGACGATTGGCGTTGAGGAATGGCTCAACGTTTGGGAGAAGAGCGCCACGTGGGACATCGCCCAGTCGACGATCTCGTCGCTCACCATGGGCGAGCTGCGCGCGCTCGATGAGCAGGACGGCGCCACGTTCTACGAGCGCCTGGACCGCGAGAAGATGAACTACGGCTGGATCGAGGGTTCGCCGGAGTTTAAGGCTGAGGTTGCCAAGCTGTATCGTCGCGAGGTCAATCCCGATCACATTCTGCAGACCAATGGCTGCACGGGTGCGAACCTCAACGCCATCATGGCCGTGGTCGAGCCCGGCGACCACGTTATCGCCGAGTGGCCTACCTATGCGCCGCTCTATGAGATCCCACGTACGCTCGGCGCCGAGGTCGAGTATTGGGAGCTTCGCGAGGGGCTCGGATGGAAACCCGATATCGAACAGCTCAAGCGCCTCGTTCGTCCCAACACGAAGCTCATCTGCATCAACAACGCATCGAACCCCATCGGTACGGTGCTCGATGCCGATATGCTCGGCCAGATTGCCGAGATCGCCCGCTCGGTGGGCGCCTATGTGCTGTGCGACGAGGTGTACCTGCCGCTTGAGAACACCGAGGCCTTTATGTCGATGGCTGACGTGTACGAGAGGGCCATTGTCACCAACTCGTTGTCGAAGACCTATTCGACGCCTGCGGCACGCGTGGGCTGGGTCGTGGCAGACGAAGAGATATCCAACCGAATCCGCACCTATCGCGATTACACCATGATCTGCGGCGGTGTGTTCAACGACGCCCTGGCGACCTATGTGCTTGAGCACAAGGACAAGATCCTCGAGCGCAATCGCAAGATCGTGTTTGGCAACCGCGATATCGCGCAGGCTTGGATCGATACGCAGCATCGCGTTTCCTGGACGGCCCCACAGGGCGTGTCTACCTCGTTAATCCAGCTGGATATTCCCGAGGACGACGAGGAGTTCTGCAAGCGCCTGCTGGCCGAGAGGGGAGTGCTGCTGGTTCCCGGTAGCCGGTTTGAGCTTCCTTGCGGCGCTCGACTGGGTTACTGCGCAAGCGAAGATGTTCTTCGCGAGGGCCTGAGGCTTCTGGGTGAGGCTCTGGCCGAGTTCGATCGCTAGGATTCCGACGGCTCTCAAAGCCGATCAAATCTGTCTACGATTATCGATAACAGTTCCGTTTCCCATGAGGGGAGCGGGACTGTTTTTCTATACCGAGAAGTCAAGTTGTTACAAATGGGGCCGTAAAGCGAGCCGGTATCCGCTGGGCCTTATACTGAGTTTCCGGTGAACGGTATCAAGCGTCTGGTAAACGGTAATTTATTTACCAGAAATGAATAGGACAAACTTTTTTCTGAATAAAAATGAAAATGGTTGAGACGCGGTATGAACCGCTAGTTCTATTCATAGCTTTAGTGGAAATATGCAATTTGAGGATGGTTTAACAAAGTTAAGTTCCATTTGATTTTAGGATTGAAAACGCGTTTAAGCACGTAAATAGGCTTTATTAAGATGAAGTGTGCCATGCGTGAAGTATATGTGTATGCCGTTCACCCCCTATAAAAAACCGTTCGGGGGCAAGGTGGAAGTATGGGCTGATTTTGGATATAAATATGTCGTCAGCAATAACGCCTCACACGGAGGGGCGCTAACGAATCGGCCCTGACAAGGGCCCGAAAGAAAGGTAGGAGGCCATGACGAAA
>UQEO01000075.1 GCA_900540095.1 uncultured Collinsella sp.
CGAGCTCGTTGCCGGAAAAGCCCGCGGGGGGGCGCCTGCCGCTGGCGCCGCCCCCGTTGACTCTGAGGAGAAGGACGTGAAGATTCCCGTAGAGGCCGCAGACGATACCGAGGTCAATGAGGCCCCGGCCGCCGAGGCTGCCGAGAACCAGGTAGAGGATTCCAACAAGGAGGCGACGATGACCGAGGACGAGATGGTGGAAGCCGCTATCCGCGCCGGTGAGGAAGCCGCCGACAACGACTTTAAGCTCAAGTTCGAGCAGGCTCAGAAAGAGCTTGCCGACGTGCGCAATGAGCTCGATGCTGCGGCAGAGGCTCAGAAGGCCGCCGAGGACAAGGCAAAGGACGCCACCGAGCGTACCGCCCGTCTGCAGGCCGACTGGGAGAACTTCCGTCGCCGCACCGCCAATGAGCGTATCGCCGAGCGCGAGCGCGCGACCGAGAAGCTTGTCACCGCGCTGTTGCCGGTGATTGACGATATCGAGCGCGCGATCGACCATGCCCGCAGTCAGGAGCTTTCCGACGACTTTAAGCAGTTCGTCGATGGCGTTGACGCGGTACATGCCAAGCTGCTCGACGTGTTTGCGCATGAGGGCGTTGAGCCCATCGACCCCAAGGGCGAGGCGTTCGATCCGCTCGAGCATCAGGCTGTGGGTCGCGTCGAGGACGCATCGCAGTACGACGAGACCGTCAACGATGTGTACCAGAAGGGCTACCGCATGGCGGATCGCATCCTGCGTTCCGCGATGGTGACGGTGACCTACGGTGGCGAGAAGCGCCCCGCACCGGAGCCCGAAGCGGCGCCCGAGGATGCTACGGCCGATACGGTCGAGAGCACCGAGGAGTAATTGAGAAGGGCCCCGGGGCAACACCCGGGGCCCTTTCTGGCCTAGTGCCATATGAAAGCATGAGCCGTCGTCTGCATGGGCGGCGGACGTAACAGGAGAGGAGCTACGATGGCTGCAGGCAAAACCTTCTATGACATCCTGGGCGTATCCAAGAGCGCCTCCGACAAAGAGATCAAGAGCGCGTTTCGCAAGCTCGCGCAAAAATATCACCCCGATGCCGGCGGCGACGAGGCCAAGTTCAAGGAGATCAGCGAGGCCTACGAGACGCTTTCGGACGAGAAGAAGCGCAAAGAGTACGACCAGATGCTCATGTTTGGCGGCATGCCGGGCGCAGGCGGCGCGTATGGCGGAGGCTACGGTGCCGGCGCGGGCGTCAGCGGCTGGGGCGACATCTTCGACAGCATCTTTAGCGGCAACGGCGCCTGGGGCAGCGATTGGGGCTCGGGCTTTGCCGGGGCTGCGGGCGCTGCCGGTGCCGGCGCGGGTCGCAGCCGCGCTCGCAAGGGCGGCGACCTGTCGCTGACCGTCGATGTGACGGCTGAGGACGCGTTCCGCGGCGTGACGCACAAGGTCACCTATCGCATTCCCTCGACAGGCGAGCAGCAGACCATTACGGTCTCGGTGCCCGCGGGCGCGGTCGACGGCGGCAAGCTACGCTACAAGCGTCGCGGCGAGTACGGCGTTGCGGGTGGCGAGCGCGGCGACCTGGTCGTGACCACGCATGTGGAGGAGCACCCGCTGTTTAAGCGCAAAGGTGCCGACGTGACCATGGAGGTACCGGTCTCGGTCTACGAGGCGGCGCTCGGCTGCACGGTGGACGTGCCGACGCCCGGTGGTGCGACGGTTCGTCTGAAGGTGCCCGCGGGTACCCAGACGGGCAAGAAGTTCCGCTTTAAGGAGATGGGCGCGCCCGACGTTAAGCATCGCGGGCGCACCGGTGCGCTGCTTGTCGAGATCAAGGTGCAGGTTCCCACGAACCTGTCTGATGACGAGCGCGATGCCATGACCAAGCTGCGCGAGGCCGACACGCGCGACTACCGCGAGAAGGTCAACCGTTACAAGGCGACGTACTAGGGCGGTCGCGGCGCACGCCCACGCCCGCGGGCTTATGATGGACGATAACGAGACGGAAAGGGGTCAGGTAGCATGGCCGAGGACAATAGGAACAAACCGCTGTACATGATTAGCGTGGCGGCCGAGCTGACCGGTATGCATCCGCAGACTCTGCGCGTCTACGAGTCCAAGGGCCTGGTGAACCCCCAGCGCTCGGGCGGCAACACGCGTCTGTATTCGCGTGCCGATATCGAGCGCCTGGAGCTCATCAACCAGCTGACCGACGAGGGCATCAACCTTGCCGGCGTGGTGCGTATCCTCGATATGAAGGAGCGTGCCGAGGAGCGCGAGCGCGAGAACGAAAAACTCCGTGCCCGCGTACGCCAGCTCGAGGACGAGCTGCACGAGTACAAGATGCAGAAGAAGATCACCGCCCTGGCCCCGCGCGACGGCTCAGTTAACCCCGAACAGGTCATGCGTAAGCTGCTGGGCGCCGGCGGGGATTTGTAGTTACGCGGGTTTACCAACCCGCGTAACGGGCCGACGCTGCGCGACGTCCAGAGCGACAATTTGTCATTCAAAAGGCAAGGCATGACCAGAAGGTCTATGCCTTGCCTTTTTCATGCCAACTTGTTCGCTCTGGACGTCGCTCGCTGTCCGTCCTCTACTTGCGGCGTTGTTTTGCTCCGAATTGGTGGGCTTTCGCTGTCCGCGCCAAAACATCGGCGTTGTTATGGGTAGTCATTGGGGACGTTCTTAAATGACTAGTTGAAAGGGACACACTTGCACCAAATCCGCCGGTCCTGCACCGGGCTCGTCCTATGCATTACCGAGATAAAGTGAACGTGTAGATTCGCAACCCACTCGCAACTGTTCTATGGCACGATATTGAACGAATGTATGCTATGCGCCCGAGCCTTTCGGGCAGAGTGGGAGACAGTATGGTTAAGCTGTACGAGGACGGCATCTACCTGCGCGGCGGCAGCGAGGTTGTGCCCGCGGCCGAGGCTGCCGAGCGCGGTATTACGCAGACGCCCGAGGATGCTAAGCGCGGCACCATCGCGTATTCGATCCTCCAGGCACACAATACGTCCGGCAATCCCGAGGCGCTCAAGATTCGCTTCGACGCCATGGCGAGCCACGACATCACCTTTGTCGGCATCATCCAGACGGCGCGCGCCTCGGGCATGGAGCAGTTCCCGCTGCCTTACGTGCTTACCAACTGCCATAACTCGCTGTGTGCCGTGGGAGGCACCATCAACGAGGACGACCACGTCTTTGGCCTTTCCGCGGCCAAGAAGTACGGCGGCATCTTCGTCCCGCCGCACATCGCCGTCATCCACTCCTTTATGCGTGAGAACTTCGCCGGCTGCGGCAAGATGATTCTGGGCTCCGACTCGCACACCCGCTACGGCGCCCTGGGTACCATGGCCGTAGGCGAGGGCGGCGGCGAGCTGGCCAAGCAGCTGCTGCGCGACACCTACGACGTTGCCTATCCCGGCGTCGTCGCCATCTACCTCACGGGCGCCCCGCGCCCCGGCGTCGGCCCGCACGATGTGGCGCTCGCCATCATCCGCGCCGTCTTTGCCAAGGGCTACGTCAAGAACAAGGTAATGGAGTTCGTGGGCCCCGGCATCGCGAGCATGACGACCGACTACCGCAACGGCGTCGACGTCATGACCACCGAGACCACCTGCCTGTCGAGCATCTGGGCAACCGACGAGGACACGCACACGTTTTTGACCATGCACGGCCGCGGCGACGACTACCGCGAGCTCAAGCCCGCCGATGTTGCCTACTACGACGGCTGCGTCGAGGTCGATCTGTCGAGCATCAAGCCCATGATCGCGCTGCCGTTCCATCCTTCTAACGGCTTTGAGATTGACGAGCTCAACGAGAACCTCGAGGACATCCTGCACGAGGTCGAGCTCGAGGCTGCCAAGATCGGCGAGGGCAAGACGCACTTTAGCCTGCTCGATAAGATCGTCGACGGCAAGCTGCACGTGCAGCAAGGCGTTATCGCCGGCTGCTCGGGCGGCAACTACGACTCCGTGGTCCAGGCTGCTCGCGTGCTTAAGGGCGCCAACACCGGCTGCGGCGAGTTCTCGCTGTCGGTCTATCCCACGAGCCAGCCCGTGGCGCTCGAACTTACGCGCCGTGGCTACATCTACGACCTCATGGAGGCCGGTGCGATCGTGCGCACGGCGTTCTGCGGCCCGTGCTTCGGCGCCGGCGACACGCCCGCCAACAACGGCCTTTCGATCCGCCACACTACGCGCAACTTCCCCAACCGCGAGGGTTCCAAGCCGGGTAATGGCCAGCTGAGCGCCGTGGCCCTGATGGACGCCCGCTCAATTGCGGCGACGGCTGCCAACGGCGGCATCCTGACACCGGCGACCGACCTGCCCGAGGACACTTGGGACGAGGCCTGTGAGTACACCTTCGACGACGCTCCCTACAAGAAGCGCGTGTACTGGGGCTTTGGCAAGGCGGAGCCTGCCGACGAGCTGGTCGAAGGCCCCAACATCAAGCCGTGGCCCGCGATGGAGCCCCTCGGCGATGACATCCTGCTCAAGGTGTGCTCCAAGATCATGGACCCGGTCACCACGACCGACGAGCTCATTCCCTCGGGCGAGACGAGCTCCTTCCGCTCCAACCCGCTGGGTCTGGCCGAGTTTACGCTCAGCCGCCGCGACCCTGCCTACGTGGGTCGCTCCAAGGAGGTCGACGCCGTGGAGAAGCGCCGCGTTGCCGGTGAGTCCGCGGGCGACCTGTCCGCGCTCGATGCCGAGCTTGCTGGCGTGTTTGAGGCACTGGCCGGCGCCGGTGTCGCGGCCGATGCCAAGGCGACCGAGTACGGCTCCATGCTCTATGCCAAGAAGCCCGGTGACGGTTCTGCCCGCGAGCAGGCCGCGAGCTGCCAGCGCGTGATTGGCGGCCTGGCCAACATCGTCCACGAGTACGCCACCAAGCGCTATCGCTCCAACGTGATGAACTGGGGCATGGTGCCTTTCCAGATGGAGGCCGAGCCCAACTTTGAGGTGGGCGATTACGTCTTTGTGCCGGGTATCCGCGCCGCGCTCGACGGCGATCTGAGGGGCATCGCCGCCTACGTTGTGCGCGCCGACGGCACGGTTGAGCAGATTGAGCTCTATATTGCCGATATGACGGCAGAGGAGCGTGCCATCGTCAAGGCCGGCTGCCTGATCAACTACAACAAGTTCAAGGCCGCTGCCGAGTAACTCTGCTGTACGCCCCGGCCACACCTTTCCCTCGTGCTCACGCGCTTCGCGAGGGTCGCCCGAGGGAAAGGTGTGGCCGGGGCTACCGCGACGTTCTCGTTGGGTCTTGAGGGGCGCTAATAATTGACCGGGACCATCACAAAGTTGCCTGCCCGGCGGGTCCTTATTTCGATGGGGTCCAGGTTATTTCATCGTCAAATAGCCAAGTGCGTGCCGAGCCACTGTTGCGCGCTGTCTGCGGATCGGGCTCGCAGGTTTGTTCGTAGGCATCCTCGGTACACCGATCCATAAAACCGACGACTGCCGTCTGGTCGCCCTCCATGACGTAGATTACGTTGCCATCCGAGATATAGACCCCCGGTCCTTCATTGTCCACGCAGCCGGGGTCGTATGAGACGTTGCACAATTTGCTCCCGTTTGCCGCATCGAGCTCAAGGGTCGAATAATATCCGCCAACCATTTGGCCATTCTTGGCTCGATATATTGCGGCGCCGTACCACCGCTTAAACGTCTTGCCTTTGAGTAAACTGGTTGCCTTGCCGATAAGCTGCTCATCTTTGGTGTAGCGTCTGGCCCCAAGTTCGATGCGGGGATAGTTGCTGACACCAAGCGCTGCGGGCGTACCGTCAAAATCGACGGTGACCGAATCGGGTTTGACGATATCGGTGAGGATCTCGATGGGATAGCTTACGGTCTCAACCGCCGCCTGCGTCGCAGAGGCGGGGAGAAATGCGAGATAGATAATTCCTACGCCGACTGCGGTAATCGCAAACGCTAAGACGAGCAGGCCGATATAGGTGGAGCGTTTCACGGCGGGTACCTCGCAAATAGTATGCATTCATTAAGATAAGTGATACCAGCTTACGACAATCTTCAAAAGAAAGCGATCGATCGAAATGACGGGGTGAAAAGGCCCTATTGGGCTTCGATTTGACCTCTAATAGAAATATTTGCCCCACTCATTCTGGGCGTGAGGTCAATAATTGAGTCCACGAGTTTTGAGCGATACTCTTCTCACTAAACTCACTATTTTCACTATAAGCACTATAAATATGATAGGGGGACGACGAGAACAATGTGACGTGCGATAGCTAAGCCGTTTAAGCCGGACTCTGACCTTGAATCTCTGCCTCTATCTGTGCGAACGGGCTATTGTAGGTTCTCGATTCCATCGCTGCGTTTTCGTTGGGTCTTGGGATTGCCAAACGTAGACTGGGCTTGATGCCTCCTCTTTTAATCGGGGCTGATTCTCCTCTGGACCACCACAAAGGGGACAGGCGCCTTTGTGGTGGTCCTTGGTTTGTCTCGACTTGTAACATCTTGGCCGCTAAAAGTGGGCCTGGTGTTACAGATTTAGATTTTCGACTCAGGTGTCTTCGTTCGTCTCGATTTGTAACAGATAGAGCCCTATTTGCCGACTAGATGTTACAGATCGAGATAGTTAGGGGACGAGGCCGCAGTGGGTGAGCGTGCCTGCCCCTATCTCTCAATCACTCAGAAAATCTTATATATAGAGACTTAGATTTGTGTATAAGATCGTACAAAGCTGGCAACAATACTTCTCGAACAACGTGAAGCCGCCCCGTAGGGCGGCCACCCCAAGAGAGGTGATTCCATGAGAATCGATAAGCTAGCAATGACGTCGCGCGAGGCGCTGCAGACCGCCATGAGCACGGCTGCCGATGCGCAGGGCGGGGGGGGCGGGCCCGTTCACGCCCTTGTCAGGCCGGCGCGGTGGAGCCGATCCACCTGCTGTCCGCCCTGCTCGGTGCCGGCGAGCGCAATATCTCCGTGATCATTGAGCGCATCGGTGCCGACCCGGCTCAGCTTGCACGCTCCACACAGGATGCCATCGACCACGCGCCCAAGGTTTCGGGCGAGGGCCAGCAGATGGGCCTGTCCAACGAGCTCGTCCGCGTCATCGAAAAGGCCGAGAAGAAGGCCACCAAGATGGGCGACAGCTTTGTGGTGACTGAGCATCTGCTCATGGCACTTGCCGAGGACAAGGGCGAGGCGGGCCGCGTGCTGCGCGGCGCCGGCGTGACCAAGGAGCGCATCGAGCAGGTCTACGAGGAGCTGCGTGGCGATGACCGCGTGACATCTGCCGAGGACAAGACCCAGTTTGAGGCGCTGGAGCAGTACGGCCGCAACATCTGCGACCTTGCCCGCGCCGGCAAGCTCGACCCGGTCATCGGTCGTACCGACGAGATCCGCCGTACCATTCAGGTCCTGTCCCGCCGCACCAAGAATAACCCTGTGCTCATCGGCGAGCCGGGTGTCGGCAAGACGGCCATCGTCGAGGGCATCGCCCAGCGTATCGTGGCCGGCGACGTGCCGAGCACGCTGCGCGACCGCGACCTTATCGAGCTCGACATGAGCGCGCTGGTCGCCGGTGCCAAGTACCGCGGCGAGTTCGAGGACCGCTTGAAGGCCGTGCTCAAGGAAGTGCAAAAGTCCGAGGGCAAGGTCATCCTGTTCATCGATGAGCTCCACACCATCGTGGGCGCGGGTGCCACCGAGGGCTCCATGGACGCCGGCAACATCCTCAAGCCGGCGCTCGCCCGTGGCGACCTGCACGCGATCGGCGCGACCACGCTCGACGAATACCGCAAGTACATCGAGAAGGACGCGGCGCTCGCCCGTCGTTTCCAGACCGTTATGGTGAGCGAGCCTACCGTCGAGGACGCCATTTCGATCCTGCGTGGTCTGAAGGAGAAGTACGAGATCTTCCACGGTGTGCATATCACCGATAGCGCGCTCGTGGCAGCTGCCGACCTCTCCGATCGCTACATCGCCGACCGCTTCCTGCCCGACAAGGCCATCGATTTGGTCGATGAGGCGGCAAGCCGCCTGCGCATGGAACTCGACAGCATGCCGGTCGAGATCGACGCCACCACGCGTCAGCTCACTCAGCTGCAGATCGAGGAACAGGCGCTCATGAAAGAGACCGATGACGCCTCCAAGGAGCGTCTGGAGGCCCTGCGCCAGGAGATTGCCAAGGTCCAGGAAAAACTCAACGTGCAAAAGGCCGGCTGGCTCAACCAGAAGAACGCCATTGACCACGTGCAGGAGCTTAAGAGCCAGCTTGACGAGGCCAAGAGCGAGGAGGAGCGTGCGACGCGCAACGGCGATTTGGGTCGTGCGTCCGAGCTGCGCTACTCCGTGATTCCGGGCCTGCAGCAGCAGATTCAGGATTCCGAGGCCGCGCTCGAGGCGCAAAAGCAGCAGGACGGCGAGGGCCTCAACGAGCAGGTGACCTCCGATGAGATCGCCGAGGTCGTGAGCGCCTGGACCGGCGTGCCCGTGTCCAAGATGATGCAGGGCGAGCTCGACAAGCTCAAGGGCCTGGAGGGCGAGCTGCATAAGCGCGTCATCGGTCAGGATGAGGCCGTCTCCGCCGTTGCCGCGGCCGTGCGCCGCAGCCGTGCGGGCCTCTCCGATCCGGACAAGCCCATCGGCAGCTTCTTCTTCCTGGGCCCCACCGGCGTGGGCAAGACCGAGCTCGCCAAGGCGCTGGCCGAGTGCCTGTTCGATGACGAGCGCGCGCTCGTGCGTATCGACATGTCCGAGTATATGGAGAAGTTCAGCGTCCAGCGTCTGATTGGTGCGCCCCCGGGGTACGTGGGCTACGACGAGGGCGGCCAGCTCACCGAGGCCGTGCGCCGTCGTCCGTACTCTGTGATCTTGCTCGACGAGATGGAGAAGGCTCATCCGGATGTCTTTAACGTGCTGTTGCAGGTGCTTGATGACGGTCGTCTGACCGATGGCCAGGGTCGCCAGGTGTCCTTCAAGAACACGATTATCATCATGACGTCCAACGTGGGCTCCAAGGCCATCGCCGATCTGTCCGGTAAGGACGAGGAGGAGATGCGCCATCAGGTCGACGCTGCCATGGCTCAGACCTTCCGCCCCGAGTTCCTCAACCGTATCGACGATATCGTGGTGTTCCATCCGCTCGGTATGGCGCAGATCGAGAAGATCGTCGACATCCAGCTCGCCGACGTCCGCGCGCGTCTGGCCAAGGAGCGCATGACGCTTGCCATCACCCCGGCGGCCAAGCAGATGCTCGCCGTGGGCGGCCTGGACCCGGTCTTTGGCGCCCGTCCGCTCAAGCGTCTGGTTCAGCGCGAGGTCGTGGATGCCATCGCCGCCGCTATCATCGACGGCACGGTGCGCGAGGGCTGCCTCAGCA
>UQEO01000076.1 GCA_900540095.1 uncultured Collinsella sp.
GCCTGCTCGGGCAGTCCTGCTCGCACGGAGAGCACATTAAGTGCTCTCCGGCTCGTGCGGAACTCGCGACCGACCAGATACCAAAGCCCTCGGAACTTAGGATACATGGTTGGAGTCGCTCTGCTGCGAAATTTATCGGCCTATGACCTATTCCATGTCCCAGGTCGGCTCATCGCACGCCACCTTTAAATAAAAAAGAAGTACCGGTTGGAGCCGGTACTTCTTTTGGTGCGTTGTTTCTTGGCTGTAGCTTTTGCCATTAGCTTACAGGTCGCAGGCTGCTTTGAGTTCTTCGACTCGGTCGGTCTTTTCCCAGGTGAAGTCGGGGTCTTCGCGGCCGAAGTGACCGTAGGCTGCCGTCTTTTCGTAGATGGGGCGACGCAGGTCTAGGTCGCGGATGATTGCGCCCGGGCGCAGGTCGAAGGTCTTCTCTACGGCTTCAACGATCTTGTCCTCGGCAACATGTGCGGTACCGAAGGTGTCGACCATGATTGAGAGGGGCTTGGAAACGCCGATGGCGTAGGCAAGCTCGACTTCGCAGCGGTCGGCCAGGCCGGCGGCGACCACGTTCTTGGCGACCCAGCGCGCGGCATACGCGGCGGATCGGTCGACCTTGGTGCAGTCCTTGCCGCTAAAGGCACCGCCGCCGTGACGTCCGTAGCCGCCGTAGGTGTCGACGATGATCTTGCGGCCAGTGAGGCCCGTGTCGCCCATGGGGCCGCCCACGACAAAGCGACCGGTGGGGTTCACGTAGATGTCCGCGTTGTCCCATGGCATGTTCTCGGCGGCCATGACCGGGGTGATGACGTGCTCGATGAGGTCGGCCTTGATCTTGCCCATGTCCTCGATCTCGGCGGCGTGCTGCGTGGAGATGACGATGGTCGTGACCTCGACGGGCTTTCCGTCCTCGTAGCGCACGGTGACCTGGGTCTTGCCGTCGGGACGCAGATAGGCGAGGGTACCGTCGTGACGCACGACGGCCAGGCGCTCGGCCAGGCGGCTTGCCAGGTAGTGGGGCATGGGCATGAGGGTCTTGGTCTCGTTGGAGGCATAACCGAACATCATGCCCTGGTCGCCGGCACCGATCAGGTCGATCGGGTCGGTGGTAGCGCCGGTCTGGGTCTCGAAGGACTCGTCAACGCCCTGGGCGATATCGGGCGACTGCTCGTGGATGAGGCTCATAACGCCGCAGGTGTCGCAGTCAAAACCGAACTTGGCACGGTTGTAGCCAATGCGGCGGATAACGCCGCGGGCGATTTCCTGTACGTCGACGTAGGCCTGGGTGCGAATCTCGCCGGCGACGATGACGGTGCCGGTGGTCACGAGGGTCTCGCAGGCGCAGCGGACGTTCTCCACGTTGGCAGGCACGCCGTTGGGGGCGATGTAGCCCTGCTCCTGCAGCTCTATTTCTTTGGCGAGGATTGCGTCGAGGACGGCGTCGCTGATCTGGTCAGCGATCTTATCGGGATGACCTTCGGTCACCGACTCCGACGTAAAAACAAAGGACCCGTGTTGGGGCGGGATGGAACGAAGTTCTTCTGACATGATAGTCCTTTCAAAAACGTGTCCCGGCGACCGTTACCATTCCGCCAGGCTCTCTATGCAAGGGCACATCATAGCGCGTAAATCAAACATTCACACCCTTTCCGCACCTACTCATTGGGGACAGACATAAATGACCAGCCTTACTCATTGGGGACAGACATAAATGACCAGCCTTAAACTAAGAACGTCTCCAACGACTGGTCATTTAAGTCTGTCCCCAATGATTGGGTCGGTGCCCTTTGTGCGGAGGTTGCATTGATGCTTTATACTGGTGCGGTTAGACATCCATCCTGCAATCGAGGAGATTTCCATGGCATCAGACGTTCGCGTCCGCTTTGCACCCTCACCGACGGGCAAGCTGCACATCGGCGGCGCCCGCACCGCTATCTATAACTGGGCTTTCGCCCGTGCTAACGGCGGCACGTTCATCCTGCGCATCGACGACACCGACCCCACCCGCTCTACCGACGAGAACACGCAGATCATCCTGCGCGCCATGCGTTGGCTGGGCCTGGACTGGGACGAGGGTCCCGAGGTGGGCGGCGACTTTGGCCCCTACGCCCAGACCGAGCGCCTGGACCTGTACAAGCAGGCCGCCCAGAAGCTTTGGGACGAGGGCAAGGCCTATCCTTGCTTCTGCACCAAGGAGCAGCTCGACGCCGACCGCAAGGCCGCGCAGGAGCGCAAGGACCCCTTCCAGGGCTATCAGCGCCGTTGCCGCGATCTTGATCCCGAGGAGGCCCGCCGCCGCATCGAGGCCGGGGAGTCCTACGTCCTGCGCATCAAGGTGCCCGAGGACCGCGGCGACGTCGTCATCCACGACGCCGTTCACGGCGAGGTGACCTTCGACGCCAAGGAGCTCGACGACTTTGTCATCTTCCGCTCCGATGGCACGCCCACGTACAACTTCGCGACCGTCGTCGACGACGCCATGATGAAGATCACCCATGTCATCCGTGGCGACGACCATCTGTCCAACACCCCGCGTCAGGTCATGGTGTACGAGGCCCTCGGCGCTCCCGTGCCCACGTTCGCCCACATCTCCATGATCCTGGGCGCCGACGGCAAGAAGCTCTCCAAGCGCCACGGCGCCACCTCGGTGGAGGAGTACCGCGACGCCGGCTACCTGTCCGACGCCTTCGTCAACTACCTGGCGCTGCTCGGCTGGTCGCTCGACGGCGAGACCACGATCATCCCGCGCGATGTCCTGGCCAGCAAGTTCTCGCTCGACCGCATCTCCAAGAACCCCGCGACCTTCGACCCCAAGAAGCTCGACTGGGTCAATGCTGAGTACATCAACGGCATGTCCGATGCTCAGTTTGCCGACGAGATCATGGTCCCCGAGCTGCACGAGGCGGGTCTCATCGAGGGTAATTTCGAGTACGGCGAGGATTGGATCGACGCGCTCGCTGCCATCGTCAAGCCGCGCACCAAGATGCCGGCCGACGCCGTGACCGTCGCCGCTCCCATCTTCGCTACGGCCGATACGCTCGAGTATGACGAGAAGTCCGTCAACAAAGGCCTGGCCAAGGAGGGCATGGGTGCCATTCTAGATGCCGCCAAGGTCGCGCTCGAGGGCGTGGACGAGTGGACGGCTGCCAACATCGACGCTGCGCTTGAGCAGTTGCCCGAGCAGATGGACCTTAAGAAGCGCTTGGTGTTCCAGGCCGTGCGCGTCGCCGTCTGCGGCAACATGGTGAGCCCTCCGCTGGGCGAGACCATGGCGCTCGTCGGCCGCGACGACTGCCTGGCGCGTATCGACCGCGCCCGCACGATGGCGCTGTAGCAGCCGCGTAAACGCATGTATCCGAGCCCCGCTCACCACGAGTGGGGCTCTTGTTTCTAAAGACGTATGGGATGGGAGGTACAGAGACCATGGCCGAGCAACTGTCACTGTTTGGTTCGCCGGAACCGGAGGAGACTCCGGCCAAGCCTGAGTTCGCACCTGAACCCGTCGCCGCCTATGCGAGCGTAGTTCTCGACATTCCCACCCGTGCACTGTCCGAGCCGTTTGCCTACGGCATTCCACAGTCCCTTGCCAACGAGGCTCAGATTGGGTCTACGGTTCTGGTCCACTTTGGCAACCGTGCCGCCGCGGGCTATATCGTCGACATTGCGTCCGAGCTTGGCGACCTGCAAGGTAGCAATGCCCTCGATCCCGCGCGTATCAAGCCTATCGAGGCTATCCTCAGCAAGCCACTCTTTACCGCAGAGGCCGCCCGTATCGCACGCTGGATGAGCCGCGAGTACGTCGCAACGCTTTCCGAGTGCCTGCGCCTGTTTTTGCCCCCGGGCGGCAGCCCTCGTGTGGTCAAGGGCGACGACGGCGCGTGGACGGTTGAGCGCGCCGCCGTCAAGCCTATCCAAAACCGCTGGGTCATGCTCACGCCCGAGGGTTTCGACTATACGCCGCCCAAGACTGCTGTCCGCCAGCGTCAGCTCATCGAGGCACTCCAGTGCGGGCCGGTCACGACGCGCGACCTCAACCTGCTTTATAACAGTATGTCGGCGACCATCAAGGCGCTCAAAAAACGCGGCGTCGTGGTGGTGGAGGAGCGACGTGCGTGGCGTGGATGCAGCGAGCAGACCACGCTGTCCTCGGCAAGCGGCAAGGCGCCGGTCGCACTTACCAACGGCCAGCAGCAGGCGCTCGCGCAGATTGAGCGCGCCCGTCTTGACGCCCACGGCGACGTGGTCCTTGTCGACGGCGTGACCGGCTCCGGCAAAACCGAGGTTTACCTTTCCGCCATCGAGCGTGTGCTGGCAGCTGGCCGTTCGGCCTGCGTACTCGTCCCCGAGATTTCGCTGACGGCCCAGACTGTCGGCCGCTTCCGCTCGGTCGCGGTCTTCCATTCGCGCCTTTCGGCTGGCGAGCGCCTGGACCAGTGGGATATGGTCGCCAGCGGTGCGGCCCGCGTGGTCGTCGGCGCCCGCTCGGCGCTCTTTTGTCCGCTCAGCGACTTGGGCCTCATCATCATCGACGAGGAGCACGAGACCAGCTACAAGCAGGGCTCCAGTCCGCGCTACCACGCGCGCGAGGTGGCGGCCGAGATGGCGCGTCGCTATCGCTGCCCACTTGTGCTGGGCTCCGCTACGCCTTCTGCCGAGGCCCTCGACCGCAGCCGTCGCGGTACGTACAACGGTGTCACCTGGACGCGTGTGGAGATGCCCGAGCGCCCGGGACACGCCGTTCTGCCCACGGTCCGCATTGCCGAACTCCGCCGCGAGTTTTCTCACGGCTGAGCGGATGCGCACCCCCGCCGGGATTTTCCCCCCGGCAGCCGCTCCATGTTCTCAAAGCCGCTGATGGAAGGCTTGGAACGCGTGGTCGAGCGCCGCGAAAAGGCCGTGCTGTTGCACAACCGCCGTGGCTTTGCGCCGTTCTTGATGTGCCGCGAGTGCGGATGCGTCCCCACCTGCAATCACTGCTCCACCGCCCTTACGTATCACGAGCGCACGCACACGCTGCAGTGTCACACATGCGGTTCGTCTTGGCGCGTGCAGCCGTATCCCGCGCCCACGAGCCGTTGCCCCAAATGTGGCAGTCGCTACCTGGCAAAAATGGGTCTGGGCACTCAGCAGATCGAGGACGCACTGCACCAGATGTTTCCCGAGGATGTCGCCATTATTCGCATGGATGCCGATTCCACGCGCGGCAAGGATGCGCACAAAAAGCTGCTCGAGCAGTTCGATGCGGCGGATTGCGCCGTGTTGCTGGGCACCCAAATGATCGCAAAAGGTCTCGATTTTCCTGAGGTCACGCTCGTGGGCGTGGTCAATGCCGACTTCGCCCTCAAGCTGCCGGACTTCCGCGCAGGGGAGCGCGCCTACGACCTGCTGGAACAGGTGGCGGGCCGTGCCGGTCGCGGCGATCGTCCCGGCGAGGTGATCATCCAGACCTACCTGCCCGATGACCCGGTAATTCGCGCCGTCGCTGAGCACGACCGTTCGATCTTTACCGACTACGACCTGGACCAGCGGCGCGACGCGCTGTACCCGCCGTTTGTTCGCTTGGTCAACATCTTGGTGTGGTCGGCGAACCGAGACGACGCGCAGGACTACATCGGGCGCATTGCAAAGCTTCTTAAGCGCCGCTGGCATGCCGCCGCGCCCGACTTTTTGCGGGCGGGCAGCGCGGTACCGCAGGTGCTGGGCCCGGCTTCGTGTGTAATCGAGAGAGCCAAGGACCGTTACCGCTTCCATCTGCTTGTGAAGTCGCCCGTGGGGTACCATGTCTCTGATGATATCGACGCCTGCCTCAAAGAGGTGGGCTCCGTGCGTGGCGTGAGCGTGAGCGTTGACGTCGACGCCTATGATTTGATGTAACAACCCGAAAGGATGGCCATGGAAGCCAACGGAATCGTACTGTCGCCTGACCCTCGTCTGCGCCAGGAGTGCGCCGTCATCGAGGAGATCACCCCGGCGATCGAGGCACTTGCCGAGAAGATGAAGAAGATGATGTTCGAGAACGGCGGTTGCGGCCTGGCTGCCCCGCAGATCGGCGAGCTCATTCAGCTCGTCACCATCGACTGCGACTACAGTGACAAGAATGATTATGATCCGTACGTGCTTATCAACCCTGTCATTGTTGAGCAGAGTGACCATCTGGTGCCCTTTAGCGAGGGCTGCCTTTCCATTCCTGGTATTAGCTGCGAGATCGAGCGTCCCGACCATGTCGTCGTCGAGGCGTACGACCTGGATGCCAACCTGATTCGCTATGAGGCCACGGGCGATCTGTTCTGCGTGTGCCTGCAGCACGAGATTGATCACCTGCACGGCAACACTATGTTCGAGCGACTGAAGCCTATGCAGAGGCTCAAGGCTGTCAAGGAGTACCAGGACGCCCTGGCCCGCGGCGCTCGACCGGGCGAGACGGAGTAGGTCCCACCGTCCCCGGTGCTGAGCGCCCACATATCATCCCGTGCTCAAACATTCTCGCTTTGCTGCGAAACTGCGCGCGGGACGATATGTGGGCGCTCAGCACCGGGGACTGCGTTGTTCTGGCTCGATTCGCTCGGGTGCCGGTGGGCCAGGGAGGGGCGTCTTCGCTGATAATTGCTTTGCTGAAAGAGCTGCTTTTATTGCGGCTCTTTCTTTGGTTTTGGGTATATTTGTTCTTGTTGAAATGTCTTTGCGGATGGGCTGGGTACTTGGCTTTCCGCTGTTGTTTGTAGCCGTCTCGGCTTTGGTTGAGAGGAGACGATCTTTATGCGTATTGTGTTTATGGGTACGCCGGATTTTGCTGTGCCTTCGCTGACTTCGCTTGTTGAGGCTGGTAATGAGATTGCGCTTGTTGTTACTCGTCCCGATGCTGTTCGTGGGCGTGGTAAAAAGTTGGAGCCGTCTCCTGTTAAGGCTAAGGCGCTTGAGCTGGGGTTGCCGGTTGTTGAGGCAAATCGTATGACGCCTGAGGTTGTTGAGGCGCTTCAGGCTGTCCAGGCTGACATTTTCTGCGTGGCTGCCTATGGTTGTATTTTGCCTGATGAGGTCTTGAATATGGCGCCGCTTGGCATTGTGAATGTTCATGCGTCCTTGCTGCCTCGTTGGCGTGGGGCTGCTCCTATTCAGCGTGCGATTCTCGCTGGTGATGAGGTCGCTGGCGTTTCTATCATGCGCATCGGTCATGGCGTGGATACTGGTGCTTATTGTGCACAGGCCTCGACCACGATTGCCGGTAAGCATGCCGAGGCGCTGACCATGGAGCTTGGTGAGCTTGGCGGCAAACTGCTTGCCGATGCACTTCCTTCGCTTGCCGATGGTTCGGCGGTTTGGACCGAGCAGGATGAGGCGCTCGTTACCCATGCTGCCAAGATTTCTAAGCAGGAGATGCGTCTGGATCCGCAAATGGCGGCACTTGATTGCGTGCGTCATGTGCTGGCCTCGTCCGATACCGCGCCTGCTCGTTGCGTGATTGCCGGCAAGACCGTGCGCGTGCTCGATGCTGCACCGGCCGATGTCTCGCTTGGCGAGGGCGCTGTTGACGTTAAGAACAAGCGTGTTTACCTGGGTCTTTCCGATGGCTCGGTTGAGTTGCTCGAGGTTAAGCCCGATGGTAAGCGTGCTATGGCCGCTTCTGCTTGGGCTGCTGGCCTGCAGGGCGCCGATCTTATCTGGGGTGTTTTGTCATGAGCAAGCTGTCTCCCGCGCGCAAGCTTGCGCTCGATGTGCTGATGGAGGCCGATCGCCGTGGCATGTATGCGCGCGATGTGCTGTCCTCTCGCGCATCGGCCAAAGCTATTGACCAGCGCGATTCCGCTTTTGCCGCCCGCTTAGCGCTTGGTGTGGCCGCCACGCAGGGTATTTTGGACGAGCTGCTCGACCAGTTTCTCGATAAGCCCAAAAAGGTTGCGCCGCGTGTTCGCATGGCGCTTCGTATCTCGGCCTTCGAGATGCTCTATCTGCATACGCCTGGCCGCGTTGCGGTGAGTCAGGGCGTTGAGCTGGTGCGCAGCGGAGCTAAGTCCGCCGCTGGCTTGGCCAATGCTGTACTGCATAAGGTTGCGGACAATGTTGAGGACTTTGCTAGTGCATCCGATGTGGATGAGTCTGAGCGACGCTTGGTCCGTCTGTCGCGCCTGATGGGGCTGCCGCGTTGGCTTTGCGCTCGCATTATGGCGTCGTTTGACACGCCAGAGGGTGCGCTTAACTTTGCCGGCAATCTGGCCCCCGCGCCGCTGGCCCTGCATGAGAACGCCTTTGCGACCAAGCCCGATCGGTATATCTCGCAGCTCGTCGCGCCTGTCTTCCCGGGCTGCCATGCCCCGGTTGATGCCCAGGTTACCGTTGCTTCGGGTGTGTTTGAGCGTGCTGCCGCGGTGGCATCTGATCTCAATGCGCAGCTTATCGCCACAGCTGCCACGCGCCCTGGAAGCTGCCTTGAGATTGGTGCCGGTCGCGGTACCAAGACCTATGTGATGATGTGCCAGGCCAAGCGCGCTGGCTATGAGCGTCAGCATACGGCGCTCGATCTGCATGATCGCAAATGCGATCTGAATCTCGCTCGCCTGCACAAGGCTGATATTCAGGGCGTTCGTACGGTTTCGGGTGATGCCTGCGAGCTTGATGAAGTATTGATGTCGTTTGATGCCATGCTTGGCAAGCCGGTTAAGTTCGACACGGTCTTTATCGATGCGCCGTGTTCGGGCACCGGCACCATGCGCCGTCATCCCGAGATCCCGTGGCGCCTGACCGAAAAGGATGTGACGGTTGAGCTGCCTAAACTGCAGCTGACGATGCTCAAGGAGGCTGCTGCGCGCGTGGCTTCCGGCGGCGAGCTCATCTATGCGACGTGTTCTGTCTTCGACGAGGAGAACACGCAGGTGGTGGACGCGTTCCTTGCTTCTCCCGAGGGCACCGGTTTTAGCTTGGAGCCGCTCTCCGAGGCGCTGATTCTGCAACTCCCCGAGTTCGATCAGGCCAAGAAGCTCGTATCCGTACGTCAGAACGATCGAGGCCTCTTCCAAAGCGTGCCGATAAACGCCGACTCCTACGACGGCCACTTCTGCGCCAGACTGGTCCACAAGTAACGACTAAGTTGCGGTGAAATAAGGATTGAATAGCGGCTTCCACCCACCAAACAGTCCTTATTTCACCGCAACTCACAAGGAAACCTGGGTAGCTTGATTAGCTACCCATAGAGCAAAGAAATAGCCCCGCGATCGGTGTTGATCGCGGGGCTATTTGGTTTCTAGTGGCTGTGCGGGCA
>UQEO01000077.1 GCA_900540095.1 uncultured Collinsella sp.
ACCTACGACACCTCAACCTGGTTATGGGCGGTCCCGCCGCCGTAGGCGCTCACGTAGAGCTTGCCGCGGCTGAGGCAGTTGGACAGGTTCTTAAAGTACTGCGGGCCTTCGTAGCCGGCGCGCATGTTCTGGTAGATCGAAAGATCCGAGAAGGTTTCGTTCATGATGGCGATGACCGTGGGCTTCTCGCTGTCGAACTGCTCCTTTGCGGCGGCGCGCTCGTCGCTCTCGGCCGCGTCGGACTTGTCGTAGGCCTTGGCGTACTTTTTGAGCGTGGCCTTGGCATCGTCGACGGAGTAGTCGGCGGGTTTGGGCGGCTTGATGGACTGCGCTGCGCTAATGAAAGCGGGCAGGTAGCCCTCGCGCCAGTAGCTCTCGAGCGGGCGCCAGGTGTAGACGGTGATGCCGAGGGTGTTGTAGTAGTCGATGAGCGTGACGTGTGCGGTCACACCGCCCAGGCACAGCACGGCGACGAGCAGGTTGGTGAGCAGCATGCGCTTGGCGTTGACGGCGCCCTTCTGACGGTGCGGTGCCACCAGGCCGGCGTACTCGCACAGCAGCATGGCGATGGCGGTAAAGCCCATGGACAGCACGCAGAACAGTGAGATCGAGAAGGTGTAGCCGGTGCCGGCGACCGCGGCGGCGGTGGAGATGGCCGAAAGGTCGCCCGGCTGGATGGGCATGGATTTAAACGTGATGACGAAGAACTCGGCAATGCCCAGGACAAAGAGGGCAAAGGCCAGGACCGCGGGAGCTGCGCCGTGGCGCTGGAACAGGAAGAACAGGCCGGTCATGAGCGTGGTGATGATGGCCCACTCGAGCAGGATGCACAGGGGGTAGACCCAGGTAAAGTCGTGGTTGGACGATACCTCCATGCCTAGCAGCGCAAAGACGCCGGCGAGCAGCAGGCACAGCACGGCGGCGACGAGTGGCTTGCCCACAAAGGCGCCGCGCAGGCGGGCGAGCTTGCCGGTGGGAGCGGGGGCGTCGGGCGCGGCGAACGCAAAGACGCGCGGGGCGATGCGGTCGCGTGCGATGCTGGCCCAAGCGCAGCCGGTGAGGATGGCGTTGGTCAGGATGAGCATCACAAAGGCGAGCGGCTCGTTTTGGGCGACGAGGCCAATGGCGCCCCAAATGGTCAAAAAGAGCTGGAACAGGCCGAAGGCGACGCTCCACCCAAGAGCGCTTTTGGCAACGGTGCCCGACTGAGCGCGAATGGCCTTGGCCTCGCGCAAGACAAGGTAGACGGTCGCCGCAAGACCGACGAGCGAGATGGCGGCAGCGAACATGCTGAGACTCCTCACAAACTAAAACGTACGAAAGCGGGGGTTTACCCGATTGTTACCAAGATATGCGCTGCAATTGGTGTCTGCGCACAACAACCAGCCATATTAACGCGCACGTGTGGCGGTGTGGCGCAATGTAGTGGCGACCTGCGCGATAATGGACGGGAATTACACGGAAACGTAAAGGCTTCTTAAAGAATTAGCGAGGATAGAGCTATGGGCGAGCAGGTTTGTATGACGGGTGCCGAGTACTGCGGCGGAGCTGCGGGCGTGGATGCGAACGGTTATCCGGTCGAGACTACGGGTAATGCGGTGCTGGACACGTTGGAGCACCGTTCCTCCACGCGTGCCTTCGCGCGTGATGACGACGACCGCCCCGTGGCGGTGACCGACGAGCAGCGGGCGGCGATTTTGCATGCGGCGAGTCGCGCGCCGTCGGCGGGCGCCATGATGATGTATTCCATCGTGAGCATCCGCGAGCAGGCAACGCTCGACCGCCTGGCCGACCTGTGCGACCACCAAACCATGATTGCCAAGGCGCCCTGGGCACTAATATTTGTGGTCGATTATGCCAAGTGGATCGATCTGTTTGAGCACGTGGGCTGCTTTGAGCCCGAGTTTGTCGAGCGCACGGGCAAGGCACCCCGCCGCGCGCCGGGTTTGGGCGACTTTGCCATCGCGGCGCAGGATGCCGTGATCGCCGCGCAAAACGCCGTGGTTGCCGCCGAGGCCCTGGGGCTGGGGAGCTGCTACATCGGCGATATCGTCGAGAATGCCGAGGCAGTCGCCGAGCTGCTCGATCTGCCGCCCTATACCATGCCGCTATCGATGCTCATCATCGGCACGCCCCGTAAGGAGCGCCCGGCAATCGCGCATCCCGTGGTGAACCTGGTGCACGAGGAGCGCTACTGCCGCGCGGATGCCGCGACCATGGACGCGCAGGTGGCCGAGATGGACGCAATGTTCCGTCCGCATGCCCGCGAGGTGGGGGAGCGCGTCGTGGACATCTATACCCGCAAGCACACGAGTCCCTTTATGGCCGAGATGAGCCGATCCATGGAATGGTGGTTCAAAAACTGGCTTGGAAAATGACGAATGTGACAAAGGGGCAGTCCCTTTGTTACATTTCATATCGCCGCGGTGGCCTAAAGGCCGTATAAATGTTTATTTAGCTGGGAAAACAGTGCCATTCAAACATGGGCCGATTACCTATAATTCCTTCGAACATTAAAGTTGGGAGGAAACCGGCTTATGGAACAAAAGGCCAAGGAGGCAGCCTCGCACGCTGCGATTCCTGTGAGCATCTCGGCGATGCTCGTCACGCTGGGCGTGGTGTACGGCGATATCGGCACCAGCCCTATGTATGTAACCAAGGCGCTCGTTGCCGGCAACGGCGGCATCGGAAGCGTGACGGAGGAGTTCGTGCTTGGCGCGCTCTCCCTTGTCGTGTGGACGGTCACGCTGCTGACCACCATCAAGTATGTGCTCATCTCGCTGCGCGCCGATAACCATGGTGAGGGCGGCATCTTTGCCCTGTACAGCCTGGTCAAGCGCTGTGGCAAGTGGCTTATCATCCCCGCCATGCTGGGTGGCGCCGCGCTGCTCGCCGACGGCATCCTGACGCCGGCCGTTACCGTTACCACGGCCATCGAGGGCCTGCGCACCATCCCGGCGGTCCATGCCGTGCTGGGCGATGACCAAGGCCGCGTCGTCGCCATTACGCTCGCCATCATCATCGCGCTCTTCTTGGTACAGCGCATCGGTACGGCCAAGATCGGTCACGCCTTTGGCCCCATCATGACGCTGTGGTTCCTGTTCCTGGGCGGCACGGGTCTGTTCTTTGTCTTCCAGCACCCCGCCGTGCTGCTGTGCCTCAACCCGGTGCGCGGCATCGCCTTTTTGCTGAGCCCCAACAACCACGCGGGCATCATGATTCTGGGCAGCTGCTTCCTCGCCACCACCGGTGCCGAGGCGCTCTACTCCGACATGGGCCACGTCGGCCGCGGCAACATCTACGCCACCTGGCCGTTCGTTAAGTGCTGCCTGCTGCTTTCCTATATGGGCCAGGGCGCTTGGCTTATGAACAACGCTGCCAACCCCGAGCTCATGGGCATTGCCGATCTCAACCCGTTCTACCAGATGCTCGCCCCGGGCCTGCGCCCGTTTGCCGTCGGCCTTTCCACCGTCGCGGCCATCATTGCCTCGCAGGCGCTCATCACCGGCGCATTCTCGCTGGTGTCCGAGGCCAGCCGTCTGGACCTCATGCCGCACATGCAGGTCTTCTACCCTGCCGAGACCAAAGGCCAGCTCTACATCCCCATGGTCAACAACGTCATGCTCGTGGGCTGCGTCATCGTGGTGCTGCTGTTCCAGAACTCGGCGCATATGGAAGCTGCCTACGGCCTTGCCATTACGCTGACTATGATGTGCACCACGCTGCTGCTCTTCTTCTACCTGCACGAGGAGCGCAAGCTCAAGGTCGCGCCGTGGATCTTCGCGGCCTTCTTCCTTTTGCTCGAAGGCTTCTTCTTCGTGAGCTCGCTCACCAAGTTCTTCCACGGCGGCTACTTCACCATCCTCATGGCCGCGCTCATCATGGGCATCATGGTGTGCTGGTACAACGGTACGGCTGTTGAGCAGCGCCAGTTTACGCTGCTGCCGCTGCGCAGCTACCTGCCGCAGCTCAAGCGCCTGCGCGATGACGATCGCTACGAGCGCCTGAGCGACAACATCGTGTACCTGACCAAGGACACCCATACCGATTACATCGACCGTGATATCGTCTACTCGATCTTGGACAAGCATCCCAAGCGCGCTCGTGCCTGGTGGTTCGTGAATGTCGAGACCATGGACGAGCCGCATACCTTTGCCTATTCGGTCGAGACGTTCGGCACCGACTACGTGTTCCGCGTGCATCTGTACCTGGGCTACAAGATCAACCAGCGCGTCAATGCCTACCTGCGTCAGGTCGTTCAGGACCTGGCTGCCACCGGCGAACTGCCTGCGCAGACGCATGACTACTCGGTCTACAAGGATCCGGGTAACATCGGTACGTTCAAGTTCGTCCTGATCCGTAAGCTTCTGGCGCCCGAAAGCGATGTGGAGCCGAGCGAGCGTACGGCCATCACGCTCAAGTACATCATCCGCCGCGCCGCCGGCACGCCTGCACGCTGGTACGGCCTGGAGAACTCCAACGTGAGCTTTGAGTACGTGCCGCTGTTCACCAAGTTCAAGGCCGTGAACAAGATGCAGCGCCTGGCCCCCAACGAGCGGCCGTAGGCGCCGACGGGTTGCATGGAGTTGGTTTTCGATGGACAAGATTGAGGCCGGGGAGGCAAACATGGATGCAAAGGCGCTCGATGGCCGCGAGGCGGTGGTCGAAATGGTGCGTGAGGCGCGTGTCGACGCCGCCGAAGATCGGTTCCTTACGAACCGTGCCAACATGGATATGGCCGATCGCGTAATTTCGATCGTGGCACTGGTATTTGGAGCGGTGTGCGTGTGTGCCCTGCTCGCGCACGTGCTGTTTGTCTAGCGACCGCCGGTTGCAAAGGCTATACACTTGGAACCACCACAAGGGAAACCACCACAAAGGTGCCTGTCCCTTTGTGGTGGTTTTTGTTTTTGAGAGAGGGGCGGGGCACTGATGGACGTCCGTACGGACGGCGATATTGCCGATAGCTTTTGGTGGCGGCGCACAACGCTGACGCGCCGCACTCCTCTGTATGACGCCTGCGTATCGGTGGGGCTGCTGGTCGCGGCGACGATTGTGGGCGCGCTGCTCGACCATCCGGGTCTCGCGCCGAGCATCATGATCGTCTATGTGTTCGCCGTTCAGCTGTGCGCATTCTTTACCTGGAGTCGCCTGTATTGCTTGCTGAGCTCGGCTGCCGCCGTGGCGCTCTACAACTTCTTGTTTGTCGACCCGCGCTACTCGCTGTCGCTTATCGACCGCGGCTATCCCGGCATGTTCTTCATCATGTTCGTGGTCTCGCTTGTATCGAGCTCGATTGCGTTGGCCCTTCGCCGTGCCTTGGCACAGGCTGCCGCCAGCGACCGCCGCACGCATATGGTGCTCGAGACCAACCGCATGCTGCAGCGGTGCGCCGATCAGCAGCAGATTGTCCATGCCATGGCAACGCAGCTGGCGCGTCTTTCGGGCTGTCCGGTCGTGTGGTACAGCGCCGACGCCGAGGGCGATGACCTGCTGCCGCGCGCGACTTACACGGCCGTGGGCGATGCCGCGCCGGTGCATGAACTGGCGCCGCAGATGCCGCCGCGGCTCTCGGCGTCCGCCTATGTGGGAACGCCGCTCGATGCCACCTATGGCGGCTCGGCGTTTTATGGCATCTACCTGACGGTTCGCACGGGCGACGGCTTCGCGCGCTCGGGCGACCCCGCTTCGGTGGTGGGCGTGCTGGCTATCGTTGCCGAGCCCGACGTACTGACGCACGAGGAGCGAACACTTGCCGATGCCATCGTGAGCGAAGGCGAGCTGGCACTCGATCGCGCCCGCGCTATGGAGGCCCGCGAGGAGGCGGCGGTGCTCGCCAAAAACGAACAGTTGCGCGCCAACCTGCTGCGCTCCATCTCGCACGATCTGCGCACACCGCTTACCAGTATTTCGGGTAATGCCGACGTGCTGCTCGATCAGGGCTCGACCGGCACCGCGGTTCTCGATGCCCAGACGCGCCGTGGCCTGCTTCTATCCATTCGCTCGGATGCGCTGTGGCTCAACGCCACCGTCGAGAATCTGCTCGCCATCACCAAGCTCGAGGGTGGCGGTATGCGCCTGTCGACCACGCTCGAGCTCATGGACGATATCGTCGAGGAGGCGCTGCGCCACGTGAACCCTGCCGTGCGCGAGCACGACCTTAAGGTGGTGGCGTGCGATGAGCCGGCGCTCGTCAACGTCGATGCGCGCCTGATGGTGCAGCTGGTGGTCAATCTGGTGAACAACGCCATCACCTATACGCCCACGGGCTCGCATATCATGATTTCGATTAGCGTCGACGATGGACGCGTGGCGTGCTCGGTGGTCGATGATGGTCCGGGCATCGCACCCGAGGACCGCGAGCGGATTTTTGAGTCGTTCTACACCGCCAACCACGGTCTGGCTGACAGTCACCGCAGCGTGGGCCTGGGTCTTTCGCTCTGCCGCTCCATTGCGCTGGCGCATGGCGGTAGCATAGAGGTTGCCGCGGCGGACCCGCACGGCTCGGTCTTTACGATTGAGCTTCCTGCCGCCGACGTTTCGTTTGATAAGGAGTAACGCCGTGCCGAACTCTGCCGTAAAACCGCTCATCTTGGTCGTTGAGGACGACCCTGCCGTTCGCAATCTTATTGTTGCTGCGCTCGAGGCGCACGGCTTGCGCCATATGGCCGTTGAGACTGCCCATGCCGCCATCGCCGCCGCCTCATCGCAGGCACCGAGCATTGTGCTGCTCGATCTAGGCCTGCCCGATATGGACGGCGTCAAGGTGGTGGAGTCGGTGCGCGCATGGTCGGGCATGCCGATTATCGTGGTCTCGGCGCGCAGCGAGGATGCGGACAAGATTCGCGCGCTCGATGCCGGCGCCGACGACTATCTGACCAAGCCGTTTTCGGTCGAGGAACTGCTCGCGCGCATTCGCACGACGCTCAGGCGCCTTTCGTATGCGCAAACGGGCGGTGTTGCCTCCGAGGGCTCGTTCGATACCGGTGAGCTGCATATCGATTTTGATGCCGGCATCGCCACGATGGATGGCGAGGAACTGCATCTGACGCCGATCGAGTATAAGCTCCTGTGCCTGCTGGCGCATAACGCCGACAAGGTACTGACGCACCAGTTTATTTTGCACGAGATTTGGGGCACGTCGACCAAGAGCGACCTGGCGAGCCTGCGTGTCTTTATGGGCACGTTGCGCAAGAAGATCGAGTCCGACCCCGCGCATCCGCGCTATATCCAGACGCACGTGGGTATCGGTTACCGATTGGTCACCCAAGGCTAGATCGCCAACCACCATCCCAATATGAGTTGCGGTGAAATACGGTCTAAATTTACCTAATTCCAGGCAAAACAGTCCGTATTCCACCGCAACTTTGTTTATTTGCCTTTGGGCTTGCTGGCGTAGAACTTCTTGTTTTTGGACTTGCCGGCAGGGGAGGGTTTGCCGGCAAAGTTGGACCTGCCGTTGCCGGCCTGCGCGTGCGTGGGCACTGCCGCGCGAGGCTTGCGGACCTCGGGGTTGCGCAGCTCCTCGACACGCTCGGCAATCTCCTCGGCGCTAAAGCCGACCTCGGCCATGGCGTCCTCGATGGGCAGGCGGCGCACGATGTAGCAGTGGTGCACCTTCTGGTTGCGCGCGAAGTCCTCGGGGATGGTCTGCGCCGTAATGTCCTCCAACACGACGCCCGCGCGCGCGAGCTTGCGCGTCTCGGGGCGGAAGCCGCGCAGGTTGCAGCTAAAGATGGCGTGCCCGCCCTGTGCGAGCAGGCGCGACACGCCGGCCAAAAGCTCAACATGGTCGCGCTGGACATCCCAGGTACGGCGGCCCATCTTGGACGAGTTCGAGAACGTGGGCGGGTCGACAAAGATCAGGTCCCAGCGGTTGCGCGTCTGGCGCTGGTCACGAATCCAGGCGAGCACGTCGTCGCGCACAAAGTGATGCTGCGGACCCACAAAGCCGTTCTGGCGCATGTTGCGCTCGGCCCAGTCCAGATAGGTGTTCGAGAGGTCGACCGTCACGGTCTCCTCGACGCCGCCGTCGGCCGCATAGCAGGTGGCGGTGCCGGTGTAGGCGAACAGGTTGAGGAAGCGGCGCGCCTGCTTGGCGTGCTCGCGCACCAGGTTGCGGGTGACGCGGTGATCCAGGAAGATGCCCACATCCAGATAGTCGTCAAAGTTGACGGCAAAGGTAAGGCCGCCCTCTTCGATGAGCGGCAGACGGCGACGTGCGATGTTAGCGCGCTCGCTCGAGCCGCCCTTGCCGGCGCCCTGTTTGCCGTACTGCGAGCCGCCGCGCGAACGCATGCGGGCCTTGGCGTGCACGTGCTCGGCTGGGACATCCAGGATGCGCGGCGCGATGGCCAGAATGTCGAGCATACGGGCCTGGGCCAGTGCGGGGTCGATGGTCTTAGGCGCGGCGTACTCGGCGATGACGAGCCAGCGGCCCGGCGTCTGCGGGCAGCCCTCGTACAGGTCGATAGCGGCGGAGTAGTCGGGTAGGTCGGCATCGTAGACGCGGTAGCAGCTCACGCCCTCGCGCTTGGCCCACTTGCGGCGCAGACGGGCGTTCTTGCGCAGGCGGTTGGCGAACTGCTCCGACTCCGGGATGAGCACGGGCAGCGGCTTGCCGTCGCCCAGGTCGAGCATGGCGGCAGGCTCGGGCATGGGGGTGCCGGCGGCTTTGTCGTTGGCTTCGTTGGCATCCGCAACCTCGGCCTCGGCATCCGCACTGGTCGCAGCCTCAAACGCTGCGGCGGCGTGGTCGAGCGAGGGCCAAACCTCAATAGTTGCCTCTTCGTTATTGGGCATGACGGCGATGGAGCGCGCGGGCTCGGCATGGAGCGCGCGGGCCATAAGGCCATCGCGGGTGAGTGCGGCGACCGGCGCCGCGGAAAGCTCGGGCGCGCGGCGCAGCTCGCCGACCAGCGTCATGGCGTCGTGCATGAGTGAAAGCGGTGTCTCGGTGGTGTCTGCGACTACGGCGGCTCCGGCGACGGCGCCAGCATGGTCCAGCACGGTGGCGGACTTGGCGGCGCAAAAGTCGACAAAACGCTTGTAACCAGCGCTCTTGACCATGCGCTCGGCGGTCTTGCGAGCGGCGGGGTCGATGTCTGCGGCCA